>SHYC01000036.1 GCA_009693005.1 Dehalococcoidia bacterium | reverse complement strand
CTTATGATAACGCGGGCTCATAAGATTAAGGTATTTCCGTCGTTCATTCACGGTCATCTTTTCGTCAATCGGCATGTTCCCCTCAGTAACATTCTTAGCTGAGTTAACCATACCTCTTTCAGTAACATTTTAGATGAGTGAATACGACGGGTTGTAAGGAGAAGCGGTGGCTGGTATACTAGCGGCGACGCCGTGCCCTGTTAACGAACGGGATACGTGTCATTTGAGTGAGATAATGGGGTCCGCGCCAGGCTTTTTTCAAGAGCCGCTAACAGTTAATTCGCCAGGAAGTTTATTTGGGAGGGATAGGAATATGGCGTCAGAAACCGTTCCGGGTTATGCCGGTAAAATATTGAGGATCGATCTTACCAACGAACGTACATGGACTGAAGAGCTGTCGCCCGAAACGTGCCGGAAATATATTGGCGGTGCTGGGTTAGGGGCCAAGATCTTGTGGGAAGAGGTCCCTCCGGAGGTTACCTGGGACCATCCGGAGAACCGTCTGGTCTTAGCTTCCGGCCCCCTCGGTGGGACACCGATCTGGGGCACGGGCGGCCTTAGCGTCGTGACGCGAGGCCCGATGACCGGCGGCGCGGGCTCCACCCAGGCTCAGGGCTTCTTCGGCGCCAACCTGAAGTATTCAGGATATGACGCTATAGTCCTTCAGGGCCAGGCCAGGGAGTGGGTGTATGTCTACATCAAAGATGACGTGGTAGAGCTACGGGACGCGTCACACCTGCTGGGCAAAGATACCTGGCAAACTCAGGACACCCTCTACCAGGAGATGGGACTAACCGGCCACCAGTTGAGCGTCTACGGTATCGGCCCGGCCGGCGAGCACCTGGTGCGCTTCGCGATAATCGAGGGGGACTACGGCCACGTGGCCAGCAAGAACGGCTGCGGCTGCGTCATGGGGAAGAAGAAGGTAAAGTGCGTCGCCATAGCGCGAGGCACCAAGAGTTTAAGTGTACATGACCCTGCCGCACTTTATGCGGCAGCCGAGGATATCTCCTGGGACCTTAAGAACGATCCCAGCTCCTCAAACCTGTACAATTGGGGCACCTTGCCCGGCCCTATGAGCGACTTTTCCGGCGGGGGCGTCCCCATTATGAACTATCAGACTAACATATATCCGGCACCGGAGAAGGTCCATGAGTGGGCGGCGCCCGCCTTCCGCGCGGTCTTCTCTCCTCGGGGCCACCAGTGCAACGGCTGCGGCATGAAACACTGCCACATGAACGTGATGCCCAACGGGCCTTACAAAGGCCAGTTAGTGGACGAGCCGGAGGCCGAGGGCCTGGCGGGGTGCGGCCACCAGTTGGGCATTACCGATCCCGTACAGACCACGTGGCTGAACACCCAGGTTGACAAGGCCGGCGTAGACGTAAACGAATTCGGCTGGGTCTGTGGATGGGTGATGGAGTGCATGGAGAAGGGGTACATAACCAAAGAGCAGGTCGGCTTTGAGGTAAAGTTTGGGGACGTTGAGTCCGCCAACCGTCTGCTCCAGCTGATCGCAACGCGCGAAGGCATCGGAGACATACTTGCAGACGGCAACAGGATAGCGGCGCCGAAGCTCGGTGAGGATGCGTACAACTGCGCCATATTCATCCACAACGGCGCAAGCCCCCGCGGGCACGACCACCGAGCGCGGTGGGCGGAGATGCTGGACGCCTCGGTGAGCGGCACCGGGACCATACAAGTCGGCGCGATGGTCCACCCTACTGAATTTGGCCTCCCAGCCCATCAAAATCCCTTCGATGCCGAGGATGTCGCCAGGACCAACGGGATATACCTGGGCAGGCCCCACTTTGAGGACTCTCTTGGCGTATGCAAGTTCACCGTAAGGTCTTACATGGAGTATGCGGCCAACGCCCTCAACGCGGTCACGGGTTGGAACATGGACAAGCATGATGCTATACACTTTGGAAAACGCATCGCGGCCCTCTTCAAAGCCTTCAACATAAGGTGTGGCATTGGCCCCGAGGTCGAAAAGCCTTCGCCCAGGTACGGCTCCATACCGATTGACGGGCCGGCCAAGGGCCAAAACGTCATGGAGCGTTGGGACTTTATGCGTAAGACTTACTACGATACCGTCGGATACGACCCGGAGACCAGCAAGCCCACGGTAGAGACCCTGCAGAAGCTGGACCTGGAAGAGCTTATCCCGACACTTTGGGGGGAAGCCGCCGCCGTCCGTGCCAAATAGGGCGTTGCTCTGCGACTGTGATCGGTTCGGACATGGGGCGTCCTGTAAGGCCAAACCCCGGAGGTGTTTCAGGTAGTGTCCCACGACATTAGTATCTCGGAACATCCCCAAACTCCTAAAGGAGTTTGGGGATGTTCCTCTTTGGCAAGAGCTTTTAACTGGCAAGGGAAGCCGTCCGACCTGGACAACCTAACGTCGCGCGTTAGATGCTGTAGAAACCGGCTGAAGGGTTCGCCTTCTGCTGGAATTCCCTTGGTCTAACAAAGGCAAACTGGTACGCGAAATACGCCATTGCTAGCCCAAATATCTTGGTCAGCCAGAAGGCGTCCATCTGCCCAGCCAGCAGACTACCGGCAACAACCGCGATCAGCGAACTTGGGGCCATGGTAAGGACCGTCTCCATGCTCACGTTGCTGCGCCGGTACTGTGCGTACACGCCTACTACAGAGGTGATGGTAACCACCGCCAGGATTATCCCCTGACTCATATGTTGGGGAATCCCGGCACCTAGCGTCATAAATGGCGCCATTACCAGCGCACCACCGATCCCAAGGAACCCGGAGAGCACACCGGTGACGAAACCAAGCATAATCCAGAAGATAAATGGCACGGCGATGGATGCGCCAGGCGGCGTTCCGATGGGTAGAATCCCGCGTGTAAGCATGGAGAACGCAATAAAGAACAAAAAAACGCCGAAGGCGCGCCTCAACTGAGCCGCCGGCAACGCGGACATCCAGGTGGCACCGATGAAAACGCCGAAGATGCTGGGGAAAGCCAGAGCGGGAATAAGACTCAGCGCTAGTGAGATATCAAACAGGAACCGGCCGTTCATGCCCTGGACCGCGTAGGTGATTGCGCCAAAGAACGCCACCGGTACGATGACTGCCGGCGTAGTGCCCTGAGCCAGGTGCTGGCTCATTCCCAGCCATGAGACCATGAAGGCGACCAGGATAGCCCCTCCGCCAACGCCGGTAAGACCATCGAATAAGCCGATCAGCGCCCCGACGGCGATCGCTTTCAAAGTTCGCTCGTCCAAACGACCACCTTCCTGGATTTAAGGTATCGGACAACGGTTCTAGTCCATAATAGCACGCCGTCCCAGAGATGCGCTATAGAGACTGTGTCCTCAATCCATGCTAAAACAGACCTGCCGCTTCCTCCTCATACTCCCGCTTCTCGGAGTCAGTGAGAGTCTGGTAGGTCAGCGCAAGCTCCACGTTCTCTGTAACCCTCGAAGGATATCTCATTCCCGGTATCGCGACTGATATATCGGGGTTAGACAGCACATATCTTAAGAGCATCGCTGGGCTTAGCAGTAGCGGGCGCTCCGAGTCTCTCATCTGAGTCTTTAGGCTGCTCACGCGCCCCGATCCTCCCAGCGGTCGCATCACGATAATCCCAACGTCATTCTTCCTGGCTAGAGCTATCAGCTCTTCTGTTTCCTGATAGTAGGCGGAGTACTCAAGCTCCACCGCTTCAAACTCGCCACATTTGATCGCCTTCTCCAGAGTCTCCAGATGATGAGAGGAGATACCTATGTGGTCTATCAGGCCAAACTCTTTGGCCTCTTTCAGACCTGTCAGTGCTCCTTCCGCACCCATCACCTCTTCCCAGGAGTCCGGCGCAACATCGTGCAACTGATACAACTCAATTTTATCAATGCCAAGGAAGGATAAGCTCCTCTGGACGTCATACTGCGCGCCGTCGAAAGCGCGCTTGGTCGTCTTGCTTGTTATATAGAAGCCCTTCTCGCCCCTCTCCTTTATGACCTGACCGATAAAATACTCGCTGCCTTCGTAAATCCGACCGGTATCGATAAAGTTGATTCCAAGCTCCGCCGCCAGCTTAATAGTCTCCATCCCTTCCGGTACGAGACCAGTATCCAGCGTCCCCAGTCCAAGCTCGGTCACCATCAAGCCGGTTCTTCCAAGTCTGCGTTTCTTGATCTCTCCCAAAGGGCTCCTCCTAGTATCGCGCTCCGTTTCACTCAAACCCCACACGCTCAGCGGTCGGCCGCTGCGCGCCATGACGAATTATATCATGGAGAGTTTCTTAGATGCGCTTCTGGGCTGTGCTGGGTCTAACGGACTGCAGCTGTGTTTCTTTCTGAAATGCCCAGAGTTGGTTGATCCCAAGTGCTGTGTGCAAGGTCCGCGCGACATATCTCTTGATGTTGTGCTGTCCACTGCAAGCGGAGCACAGCTATTCACAAGAGGAGTTATTATCCACTCCGGTTCTCAATTACACGAACCAGCCTCCTTCTGCCCCTTCCTTGAAGGGGGAACCAGGGCCAGACCAATCTTAAGCCGGTATGGCCCTCCGTTTTATACTGGAACGTGTCCCCGTCAGCGCGCTTCGACGCCCCGGCACCATACATTTTTTGGGAATGGTATAATAAAGCCCATTTACAAAATAATGAGATCGTGGGGAAGCAGAAATGAATCAAGCATTTGGTGGCCCAGGTATCGAGCCCCGTTGGACCGGCAGCGCCAAAGAAGCGGTGGGGACCGCCTATAATACGGCCAGTCGGGTCTGGTTCACCTTGTCTTTGGGTATAGTGAACGAGGTGTACTTCCCCACTATCGACCGGCCCCAGATTCGCGACCTCCAGTACCTTATTACCGACGGCGAGACCTTTTTCCATGACGAGCGGCGCGACCTCGACTCCGAGGTCGAGTGTCTGTCAGAGCATGCGCTGGGCTTTCGGGTCATCAAAACCGACCGCGAGGGCCGATACCGCATGGTGAAGGAGATCATCGCCGACCCCCATCAGTCGTGCCTGCTAATCCACACGCGTTTGGAAGCAGCGCCGGAGCTGCTGGCGCGCTTGCGGCTGTTCGTTCTGTGCGCTCCCCATCTGGAGGTCGGCGGGTGGGGCAACAACGGGGAGGTAATCACCGTCGTAGGACGGCGCATCCTCACCGCTCAAAAGGGCGGCGTCAGTCTGGCGTTGGGCGCTTCAACTCCCCTGTTAAGGACCTCGTGCGGCTATGCGGGCGTCAGCGACGGCTGGACAGACATATCAAACAATTGGGAGATGGACTGGCAGTTTGACGCCGCCTTCGACGGCAATATTGCCCTTACCGCCGAGATAGACCTTTCCGAGGGGCCGGAGTTCACCCTGGGTCTGGCGTTCAGCGACCGCAGGCACGGGGCCGTGAGCACACTACTGCAATCTTTAGGACTTCCCTTTCAGCAGCACCGGGAGCGCTTTCTGGCGCAGTGGGAACGGGCCTGCGACAATATGCTGCCCTTGGAGAAAGCGTCGGAAGACGGTGGGCTTCTCTACCGGTCCAGCCGCAGGCTGATTCTAGCCCATGAAGATAAAAGCTACCCGGGGGCCATGATCGCGTCCCTCAGCATACCCTGGGGCAATGTCAAGGGAGACGAAGAGCTGGGCGGCTATCACCTGGTATGGACCAGGGACATGGTCAACAGTGCTACGGGACTGCTGGCTGCTGGTGATACGGCTACACCGCTGCGCGCCCTCATCTACTTGGCGGCTTCCCAGCGGCCAGACGGGGGATTCTATCAGAATTTCTGGATCAGTGGGGCCCCTTACTGGCAGGGAGTGCAGCTGGATGAGGTTGCTTTTCCGATCTTGCTGGCTTGGCGGCTCTCCCGAATGAACGCGCTGGAGGCTTTCGACCCTTACCCTATGGTGTTGAAAGCAGCGGGCTACCTCATTCGAGAGGGCCCGGCCACTCCGCAGGATCGCTGGGAGGAGATCAGCGGCTATTCTCCCTCCACGCTTGCCTCTAACATAGCGGGGCTCACCTGTGCCGCAGAGCTGGTGCGGGAGCGCGGGGACGGACGGACCGCGGACTTTATCCAGGAGTACGCTGACTTTCTGGAAAGCCACGTGGAGCCATGGACAGTAACCACTCAGGGAACCCTTGTCCCAGGCATCAAGCGGCACTTCATTCGAATTAATCCCGTCGCGCCGGGCGATGTCCGGCCGGACGAAGACCCCGATCACGGTACCGTCCGGATAGCCAATAAAGCGCCCGGGGAACAATCGGAGTTTTCGGGCGTGGAGATCGTGGACGGAGGGTTTCTCGAGCTGGTCCGCTACGGGATCCGCCAGCCTCTGGACCCGCTGGTTGAGGACTCACTCAAGGTCATAGACGCCGTCTTGAAGGTGGAGACTCCCTTGGGTCCCTGCTGGCGTCGCTACAACAACGACGGGTATGGCCAGCGGTCCGATGGAAGTCCTTATCAGGGATGGGGAACGGGTAGGGCTTGGCCGCTTCTTACGGGCGAGCGGGGCCACTACGAGCTGGCCGCCGGCAGGGCGGTCGGCCCCTTTCTCAAGGCGCTGGAGGGGTTCGCATACAAAGTCGGACTGCTGCCGGAGCAGATATGGGACGAGGCGGATATGCCCCGGCGCCACCTCTATCTTGGCTACCCTACAGGTGCCGCCATGCCGCTGGTCTGGGCGCATGCCGAATATCTGAAGCTGCTTCGATCGAGTTATGACGGGCAGGTCTTCGATCTTATCCCATCCGTAGCCGGACGGTACCGTACCCACGCCGGCTGCAAAGCGTTGGAGGTATGGAAACACAACCGTCAGGTGGAGGCAGCAGCGCCGGGCGTAACGCTGCGGATTCAAGCATCAGCCCCCTTCCGTCTGATTTGGACGGACAACGAGTGGCAGGACGTACATGAAACGTGGTCGCAAGAGACCAGCCTGGGGATCGGGTTCGTCGACATCGAGCCGGCACCCGGCCAGAGAGCGCCGGTCCGGTTCACCTTCCGCTGGGTCGAGGAAGACCGCTGGGAAGGCAGGGACTACGCCGTACAGATCAGGGCATAGTAAGGAGCTTGGACGCATTCGCAGAACTCGCGGTAGATTGTCTCTTCATAATGTAATACAATGCCACTGTTATTAAAATCCCGTGAGGTGAATATTGGCAGATCTCAGCTACGTCTACGCTCAGCGGCGGTCCGCCCTATTAAACGGTGTAATCATTGGAGCTGGGATCAATGGTCTTATTATGGTGGGACCGTACGCCATCTTTCCGCTGGCAGTAGGTATCTTCCTCGAATGGCGCGCGCGATCTGGCCTGGAAAAGGAAAAGTAGTTTTTACTCTCAGCAGCGAACCATGCTAGCATGGGCGCCAGTCCGGCCGATCATTTGACAGACCGATGGGCAGCACGGACTTTTTCTGCCCGCAGAGGCTATTCACAAGGATTAGGGATGGAGGATATAATGATCCGCAGTTTTAATGGCAAAACCCCCAAAATACATCCGACCGCCTTCGTAAGCGAGTTTGCCTACGTGGTTGGAGATGTCGAGATAGGCGAATATTGCAATATCTGGCCTGGCACCATCATCCGGGCCAACAACCACAAGATTACTCTCTCCCGTTACGTAAATATCCAGGACCGCTGCGTCATTCACTCTGACAGCGACGCCTACTATGGGGACCACGTGGTCCTGGGTCATGGAGTGACCTGCCATGGGAAGACCGTGGGCGCATTCACGCTTATCGGGAATCAGGCGGTGATAAACGGAGAAGCGATCATCGGCGAACATTCCGTTGTCGCCTCCGGCTCCGTGGTCCTGGAGCGCGCTGAAATCCCTGCCAAGTCCTTCGTCATCGGTATTCCGCCAAACCAGGAGATACGTCCCGCCAATGAGAGGCAGCAGGGGATGGCGGAGAGGACAGCCGAGGGATATGCCCGCAACGGCCAGATGTTCAAGGCAGAGGGCATGGCCGATCCGGACATAGAGAAGTTCTACATCTAGGGAATCCTCCATGCCAGCTGCGACTGACCTCCACGAAGGAGGAGATAAACGGGCGTAGACCGTTCCTTGAGGCTCTCGAAAGGAGCGGGCGGTGCCTTCGAGAAGCTCAGGCAACGCCGACCTAAGTGTTTATTTTCTAACTAAATAAGAGCAGGAGCCAGATCCAAGAACCTCTATTCCTTGCTAACGAGCTTGTCGAGTTGGCTCACGAGTGCCAGTATATCCGCACGGTGACTGCCCACGTCCTGGACGACGATAAGATTAGTCGCTTCGACAGCCTTCTGCGCCGCCTGGAGTTTATCCTCTGCCAGCCCAGCGTCATTTGGATTGACCTCTCGCAAGAAAGCCTCTGCCTCCCTCACGTAAGAATTAGCGGTGCCGAAGTTGCGTTTGTCCAGCTCTACAAGCGAGCGATGCAGACTGTCCTTAGCATTCAGGACCTGGTTACCACTGTTGAGTGCTTTCACCTGCTGCTGAAGTTCAGCGCTCAGCTTATTAGCCGCCGAAACCTCACCGCTCTTCTGATTCATCCCAATAAAATAAGCGCCGCCTATCAAGGTTGCCAATACAACCATGATGCCAACCGCAACTTTTAATTTCGCTACGGCGCTGCTGAGCACAAGTACCTCCCCTTGTTCTGTGCTATCTGCCATCAACGCAGATATAGAACAAGCCCCGGGTAGATCCGGGCTTGTTACTCTTCCGATTAGTTGCTAGCTGCATCTCGAAGACAAGACGGTATATCAAGGCAGCGCGCTTATTACATTGGTGCCGAAGGTGGGACTCGAACCCACACGGGAGTCGCCCCCCAACAGTTTTTGAGACTGCCGCGTCTGCCGATTCCGCCACTTCGGCGTTGGTGATGGACGTTTCAATTATAGCATAACGATTGAGCTTGTTTAGAGCGGTTTTTTGAAGGCCATTACCATAAGATTATACAAATACCCATGATATAATGAGATGCTCACTCACGTAGCTGAATAATAAGTGTTTAGAGGCGATAAATGCTCCAGATATTCGCAGATGTTGTGCTGCCCGTCTTTGTCGTGGCCGGCGTAGGATTCTTGGCTCAGCGCATACTCAAGATGCAAATATTGAGCTTGAGCCAGGCAGTTATCTATATCTTCAGTCCCGCCCTGGTCTTCACTGGGCTTACTAACTCCAGCCTTTCGGGAGAACATGCGGCAAAGATCGTCATTTATTCTGTAGTCTTCTCTCTGGTAACGCTGCTGCTGTCCTGGCCTGTATCGAAGCTGCTGCGACTCAAGGGCGCCGACCAGAGCGGCTTCTTTCTGGGCACCATGTTTCCCAATGCAGGAAACTACGGCTTATCCGTGGTGCTGCTGGCCTTCCAGCAGGCTGGGTTGGACAGCGGACTAATATTCTTCGTATGCCAGGCGATACTGGGAGGTACGCTGGCTGTCTTTCTGGCCTCACGGGGGAGTACCGGCAGCATCGCCTCGCTGAAACAGGTGCTCAAGATGCCGCAGATGTACGCGGCCCTCCTCGCGATTGCAGCCGACATTAGCGGGGTCACTATTCCGGAAGCAATATCCAAACCTGCTACGATTTTGGGCCAGGCGGCCATACCATCCATGCTTATAGTCCTTGGGATGCAGTTGGCCCAGGTAAAGGGACTGGAGTTGCCGGTCGCAATGGGCACGGCAGTCGCCATGAGGCTGGTCCTCTCTGCGATAATAGCCTTCGGCATAACAGGGCTCCTCGGCATGGAGGACCTGACTCGCAAGGTCTTGATCATACAATCCAGCATGCCCACCGCGGTCTTCGTGATTATTGTAGCCACGCAGTTCAACGCCAGCCCGCGTTTCGTCACCGGAGTGGTCGTGATAAGCACCCTGGTCAGCATACTCACCGTTACCGTCATTCTGACGCTGCTGACGTCAAACGTGTTAGGGATCTAGAGTTTTGAACAGCCTTGGAGCCAAAACAGTATGACCAGCATTTACTGGACGATATGTTAGGGGTACACTTAGAGCTACAACGACTGAGGTGAGGATAGATGAAGATGTTTCAGCCGCCTGATTACTCTCTTCTGGATATGCCCGAAATCTCAACCAGTATCTTTTATCCCCAACGAGAGTGGACCCCTCCGCCTCCGTTCGCCTCGGACTATTCTGTGGAAGTGGAGCCTGGCGTGGAGATCGGCTGCCGATTCTACGAACACGATCCGGAGTCACCCACCATACTCTTTTTCCACGGCAACGGTGAAATAGTCTATCATTATGACTACACTGCCCCTTTCTACCTGAAGTCCGGCATCAACCTCTTCGTTGCTGACTATCGTGGTTACGGAACAAGCGGAGGCAGCCCATCTATCCCGGCGATGATGTCGGATGCTCACGTGATCTTTCGTACGCTCAAAGAAGTGCTCTTAGAGAAGGGTTTCTCAGGTAAGCTCTTCATTATGGGAAGGTCTATGGGATGCCACTCAGCCGTCGAGCTGGCCGCATACTATCCGGAAGACCTGAGCGGCCTGATCGCCGAAAGCGGCTCAGCCTCAGTAAGCAGATGGGTAGACCTCTTGATATCTCAAGGCAAGGCGGAAGCAGCGGCTGAGCTGGAGCGAGACCATATCGAAAAGATACAATCTATTTCCCTGCCTACCCTGGTCATGCACGGGGAGATGGACACCATGATCCCACTAGCCAGAGCCTTGGAGTTCTACGAGACCCTTACGACAAAGGACAAGACGCTTGAAACGATACCGGGAGCAGGCCACAACGACATCCTGCTGATAGGCTGGCAGCAGTATTTCGACGCTGTCCGGAGGTTCACACACGGCCCGGATTTACCTAATATCGCTGAATTGTGATATAGCAACTTCTGCCACAGTAATAGACTCTATGCTGTGAAATTCACCCTGGGTCGCCTGAACCTCCTCAGATGCCGGCACACACCCACCCTTCGGCATTGCCTCAGCAAGATTAAACTCCGCGAACGCTATTTGCCTTGCAAAGTGCTGGTGAATTAGTACAATGAAGAGGATACAGCCAACAGCCATATTTATGTGCCAGCGAGGAAACGGTGAGGATTCTGGAACTACGCCACAGAGAAAGAGTGCTATCTGCCGCAACCGCGCTCCTGGTATCCCTACTGTTGCTTGTCCCTATTCTTGCAGCGTGTCAATCGCGACAGCCTGATGTGCGACAAAAGGGGTCAGAGCCGGTTAAGGGCGGCACTGTAGTATACGGCGCCGCGGCAGACGCGAAGAGCTTGAACCCTATTCTTATCTCCGATGCAAACTCCAGGACCGTGAGCAATCTGATCTTTGAAGGCCTCGTCGCTACTGATGCGAAGACCGGAGCGCCTAAGCCGATGCTGGCCGAGTCCTGGAGCGTATCAGACGAAGGCTTGAGATACACCTTTAAGATTAGAGACGGAGTCAAGTGGCATGACGGAACGCCGGTCACTTCCGAAGACGCCAGGTTTACTTACGAGACCATTCTCGACCCAAAGACCAAGACAGTTAGGAGGAGCTTGTACGACCAGGTTAAAAGCTTCTCCACCCCAGACAAGAACACACTGGTCGTAGAGCTTAAAGGCTCTTTTTGCCCGTTCTTAATCACCGGCATGAGCATGCCGATAGTCCCCAAACATATCCTGGAGAAAAGTACCGATATTAACACCGATGATTTCAATAGTAATGCTCCAGTTGGTACTGGCCCTTTTATCTTTAACGAGTGGGTCAAAGACGACCACATTACTCTAACGGCTAATGAAAACTATTGGGGCGGCCCGCCTAACATAGATGCCTTTATATATAAAGTTGTTAAAGATGTTAACGTTATAGCCGCTCAGCTAAAGACCGGAGACCTGGATGCGGGCGAATTTACCTCCCAGCCGCAACTGGTGTCTGAAATGAAGTCTACACAAGAACTCAACGTATATGATTTTCCGGCGCTGGAGTACACCTCCCTGGGTTACAACATGGCCCGACCATTCCTTCAAGACACGAGAGTGCGCCAGGCCCTTACTATGGCCCTGGACCGGGACAAGATGCTCAGCACTATTCTGGATAAACAAGGTGAGCCAATGTTGTCCCATATCCCAATGACCTCGTGGGCTTATGATCCCGACCTGCCCAGGTTCCCTTACGATCCCAGCCAGGCAGCGCAGCTTTTGGAGAAGGCTGGGTATAAGAAAAGCTCTGACGGCCTTCTTAGAGATAAAGATGGCAACCAGATTAAGCTAACTCTATACACCAGTTCCGGAAACAAGGTTAGGGAGGGAGTCGCAACCGTTGCCAGGGAACAGTTCAAGGAGATTGGGATAGATTTGACCGTCCAACTGGAGCAGTTCACAGCATTGGTGGACCGAATGAACAAGAGCAAAGACTTCGACATGGTGGTCATCGGATGGTCTCTGGGGGCTGACCCGGACTCGAAGTCGGTCTGGCACTCCTCGCAGCGAGGTGATGGCGGCCTAAACGTGATCAACTATGTCAATCCGGAAGTGGACAAACTGTTGGACGAGGGCCGTACGCTCCCGGGGTGCGACCAGGGCAGCCGTAAAGAGATATACAGCAAGTTTCAGAAGATCCTGGCCGAAGACCAGCCGTATAACTTCCTCTTCGCTCCGAGAATCCTCTACGGGGTCAGCAGCCGACTCCAGGGCGTCAATCCAAGTCCGTGGAGCGGAATGTTTTGGAACTTGAACGAATGGTACTCAGATACAGGCAAGTAATAATGCCGTGCGTTGATCAGGATTGTGCAAAAGTAAGCGTTGGTAAAGGTATACTGCGGCCTGTGGCCGCTAGGCGTGATGCCCCTGCAACCATTGCAATTTCCGCTCGGCAGCCAAGAAAGGACGGGGCTCGGCGGGTTTAGCCAAAACAAGATATGGCAAAATTCATCCTCAGACGACTCCTATACTCCATACCCACCGTGTTCGGAATAACAATAGCCTCGTTTTCTCTGGTTCACATGGCCCCCGGAGACCCGGTACAGCTCCTTGTTTTCGGAGCAGGCGGACTTGACCCCGACGAGATCGCAAGACTTCGCAGCCAGCTAGGTCTGGACCAGCCCATTTTGATTCAGTATCTGAACTGGCTCTCAAAGCTAATGCGGTTTGATCTTGGCACTTCATTCTTCGCTAATCAGCCGGTCAGCCTAATGGTCTTTCAGCGCATGGGAAACACACTCCAGTTAACGATTGTATCGCTGACCTTATCCTTGCTGGTCGGGATTCCCCTTGGTATTGTTGCAGCCTTAAACGCAGGCAGCGTATGGGACCATGTATCCAGACTTATTGCAGTATTGGGCAGCGCTATACCGCAGTTCTGGCTGGGCATTCTATGCATATTGGTCTTCTCCCTATGGCTGCGGGTCTTGCCTGCGGGCAGCATGTACACCTTGAGCACTGGCGGCACAGATGTAATAGACCGCTTGAAGCATCTAATTCTTCCTGCCGTCGTGCTATCCACCACCAGCATTGCGATATTCTCCAGATTTATCAGAGCTGAGACGCTTGAGGTGCTGCACCAGGACTATATCAGAACAGCTAACGCAAAAGGATTGAGTACAAAAGTGGTAGTGACCCGACACGTAGCGAAAAATGCTCTTATCCCCATAATAACTTTGCTGGGAGGCTCACTCGAGCGGCTCTTCGGCGGAGCAGTTGTGATTGAGACGATATTTTCATGGCCTGGCATGGGAAGAATGGGGTTCGATGCGGCCATGCAGCGTGACTACCCCGTACTAATGGGTCTGATTGTTATTAGCTCCATTCTGGTAGTCGTCGGGTACCTTATCGCTGACATCGCCTACGCCTGGGTCGATCCTAGAATAAAGCACAGCTGACCGGCCTCCCACTATGCCTCATGACTCTACTTCTCACCTTACCCAGGGCGCGCTACAGAAGTATAATTCTCGAAGGGCCGCGCTGGGCGCCATCATTAGAATAGCGGCAAGAACGCCGTCACTGACTGCCGCAAGCATGATAATATGCGCTCTATTTCTAATATCGCTGGCGGCGCCGCTTATTTCAGATGCTGCGTCACACCCTCCTGAAAAGATCGACCTGGACCATATCTTCAGGCAGCCCTCTTTAGGCCCGGCTGTATGGTGGCTGGGGAGTGATGAGTATGGAAGGAGCGAGTTGATAAGATTGATCTACGGAGGCAGAGTATCACTTTTTTTTGCCGCTCTGGTGGCCGCAATAAACTTGACCGTAGGCGTGTCGTTAGGGATGATCGCAGGGTATTACAGAGGGCGAGTGGATGATATGGTAACCTGGGTCCTCA
>SHYC01000035.1 GCA_009693005.1 Dehalococcoidia bacterium | reverse complement strand
CTTATGATAACGCGGGCTCATAAGATTAAGGTATTTCCGTCGTTCATTCACGGTCATCTTTTCGTCAATCGGCATGTTCCCCTCAGTAACATTCTTAGCTGAGTTAACCATACCTCTTTCAGTAACATTTTAGATGAGTGAATACGGATTGTGGCTTTAGCGTCAGTTCACATGGTATAATTACGCTCACTTTAGAATGACGGGAGTAACAGTCTATGTCTCTACCGCAAGAGTTGCTTGTAGTCATACAAGTTACGGTGGCGATGATAGTCGCGTACGCAGTCGCTCTTTGGTTTAGCCTATTGGTGTGGACTTATCGTGACATAAGAGCGAGAAGCAAAGACCTATTAGTGCATTTATTCTCAGTCATTATCGTTACTGCTTTCAATCTTCCCGGGCTTCTGATGTACCTGGCGCTTAGACCCAGGGAGACTCTCGCTGACCGGTACGACAGGGCCCTTGAGGAGGAGACGCTGCTTAGGGACCTGGAAGAGCGTTTAGCCTGCCCCAGGTGTAAACGCCTGGCGCAGGCCGACTTTATAATATGTCCGTATTGTCGCGCTAGTTTAAGGCAGCCATGCCCTGGATGTGGCAAGTCTTTAGATCTTGAATGGAAGGCTTGTCCTTATTGCACAATTGCGGTATCTGCCGCCGAGCTTTCGGTGTCCGCTGAAGGTTCAGGAAGAAGGGCTGACCCCGGAGCTCAAAACGAGTTGTACCAGCCTGGCAACGCCGCCGGCCTCTGACAGCAGGCCGACAGCCCGCGTGACTTTCTCCACCTGCCTGAACTTGACCTTTTGGAATATGCCGTGAAGCGCCATTATCGTGCTGTACGTGTCGCTGGGTACCCTTAGAACGGCTACTCCAAGGTCTTCAGCTCGGTAAACCAGACTCTGCTGATAACGTCCTAACCCGGTTAGCACCAGGCATCTTGTCTCTGTATCCAGGGCCGCCAACTGTATATCAGGACGGTCCGAGCGACAGAACACAGCCTTGTTCGGCTTTGGACTGAAGTAAGTGTATGCCGGGTCGGCGGCATTCGCGCCCAGCATCAAGTTTTCGATCAGTACGTCCGCCTTCTCCGGGAGGCAGAGGTACTCGGCGCCCAACTCCTCCGCCATCTGCCCGATGGTGAACCCACAGAGCACGCGGTCTTCCGGCAGGATCGCCAGCACATTAAGCCCGGCGCCTTCAAAGCTGCTAAGCAAGGCCGCTGAGCTTCTGGCGAACAGCTTCCTGGGTACTCCGTTCAGGATTACGCCCACCACCCTCTCAACGTTTTGCCCGATAAGACTGACTAGCTCTTGAGCGCTGAGCTTTTGGCGGTACTTGACTACTATCATGATTCGGGCGTCCAGATCGCGGACCGTAAGCATGATAGCTGGCAGTGTGCTCTGGTCCAAAGCGCCTGGCAGCTCGATTAGAGTCACGGAGGTGACAGCGCCGTCATTCGGCAGCGTGGAGGAACCTTTGAGCGTCGCTACAAAATCCTCTACGCCTCCAATTTGTGGAAGGACCGGCGGGTTATCAGCGGCCGAGGCGGACATTGTTGGTGACAAAGCTCTGGATATAAAGTCTTGGTCGAAGGCAGCGTTTTGTGAGCTGTCTCCGTCTGCGGAATCCGCTACCCTTATATAGTCGGTCCTTATCCCGAGTGCCTGTAACTGCTTACCAACGGCCGCGCATATAGTCGTTTTGCCCGCAAGCTCTTTGTATCCGGCAACAAACAGTGTGGTCATTGGCAGAGTTTCCATCGAAATAGAATATACTTGGGCAGCCAGACGCTCTCTAGGCATGTCATGAGCCTCGTCGAGGGGGCATCGCCCGTACTCAGTTCGAGAGCCTCACTACAGGTTCCGAGAACCTCAAGCACCAGCCTGCTCGACTGTCGCCTATAGCCTACAGTAGACTATGTATCTCCTGAAGAGTCTTACTAAGCCTCAGCAAGCTGTCCAGGTTATGGGCAGGGAGAAAATAGTCTATGTAGGGAAGAACTGTCTTTATACCCAGGGCTAAAGGCTGGTAACTTGGGCTTCCAAGCAAAGGATTGAGCCAGACTATTTTCAGGGAACGCCTCTTAAGGGTCTTCATAGACTCTTCAAGGGCCTTTACGTTGCCCCTGTCCCAGCCATCACTAACGATGATGATAACTGTCTGCGAGCTGACCTTCCGCTTGCCGGCCCCATTGGCGAACTCCCAGAGACATGAGCCAATAGCAGTCCCGCCTGACCAGTCGTTTACCTCCCTTGCCGCCACCTTTATGGCTTCCTCGAAGGGATGGTTGCGAAGGGTCTTGGTTATGTTTGTAAGGCGAGTGCTGAATACCCAGGAGTCCACGCCCGTCATCTCGTTTCCCATCGCGTACATGAACTGGATGAGGAAGCGACTATAAAGGTCCATGGAGCCGCTGACGTCGCAAAGCAGGGCTATCCGGAGCTTCTTGGTCTTCCGCCGCCGTCTCTTTATCGAGACTATTTCCCCGCCATAGCGCAGATTAGATCTGAAGGTGCGCCGCATGTCAATGTCTTTGCCTTTGGTGCTGGTCTTCATGCGCCTGCTCATAACGCTGGCCAGTTTCGGGGCCAGCAGAGCTATGACTCTGCGCATTTCCCGCACTTCCAGGCCGTTGAACTCTCCAAAGTCCTTGTAGGTAAGTCTCTCATTGGGAGAGTAGCTGGGCGTTGGCGATTCTTTTTCAGGGCTTTGCTCTCTGGTCTTGTTGCTGTCCCAGGCCTGTGACAACATCTCAGATATACGTTCCCTCACCGCTTCGGGGATCTCAAAGTCATCCCCAAGAAGCTCGGCTTCGTACTCTTTTTGATTCTTAAGCCAGATGAGATCGTCTTCGCTGTCCACGGGATCGAAGAACATCTGGAAAAGCATATCGAAGACGTCGCCGTCGTCTTTGGAAGATACCAGGTTTGGCTTGAGGGCAGCCCAAATGTCCCAGCGGTTGGAGATGTCTACATGTAACAAGCTTTGACAGGCGTCCATGACACGGCCGGTAGTCACGCCGGGAATCATGGTCCTGAGCACGCGGCAAAAGGCCAGAATGTTGCTGGCGAGGTCTCTCTGTGAGCTGCCGCCCAGTTCACGTATTATCTGGTGGGTCTTGGAGCGCTCCAGGCGGCTAGAGTCCAGCAGACCTTTCTTCGTTAATAAGTCCAATCCGGTCAAGTACGTCATCGAGGTGGTCTCCCTGCATTAGGAGGAGGTCTTCGTTATATTTGAATATACAGCCCAATGTCTCTTGCACTATCTCTTTGTCCAGTTCGTCACAGTGGAGGGCCATTAGGGCAGTGGCCCAGTCTAGAGTCTCTGCGATACCGGGCTTCTTGTAGAAGTCCAGGTCTCTCACCGCCTTCATGAAGTTGCATATCTGCTCCGCCAGGCGAATGTTTATTCCGGCCACCTTGGCGGTTACTATTCGGTACTCACGGTCGAAGGCGGGGTAGGATATCCACATGTAGAGGCATCTTCGCTTGAGAGCGTCGTGGACCTCTCTGGTGCGGTTGGAGGTCAGGACTACGAAGGGCGGCTCCACCGCGGTAATGGTGCCGATTTCCGGTATGGTGACCTGAAAGTCTGACAGCACCTCAAGCAAGAAGGCCTCGAACTCTTCATCGGCGCGATCGATCTCATCTATGAGTAGCACAGGCGGGTTGCCGCTGCCGTAAGATATGGCCTCCAGGAGGGGTCGTTTGATCAGATAGTCTTCGCTGAAGATGGAGCGTTCTACTTCTTGTCTGTTATGCTGCCCCTCTTCCAGCTTGATCCGCAGCATCTGCTTGGCGTAATTCCATTCGTACAGGGCGTGGTTGGCATCCAGCCCTTCGTAGCATTGGAGACGGATCAGTCTGGTGTCCAGGATTTTTGCCATCACCTTGGCGACCTCTGTCTTGCCGACTCCGGCCTCTCCTTCGAGAAATAACGGCTTCTTCAACCTTTGCGCCAGGTAGATGGTGGTCGACATGGCCTTGTCTGAAAAGTACAATTGCTCTGCCAGGCTCTCCTGGAGGCTGTCGATGGATGTGGCTACAGGTGCTTTCATTCCCGTCCTTATATCCCTGATTCTTTCTGGCGTTCTGAGGTAGCGACAAGCGACCGAAGAATCCGTCAGCCACGGTCGAGATTCTTCGCTGTCGCTCAGAATGACAATCCAAGGCCATTTTCGTCCTTCGATGTGGAGGTGCAGCCCTGCCGGATGCTTTGAGATTGCGGGGCTGGGCCAGCGTTGCCTGAGGTTCTCGAAGGCACCGCCCGATCCTCTCGAGAGCCTCAAGGAACGGGCTACCCCTATTCGTTATCATGAGTGGGGTTGCCCCATAAGAAAACAAGGGCATAGCCCTTGTTTTCTTATTGACGCGTCCGATTTAACGATATGTGATGAAAGATTGGGCTAAAGGCCGGCATCAGCCGCTGCGCTAAGCTCTTTTCGCGATGACGGGCTCGACAAAAATGTCCAGTATGCCGCCGCAGATCTTGTCTTCGCCGTCTAAAGGAGAGGTCAGGTCAACCGTGACTATCCTCGACAAGCCGTCGCTGAGAGATTCCATAGCCGCCTGCCAGACCTCAGCCTCGCCACAGCCACCACCTATGGTGCCTTTGATCGTGCCATCTTCAAGCACTATCATCTTGGCGCTGGTCTTACGCGGAGTCGATCCCCTGGTTGCTACTACTGTCGCCATCGCAAAGGGGTTTCCCTCTTTCATGCGGTTGGCTATTTCAGCGTAAAATTCTTTCATGATTCCCCCTCTTCTGCCCAAAGTACTGCGAGACTACCTTCTCCGATTCCCTGACCCCCGCCAAAGGTCGACTAGGCGGCCTCTGGACTCCCAGTGATTACATCGTTAAAGATAGCACAAATACAATCTTATTTCTAGCTGGCGCTCTTACTGCGTTGCCACGCGCTGCGTTATCGGGTCCTTCTTGGACATCGGCATGCCGGTGCCGCCCTTATAGGCCATAAGTATCTCAGATATTATGGAGACCGCTATCTCCTCAGGGGTCTCGGCTCCGATGTCCAACCCTATGGGGGACCGTACTTGCGCGATGCTCTCCAGGGGCACACCCGAGTCATACACCATCTTCAGCACGGCAGAGGCTCGCCTGTGGCTGCCGATCATGCCTACGTAAGCAGCGCTGGAGTTGATGACGTGGCGCAGGGACAGCTCGTCCTGCTTGTGGCCTCTGGTGACTATTACTATGTAGGTGTTCTCATCGATCGGGAACTCGGTGAGGGCTTCGGCGAAGTCCTGAGCTATCACCTGATCGGCATCGGGGAGCCGCTCTTCATTTGCGAACTCCGGCCTGTCGTCCAGCACCACAACATCGAACCCCACCATCTTGCCAAGTCTGGCTACGAAGCCGCCTATATGCCCTGCTCCGACGACCAGAAGAGTGGGCGGCTGCACCACCTCTATATAGACCTCGAAGGGAGACGTGCGTCTTGTCCGCAGTGTCCTGCTTGTCGTACGCGGATATACAACTGAAAGGGACTTCTGGTTCTTGATGGACTCCAGCGCGTCCTGGGCTATATCTTCTTCCATGTCCGGGTTGCCAAGTGACCCCAGCCTCTTACCGTCTTCCCAGACCGCCATCTTGGCCCCCAGAGGAGGCTCTCCGGACGTCTCGTTCTTGGTCACCGTTATCAGGGCGACGCCGTCGCCCTTCGCTACGGCATCCAGGAAAGCCGCCAGGACTTCGTTTTGCGTAACTTGAACAGTCATCTCCACACCCTGTCTATTACGAGCTAGTAGGACTTAAAACAGCACATTTTGCGATGTTCAGTCTCTCATTTTGGGCCTCTGAAGTCAAGTTATGCCAGGATAACAATCATGAGTTTGTACAGCCACTTTTCGGTCTGGGGAACAGAAATCCCGGAGAAAGGTCTTTTGGTCATGGAGGTCCGTCGATGAAACCGCGTTTTCTATTCGACTGATAACCGTGGCGGAAGCTCGTAGATATTCTCTCTTCTCGGCCCGCAAGAGCCATAATACTGGATCAACATAGTACAAATGACTGTGGAAAAAATGGTACGTTTGTAACTGTTCAAAGAAGTCCTCAAGTCTCATACTGTATCCCGTAAGGCTTGGTAACTAGTCAGAAAGATGACAGAGACCGTTCTGAATAATACACGCAGACTATAACGTGGCAGAACACAATGAGTGGGCCGATCAACGGCTATCGTTAGTATTTAGAGGAGGAATTACATGGAGAATTATTTGCCACGGCCATCGATTACCGCTTGTTACGGCTACGCATGGAAGTCACTCTGGAACAACTTTTTCCCGCTGCTTGGTATCAGCATCGTCTTCAGCCTATTGGAGGGGATGCCCGGTAAAATGCTGGCGTCAGATGCTGCGTACGTATACGGAGAAGGAGTTGGAAAAGTGCTGTCTCTTCTTTATTACCTCCTCGTTTCTGCGCCTCTTGGCTATGGTTTGGCCTACGTATATCTGGGCGCGGCGCGCGACGAGGAGGCCACTCTTGGGGCGTTGTTTGCGCCTTTTAAGCGTTCATACATTTCCTCGGTTATCAGTTACATGTTGGTAACGCTTTTGGTGGCCATCGGCACAGCCCTTCTAATTGTGCCGGGGATCATTATTGCCGTTCGCTTGGCGTTTGTCCCTTTGATCGTAGTGGATGAAAAGTTAGGACCGGCAGTTGCGATACAAGAACGCTGGAGGCGCACCAGCGGCTCTTTCTGGCGCATGTTCGGCTCGTGGATGCTTGCTATTCCGATACTCTTGGTTGGAGTCATAATATTCTTTGTGGGTTTCTTCCCTGCCTTGATGTGGGTATACATGACATGGGTAACCTGGTTCATAGCGATAACGGCTCATAAGGTCAGTCCAGATCGCATCATTCAGGATAACTCTGGGTCGGCTATTTGAATGGATATTTAGTTCCCTATCCTGCGAGTCCTTCCAGGGAAGCACTCGCAGGATGTTCGGCTATGCGGCAGGTAGGTATAAATTGGGACACACTGCAGGAATTCTAGCCATAACCTCTCTAATAGCTGCCGGATATATTTATCACGGGTCTGAAAAGAACCAATCACGCAATGGTAGTTCGTCCTCTATGAACGCCGGTTAGAGTCATGCCCGTCGCTGCACCAGACCGGCGATCTCGCGTCCGGCTCCGGCCACTGGGAGTAGTTATCTCTGGGAGAGATGCTCAGGAGTCAAAACATTGAGGCCATACTGGGTAAAGTCCCTATCGAAAGCAAAGACATACTGGATACCGAGTCTTTCCATCACGGCAAAGCTGGTAGTATCCGTCAGGGAGAAAGTCTTGTCATCATATTGCACCAGAATCTCCCTGGCTCTCCGTTCGTCAGCAACGCTGACTCGCTCAATGATAGTGCCGCTACTTTCGATGGCCTGAAGCGTTCGCAGAGCGACGGTACGGTTTAGACGGTTCAGCAGCAGAGCATGAGTCTCAGCAAGGATAAAGTTGGTGGTAAAGGTACGCCAACGTTGTCTAGAAAGCTGTGCGGCGACGTCCCGAGCCTGGTCATGTTCGTTATCACTTACGTCTGTTAGAGCAAAATAAGCAGAGGTATCTATGAATGCACTACGTACGGTTGGCCGAGAACGTGTAGTCATAGATGCTTATCATAATACGCTTCGGCTAAGTACTTGTGTTTGTTTGAGGATATATCTCCTACCCCAGAGCGGCCGATCCCGATGATACTGAACAGCGGGTCGTCCTTCGTGAGTATCCCCCTATTGGCATGACTTTTCCTAGCAGCCTTGGCAGGTTTTACTTCCAGCACATCCTCACCATCCATCGTCAAGATTGTGAGTTGAGTCAATCTCCCGTTGCTCTTTTTAACCTCTTCTGCCAAACGTAACAGTTCCGGTATATGGGCAATATCTATACGTTTTACTTCTTTGTTAAGCATGTGAATAACCTCTCTAATAGCTGCCAGAAGTATTATATCACGGGTCTGACAAGAACCAATCACGCAATGGTAGCTCGTCCTCCATCGAATCCACTCAGGGTCATGCCCGTCGCTGCACCAGGCCGGCGATCTCGCGTGCAGCGCCGGCCACGATGAAGACCAGAATTGAGGTGAGGATAATCGTTCCGCCGGGGGCTATGTCCAGCAGGTACGAGGCCATTAGTCCCAACAGGGCTGAGCCTCCGCCGAAGACCATCGCCCAGGTACGAGTCCCTCGAAAGCCGCGGCCGAGCTGGAGGCTGGCGGCGACGGGGATAACCAGCAGGCCGGCCACCAGTACGATCCCCACCACCCGCAGAGCAGCGACCACAGTTAGCGCGGCCAGCAGGAGCACCAGATGATTTAGCACTGTGACCGGCAGCCCCGCGACTCGCGCCCCGTCTTCGTCGTACGCCAGGGCGAAGAATTCTTTCTCCAGCAGTGACAAGGTCGCTAGGACAAGAATAGAAGCCCCTCCTATTACCAGGAGATCGAAGTCCGATACGGTGAGAATACTGCCGAAAAGGTAGCCCAGGAGGTTGACGTTGAGATGACGGGAGAGCCCTGCGAACACCACCCCAAGGGCGATGCCGGAATAAAATACTATGGCCAACGCCAGGTCGCTGTATTCCCGACGCCATGTCCTGAGCTTCTCAATTACGATAGCACCCAGCATCGCGAAGGCTGCTGCGGTGAAGAGGGGATAGATCCCCCAAAGCCAGCCCGCGGCGACGCCCGCAAAGGACAGGTGGCCGAACCCATCTCCGATGAGGGAAAGGCGGCGGAGGACCAGGTATAGTCCGATAGCCGGACAGGTCACTCCGACCAGCAGTCCTGCCATTATAGCCCGCTGCATATAGCCCTGCTGCAGCACGTCGATGAACTCGGCCATCAGCTATTGCTCTTCATGCCTGAAATGTTCTGAGGCCGCCATAATCTCTCCAAGCTGCCTGATATTCCCCCCCTCGTCCATATCCTCCCAGCTTCCGAAAAACAGCAGTCGCCGGTCCAGCCAGGCCGCTTTAGTAGCGAAAGGACGGAGGGTTTCCCAATCGTGGGAGACGTACACCACGGCGATCCCCTGCGCTTCGCACAGGCCTTTGAGAATACGGAGCAGCTCACCCTTGGTAGCCGCGTCCACTCCGGCCGCGGGTTCATCAAGCAGCAACAGTTCCGGCTCGCCGGCCAGCGCACGGGCCAGCATCACGCGCTGGTGCTGGCCGCCCGACAAGTTGCTAATGAGTCGGTCCCGGAAGGGCGCCACGCCGGCAGCGTCAAGAGCGCTATCGATTCGCACGCGGTCAACGTGTGTAAGGCGGCGCAGCAGTCCTCGCTTTCCCGTCCTTCCGGACGCTACTACTTCGTCCACAGTTGCCGGAAAGCCAGGACGGGTGGACGTGAGCTGGGGAACGTACCCGATCCGGGGCCAGTCCTTAAACCGGCCGATGGGCGTTCCGAAAAGGTTGATCTCGCCGGCGTTGGGGCGCAGCAGGCCCACAATGAGGCGTATGAGGGTCGACTTCCCGGCGCCGTTCGGGCCGAGCAGCACGATGAACTCCCCGGGACGCACCTCAAGACTCACGTCCTCTAATACGAGGTTGGAGCCAAATTGGAATGAGATGCGGTCTAATTGGAGGGCTGTGTGGGAGGACTTCATGAACACTCCAACGCGATGCGCAAGTTCGCCAGGTTCTGCCGCATCAGATCGATGTAGCCTTTGCCGGCGGACTGTTCCTGCGGTGTCAGGCCCTCTATGGGGTTCAACACCATGGTCTTAGCTCCTACCTCACGGGCAATGGTATCGGCTACCTTAGGATCGACCAGGGTCTCGAAGAAGATTATTCTTACGCCGCGCTCTTTGGTAAGCTTAACTACCTCTTGTAGATGCTGCGGCGATGGTTCGGATTCGGGGTTAATGCCGGTGATCGATATTTGCTCCAGGCCATACTGCTGGGCCAGATACGCGAAGGCCGCGTGGCTGGTGACGATCTCTCTTTTGCGGCAGCTCTTAAGGCCGCTGCGGTACTCCTGGTCGAGGCTTGCCAGCGTATTCTGGTATGCCTTGGCGTTAGCTTCGTAGGCCGAGCGTCCATCGGGGTCGATCTTGATAAGTGCGTCCTTTAGCTTGGTTACGAAGGTCTGCATGCGCGTCGGGTCGAGCCAGACATGGGGGTCCATACGTGCTTCCTCCGCCGGCTTTTGGTCTCCTCCTCCGTCGTCTTCAGCCTGTCCCTCCATTAATGGTGTACCCTCTATGACATCC
The DNA here is from genome assembly GCA_009693005.1 of Dehalococcoidia bacterium. Classification (GTDB taxonomy): domain Bacteria; phylum Chloroflexota; class Dehalococcoidia; order SHYD01; family SHYC01; genus SHYC01. Next base: position 4,144 of record SHYC01000035.1, on the reverse strand, counting down.
AGAATAGTTAGGTTAGGCGATTTTACCGCTTCGATGGCCTTCTCCAGCGCAGGTTGAAAGCCACCTCCAATGTAGACGAGAAGCTGAGATTTTCGCAGCCGCTCAATATCCTTGGGTGTTAGCTCCAGATCATGCGGTTCGCCGCCCGCCGCCGTGAGGTTTACAGCAGAGACGCGATCGCCGCCAACTCGTTGCGCCACTTCCTGGAGGGGATAGAAGCTGGTCATTACCGAGAGCTTGGCCTGATTTGCGCCGGCACTGGTGCATGCGGCTGCAAGGTAAACGAATAACAAAAGAGCTAATGACAAACCGCGGCTCTTTTGAACCTTGGACAGCGGGACAAAGCCCATAAGGCGCAATTGATACATAGTATCAGTCACGCCCGTAAAAAATGGCGGCCGCGGCCGTATCTTTGTTAGTCCAGTGTTGATACTCAGTATCATATCTGCCGGTTAAAAAAGCTTATTGATAAGCTATGCATGTTGCTGGCCCCCACGGACTAATGTAACTTCCGGGCTCCCCTCACATTCTGAACACAGAGTATATACCTCGAGCCTGTGTCCCACCGGCTCTCTTCCCAGAGCAGAGGCCAGCCTGGGGGCAAGATCGTCCAGGTTGCACTGGCTGAAGTCTGATATAGAGCCGCACCGGATGCAGATCACGTGGTGGTGGTGTCCGGACGCGGCCATGGAGTAGCGGGGCGAACCGTTTTGCAGTGCCACTTTGCAAAGCACCCCCAGCTGCAGGAGCAATTTGATGGTCCTGTACACCGTCGCCCGGCCGACCGTCGGCAGGGAGGTATAGACCCCATCAGCGCTAAAGCCGTGAGAGCTGGCAGCAATGGCGTCGATCACCACACCACGAGTTTGCGTGTACCTGTGCCCGTTATTCTCGAGTTGCTCCCGTACTGAATCAAGAGAGACCAACAACTGTGCTATGCTCCTAAAGTGATACTTGGTATCAAAACCGCCCTCAACACAAGCCGGCAATATCTTCGCCGACCAACAACATAATGATATGAGGAGAGTGCATTTCTGTCAAGCCGGATTTGCGAGGGTCGACTACCCCTTCACGGAAGACTTAGGGAATAAATACGAGAGCCGTTCGCGTGAAACAAGCCCCGGCCAGCGCTTTCGCGGTGACACTTCAACGAGATACGCACGCCGCTCATCGCCGCTGGAAAAGCCTGGTCGAGATGCCAAGTTTGGGTGACGGGCCTGGCGTCATAACAACAGGACCAGCCTCAAGCCGCATCCTGAAGCTATGACAACCAGAATCCCATCACAACACCTGACCATCAAGGGCCGCTTCCCGTTCGGGTGATACCTGCCTACATTAGGAGCGAATCAAAATATCCCGTCGCTCTCTCGCCCGTTATTGTCGGGGCGCATTAACAAGTATCTCGAAAAACTGGCTCTTCCCGGCTGCGCTGACCAGCGGGGCTATCTTGGCCTGGAAGGCGGCAAGCCCTGGATCGCTCCTGTACTGCTCATAGGCGGCAAGACTAGGGAATACTGTCCCGCTGACATAGGCCGTGCCAACAGGGCCAAACAACTGAGCCTGCAGTCCGGAACGCAGCCCGTGGGCCTGCCTGTCCTTTACCCGGGCTTCGAGCGCCGAGCGAAGCTCCGGCCCCTTCCCGAAAGCAGGGTAATAGGTTACTCGTTGGCTGAACTTGGATGGCTCGCTCACGGTAGGCGCAAGCGCCAGGAGGCCGTCGAAGATTTGCAGAGTAGTAGGCTGGCTAAGCAGCTGGCTTACCTTGTTCTGATGAGCCCGGTACGCCGGGTCCGGGTCTCGCTGCCTCATATAGCTCTCATAAGCAGCCAGGTCCGGAGCAGTGCCGTACAAGACGAATGCTTGGCCGTCAGCGCCAAACAACTGAGCCGAAAGTCCAGTTGGAAAACCTTGACTGTTTCTGGCCTTGAGACGCTCTTCAAGTAAAGCGCGCAGTTCTGGCCCCTTACCAAGAGTGGGAACCCAGGTTGAACGTATTTGAAACGGCATTTGTATCCACCTCCTCTGTGTGCTATCTGTTAAAGACCTTTCTGGTGGCCCAGAGCGACCTTCGTTGCCGGTTGACAGTAAAGCTCCTCCCTGTCCGTTACCTTCAAAGGCCGCTACCTTCCGTCGTTATCCGCAAAGGCCTATTCAGGAAGTACGCGCCACGACCTCAAAGAGCTTGGCCCTACCAGCTGTACTTTGCAGCGGGTACATTTTCTTCAAATATTCAGCGTAAGCTGGGTCACTCTGGCGGCCCGCAACGTCCTCCTCGTAAGCGGCAAGGCTGGGGTAACCGATGCGGAGTCCGAAGGCTTGACCGTTAGGGCCAAACAACTGGGACCAAAGGCTGGCTCGAAAGCCCTGGGCCTGCCTGGCCTTCGCATGCTCTTCGAGTACAGAGCGAAGTTCTGGCCCCTTCCCCAGTATGGGAACATGAGTAACAACTCGAGCGAGCTTATCTCGCGATCTCGTGGACGGATCTGGTGTAATAATTGACTCAACCAACTCTTGCGTTGGAGCCGCACTGATCACCTGCGTTCGCTTCGGCACCCACGCCTGATACGCAGGGTCCGCATTGCGTTTCTTGACGAACCCCTCATAGGCAGCGAGGTCTGTGAAGAGCTGGACCCCGACGAAGGCCGTGCCGTCAGGGCCAAACAACTGGGACTGAACCAGGCCATTTTGAGCACCGTGAGCCGCCGAGGCGTTCATCCGCTCTTCCAGCAAAGCCCGCAGCTCCGGCCCTTTCCCCGGTATTGGTATATAGGTGGTTTGAACGGCAAACAGCTTTTCCTCCACCTCTGTGCAATATCAAAGTTGGCCTTTCTAATGGCCCAGCACGAACGCTTTACTACCGGTATGCGCAAGGCGCCTCCTCCTCGTTACCATCGAAGGCCGCTGCCTTCCGTCATTAATTGACGGCGGTTGTTCAGGATGAACGCGCCACAACCTCCCAAAGCTGGGTCCTAGCTGAACTCTGCAGTGGCAAGAGCTTCCTGTTGTATTCCGCGCCAATCGCCGCGTGAGCTGGGTCGCTCACGCGACTTTTAAGGTCATCCTCGTATGCCGCAAGGCTGGGGAACTCTACATTAACTACGAAGGCTGGACCGCTAGCGCCAAACATTTGAGACCAGAGGTGAGCTCTAACACCTCGGGACTGCCTACCCTTCACGTGCTCTTCGAGTACCGAACGAAGTTCTGGCCCCTTCCACAGGATGGGAACACGAATTGCCCTTTGATAGAACTTACCGCGTGCCATTGTGGCTGGGGCTGTGACAACGGACTCAGTTAACTGTTGCGTGGTAGGGGCACTAACCACCTGGTGTATCTTTGCCTGCCAGCTCTTGAATGCTGGGTCCGGGTCGCGCTTGCTCATGAACTGCTGATAGGCAGCAAGGTCTGGGTATACAGAGATAGCGTCGAATGACATACCGTCAGGACCGAACATACGTGACTGAACAGAGCTGCTTTGAGCGCCATGGGCACCCTTGGCATTCATCCTCTCTTCTAGTAAAGCCCGAAGCTCCGGAGCCTTGCCCGGAATTGGTACAAAGGTCGTGCGCGTGGCAAACATCTACTACTCCTCTTCCACTTTATGAATTCAATGAATGACCTTTCTCGCGGCCAAGCACGAAGCTTCGATGGCATGGCGTCAATATATCTGAACTATCGCACCTCGCCAAATCGAAGTAAGCTCCGTAACTGTTCAGAGTGGCGGAGGCGAACTCCGACTGCCCTCGCGACCGTCGCCCCTTTACCCCCTCTTCCCGGCCAAGAAGAAGGGGAGGAGGTTAGTTTTCCGAGGGGACACCCCTCGAACTCCCTGGCAAAAGGGCTGCCGCCCTTCTGCACTTTCCGCGACTATGAACATTTGTAAAGGTTTGTCCTCAAGAGTGAACAATTACCAAGCTGCGTCCGACTCTTCGTTATGAACGCGTCGGCCCCGATGTGATGCCGCCCAATACGTTTTATTTGTGAAAAAGCGTGTCAAATCATATAGGAATGTTACCGAGCGGCGCTGGCTACCTCCTTTCGTTTAGTCTCAGGGTCTAGCAACGGGGACTGCCACAGCCTTTCCACAGCCCGGTAGATCTGCTCACGCAGCCGTCTGGGGTTGGTCTCGGAGTAGAGGGCCGCGAGT
>SHYC01000034.1 GCA_009693005.1 Dehalococcoidia bacterium | reverse complement strand
ATACACCGGATGATAAAGGCCGTCTCCGGAGAAGACGCCCCCTGGAGCCTGGCGGAGGCGATGTACAAACAGACCGAGGGGAATCCGCTGTTCATCCAGGAGATGCTGCGCTACATAGTGGAGGAAGGGATGGTGACCCGTCAGGACGGACGCTGGAAGGGTCTGGGGGACAAACCGCTTGAGATGAGCATACCCGAAGGTCTGCGGGACGTGATAGGGAAACGGCTCTCCCGCCTTGGACCTGAATCGAATCGGTTATTGTCTATAGCGGCCGTGATCGGCCGGGACTTCGCCCTGGAGACGCTGCGACAGCTCTCGGATCTGGAGGAAGAGTCTTTGGTAACAGCGCTGGAGGAGGCTCTAAAGGTGGGAGTGCTGGAAGACCAGTCCCGGCCGGGGGTCATACGCTACCGCTTCGCCCACGCCTTCTTTAGACAGACCCTGTACGAGGAGATGAGCGCGCCGCGGCGACTGCGGCTGCACCAGCAGGTGGCAAGGGCACTGGAGGGCCAGTACGGCGCAAGACTTGAGGAGCATGCCGCGGAGATGGCGGAGCACTTCGCCCAGTCCACCGACCCGGCTGACTTACAGAAGGCGATACACTACAGCGAGCTAGCCGCCGGACGCGCCTCGGCGGTGTATGCCTACAGCGAGGCGGTACGGCTGCTAGAGCAGGCTATAGAGGTACAGGAGGTGCTTGACCCGGACGACAAGACAAAGCGCTGCGACCTGTTGCTGGACCTCAGCGAGGCGCTGCTGCCGGCAGGGGAGCCTCTGAGGGTTCCGGAAGAGACAGCGGAGAAGGCCTTTGGACTGGCTGAGGCCTTGGATGACCGGGCGCGCGCCTCGCGGGCTTGCCGCCTGGCCCTCGAGGGTTTGCAACGTTACGGCACTGGGTCTATGACCACCACCCCTCTCTATAGGCGATGGGTGGAGAGGGCGGACCGCTATGCGGCCCCTGAGACCAGCGAGAGGGTGTACGCTGACGATGCCCGGGCTTTGTTTATGGCTGGCCAAACTGATGTCCATTGGAGTGAGGTAGCAGCGCTGGTACGCGGCTCGTTGGAGCTGGCACAAAAGCTTGATACCCCGGATGCCCTCTTCCAGATCGCCCACCGCTTTATCCTTCTGGCATCAACACCGCAGAATATGGAAGAGATTCTGCGACTGGCTGATGACGTGACCCGGCGGCCTCGAGAAACGGTGAGTGCTAGGACCCAGGGTCAATTACTTCAATTTAGCGCACTCCTGTACCTGAACTGGGGTGAGCGGGCTCGCGCTGAAGACTTGCGGCGCCAGTTGGAGGACTTGGCGGCCCGCGCCCGTGATGCTGATGCTATCATGAGGTCGCTCGTTGTGGAGGGTGCATTTGCCACGGTAGATGGGCGGCTGGAGGAGGCCATGCTGCTGGGAGAGCGCCTGGTTGCCCTTGGCGAAGAGCTTGGAAATCCTCTGTTTGGTCTGGTCTACGCCACCAATGTGACCTCCACGGCCAGACTGCACCTGGGCCGCGGGAATGAGACTCTGGTTAATCTGCGCGAGACCACCCGGCGGGCCGGGGGGGGAGCTAAGAATAAATGCCGCTATACGGGCTGCTATGGACATGGCTCACGCGAACCATTTGGACGAGGCCAAAGAAAGCCTGATCCGGGTCATGTCTCAACTGCATATCACCGAAGAAGCGGAGCATGTGCCATTTCGGCACCTAACCGCGCTGCTTGAGATCGCGGTGCTTGTTAAGAACAGCGAGGCTGCGGTCCTTCTTTCCAAAGAGCTGGCTGTGATTCCATCGCTGCTGGCCTTTGGCCACGGCTCTTTATCCCCTAACACCTCTGTTGCTCGCCACCTCGGTGCGGCCGCGGCGCTGCTGGGAGATAGAGAGAAGGCCAAGGCGTACTACCAGCAGGCGCTGGAGGCGTGCGCGAAGATCGGTTTCCGTCCCGAGGCCGCGCTAACGCAGCTTCAGCTTGCGGAGCTGCTATTACAAGAGGCGGAGGATGTAGGGGCAGGTTTGAAACCTGCCCCTACGGGGGATGCATTACACAAAGAGGCCATAGAGCACCTGGACTTCGCCATCGCCGAGTTCCAGGCGATGAAGATGCAGCCGTCCCTGGAGCGGGCGCTGCGGCATAAGGGGATACTGAAGGCGTAGTCCACCGTTCCTCGTGCTGGGTCAAGAGAGGACAGCTGAGAAGGTGTTATAATGGGGCGTGAGGTCGGAAATGGTAGAACGCGAAATTGTATTCTCGGTAGAAGAGTCGCCGGAGGGAGGCTATGAGGCCAGGGCTCTGGGCTACTCTATCTACACTGAGGCGGACAGCATGGAGGAGTTGAAGGATATGGTCAGGGATGCTGTCCGCTGCCACTTCGACGAAGACAGCAAGCCCAGGGTTATCCGCTTGCACATGGTAAAGGACGAGGTTATTCCAGCTTGAGGCTGCCACGCGACGTATCTGGCGTGGAACTAGCGTCGCTCTTACGTCGCTACGGTTACGAAATCACTAGACAGACTGGGAGCCATTTACGGTTAACCTCGAACTTCATGGGCCGAGAGCACCACATTACGGTTCCTCGACATGATAGCATCAGAGTTGGAACCCTTAGCAACATATTGGCTGATGCAGCCTCATATTTGGAGATAGGTAGAGACCAACTGCTGGAGGCGCTGTTTGAGGGCTAGCGCCCCCTACGGATAACACCGGACGCCGGGACCCTCGGACTTCGCCATCGCGGAGTTCCAGGCGATGAAGATGTAGCCGTCATTGGAGCGCGCGCTGGGGCACAAGGGGATACTGAAGGCGTAGTCCCCTTACCATCATACCGTCATTCTGCGCCACAGCGAAGAATCACGTGGAAGCCTTGCCAATTCATTCTTGTTCTCCGCGCACGGTGTCCGTAAGGCGGACAAGGCCAGTTCTTCCATATATGGAGGATACCGAAGGTACTCGAATCTATCGGTACCTGATTTATCAGTACTGACATTTTCATAGACCATCAACATTTCCTCTGGTTCTTCTTGACAGCGTATATGCTGAGTGTTATTCTACTGCGCAGCCACTAGCGGGCAATTCGTTCAGATCGCTCGATATTTTACCCGAAGGCAGTGGCCATTTGCACGGCATACATATTTGCACTCGGTGTTAGGCCCGAGTGAGGATTGAAATAATAAGGAGGAAAGTGCACGTGAAGGCGAAGGAAATTTTCGACCAGGTAAAGGCGAGCGGCAGGACTCTTTTGACGGAGGTAGAGTCGAAGGAGGTGCTTCAAGATATTGGTATACCTGCTACAACTACCCTGCTTGCCAAATCAAAAGAAGAGGCGCAGTCTTTGGCCGGGAAAATCGGCTATCCGGTGGTCTTGAAGATCGTGTCGCCGGATGTGGTCCACAAGAGTGATACCGGCGGTGTGAAGCTTGGGCTTAAGACTCCTGAGGATGTGTCCCAGGCCTACGATGAGATAATGTCTTCCACCAAGGCGCATAATGCTAAAGCCAATATCTTTGGCGTATCGGTGCAGAAGATGGCCAAGTCTGGCACTGAGGTGATCGTTGGCATGTACAAGGACGCTCAGTTTGGGCCGGTATTGATGTTCGGCCTGGGCGGTATCCTCGTGGAGGTCCTGAAGGACGTCTCGTTCCGGATAGTCCCGCTTACTTCCAGAGACGCCAAGCAGATGATACGAGAGATAAAGGCCTATCCGGTGCTGGAAGGCTTTAGAGGGATAGAGCCGGCCAACCTACCGGCGTTAGAAGAGACTCTGCTCAAGCTCTCCAGTTTTGTCGAGGAGCACGAAGAGGTCAAAGAGATGGACCTGAACCCTATCTTTGCCTATAAGGATGGGGCTATCGCGGTTGACGCCAGAATCGTCCTGGAGAGCTGACAACAAAGATTTTATGTGAGTCGGCCAAATAGTTGGGGCTGGTTCCATGAGCTGCTGTTTCCGAGGCAGTTACTCGTGTGTTTAAGCGGCCAGGTAGCACCCACTATGAAGAGTAGGTGAGGATTGAAACAAACATGGAAAAAGAGGCTAGAGAAAAGCTGAACAGGGCCTTGAGCCCCAGGACAGTGGCTGTAGTTGGGGCTAAGAAAGACTCTAACTATAGCTGGCTGGTAAACAACAAAGACTTCCGGGGGAAGCTCTACTCAGTGCAGATCGACCCCAACGAGATCCCGGGCATTCTTGAACTTGGCGTTGAAAACTTTCCCAGTCTCATGGATATTCCGGAGGAGGTAGACTACGTAATTTGTGCCGTACCAAGGAATGTGTCTCCGTATATAGTTGCGGACTGCATCAAGAAGGGTGTAGGCGGCGTTACCCTGTTTACCTCCGGATTTGCCGAGACCGGAACTGAGGACGGAAGACAATTTCAGGAGCGGATCACTCTGATGGCCAGGGAGGGCAAACTAAACCTGGTCGGGCCCAACTGTATGGGCATCTATAATCCCAGAGTTGGCCTGAAGTTTAGCGCAGAGCAGCCTCATTCCGAAGACGCCTTCGGTGGAGTGGCCTTTGTATCGCAAAGCGGCAGCCAGGGGTCGGGATTCAGCACTGAAGCCTATAACCAGGGCATCGGGGTAAGCAAGGTAGTAAGTTTCGGCAACGGCATACTACTGGACGCCACCGACTACCTTGAGTTTTTTGCGGATGATCCTGAGACGGAGATCATCGCGATGTACATCGAGGGGATAAAGGACGGTAGGCGGTTCTTCCAAAATCTAAAGGCGGCAGTGGCCAAGAAGCCGGTGGTCATCTGGAAAGGCGGAGTGACCGAAGAGTCCTCCAGGGCGGCTAACTCCCATACCGCTTCTCTGGCTATTTCTTCGACTATATGGGACGCACTCCTCAGGCAGTGCGGGGCCATGAACGTTCACGGTCTGGACGAGACCATAGACGCCGTAAAGGCCCTTTTGTTTTCCCGACCCATCAAGAGCTATCCCAGGCTCGGACTGACCGCGGTGGCAGGTGGACATTCTGTGGAGATTTCCGACTGTTTCAGCCTCCAGGGGTGCAAGGTGCCCAGGCTGAGCAGTGAGTCCTATGAGCAGCTCTCCTCTTTCTACAGCGTAGTTGGTGGAAGCTTCCAGAATCCGATAGAAGGCGGCGGAAACTGGGCGAAAGAGGAGAACGTCACAACTATTCTTAATATTCTTGAAAACGATCCGAACGTGGACGCCCTCGTCATGGAGCTGGGCACCGCTGGGGTCCAGCGCACCCACGAAGGGCTAATGCAACGGATTCAAACTTTGAAGGACTTCTACAGCAGCAGTAAGAAGCCTTTCTGGGCGGCGCAGGCGGGCGGCACGCAGAGAGTGCCGACCGAGCTAGCCAGGGAGGTATCGCATGAGCTTCAGAAGGGAGGGATACCCGTATTCCCTAACTTCGTTCGTGCAGCCGCGGCCATGAAAAAATTGGTCGAATACAACAGGGCCAGGGAGTGAAAAGCTCCGAGAATATGTAGTTGCATTAATTTGGAGGTTGTAGTGGAAAACCTAAAAGAAAAGCTGGACCGCATGTTTCATCCGAAGGTTGTGGCTGTGGTCGGCGCAAAGAAGGACAACAACTACAGCTGGCTGCGCAGTCAGATCCCCGTGAAGGAGTTGGGCGGCGTAGTCTATCACGTGAACATAGACAAGAATGAATGGCCTGGAGCCGAAGAGTTGGGCTTCAAGAACTTCTCAAGCTTAGTGGACATTCCTGAGCCGGTCGACTACGTCATAGTGTCCGTCCCCGCCCAAGTAACCCCCTTCGTAATGAAAGATGCGGTTGCCAAGGGGGTAGGGGGCATCCACTTCTTCACAGCCGGCTTCTCAGAGACCGGCACGAAGGAAGGCGCGGACCTGGAGCTGGCCATTAAGAAGATGGCTGAAGATGCAGGCATACCGGTAATCGGCCCCAACTGTATGGGCATATATCACCCCAAAGTTGGCTTGAGGCAGTCTGGGGATCAGGTTTACGGCGAAGGCGGGTTCATGGGGTATATATCACAAAGCGGCACCCAGGCATCCGGTTTTTCTATGGAAGCGAAGGGCAGCAGCTTGAAAATAAGCAAGTCCATCAGTTTTGGCAACGGCACCGTGGTTGACTGCACGGAGCTTTTGGAGTATCTGGGCGACGATCCTGACACAAAGCTGGTCGGCATGTACCTGGAAGGGGCAAGAGATGGGCGGGCCTTCTTCAAGACCTTGAGAGAGGTCGTTAAGAAGAAACCGGTTTTGATATGGAAGGTTGGCCTCACCGAAGACTCGGCACGCGCCACGGAGTCTCATACCGGGAGCGTGTCCTCTTCCAGATCCTTGTGGGACGCGGTCCTGCGTCAATGCGGGGCCATCGCCATAAGTAGCGTGGAAGATATGGTGGCTACGGCCAAGGCTTTGATCAATCTCCCGCCTCTCGCGGGCAATCGGGCCGCTCTGCTTGGCGTATCCGGGGGACACGCATCAGAGCTGACCGAGGTGTTTGCGTCTACCGGCTTGAGGGCGCCGGCGATCTCCGACTCTGCGATAGATGAGATCGCGTCTTACGCCAGCCGTGTTGGTGGCAGCTTCCGAAATCCATTTGAGGGTCCAAGCATTAGGCCGCCGGAAAACCTGGAGAAGACGCTCACTATAATAGGCAACGACCCCAACATAGACTTCGTGGTTATGGAGGTAGCTGCTGGGGCAACTGTACGGACCCCCGACTTCATTGCAAGCAGAGTACAGGGCATCAAGAGCTTCCAGAGCAAATTCAAGAAGCCGATAGCCGTCGTGTTAACCACGACGAACCCTTACGTCGAGGATGTCAACATTCGGCAAATAGAGCGCGATTTTGCCGAGGATGGCATAGTTGCGTTCCATGGCATGGAGCGCGGCGCAAAGGCTCTATTGAATGCATACACTTATTACGCCCAAAAAGAGTATATTAGCAGCCCAGGGTAGCCCCCTGCTTGGCCGGTCAAAAAACAACGGTCAGAATCAATACTGCATAATGAATGCTTACAACCCCGCTTTTATTTCAACTGATATGGTGGCATCTCTCAAGGATTACCTTCGTCGGGATGTCGTCTTATTGTACGAAGAACGACTTCGATGATTGGAGGGCGTGATGAAAGACCTAAAGGAAAAGCTTGACCGCATGTTCCACCCGAAGGTTGTGGCTGTAGTTGGCGCAAAGAAAGAGAATAACTATAGCTGGCTGCGCAATGAAGGCCCGGTGCGCGAACTGGGCGGTAAGGTCTACCACGTGAACGTGGATAAGAATGAGTGGCCCGGGGCTGAGGAGTTGGGCTTCACAAACGTCATGAGCCTGTTGGATATCCCTGAGCCGGTGGACTATGTTGTAGTGTCCGTTCCCGCTCAGATAACGCCGTTCATTATGAAAGATGCCGTCGCAAAAGGCGTGGGAGGTATGCACTTCTACACCGCGGGCTTCTCGGAGACCGGCACGAAAGAAGGCGCTGATCTCGAGGCGAATATAAAGAAGATGGCTGAAGATGCCGGCATACCCGTGATCGGCCCCAACTGCCTGGGTATTTTCCACCCTAAGGTGGGGTTAAGGCAGGGGGCAGACCAGTACTATGGGGAAGAGGGGTTCATGGGATATATCTCGCAGAGCGGCAGCCAGGCGTCTGGATTTTCTATGGAGGCGAAGGCCAGCGGGCTGAACATCAGCAAGTCCGTTAGCTTTGGCAACGGAACCGTGGTGGACTGCACAGAGATACTGGCTTATCTGGCCGACGATCCCGAAACCAAGCTAATTGGGATGTATCTGGAAGGCGCAAGAGATGGACGCGCCTTCTTCAAAACATTAAAAGAGACGGCAAAGAAGAAACCGGTACTGGTCTGGAAGGTCGGACTCACGGAAGACTCGGCGCGCGCTACAGAGTCGCATACCCGGAGCGTGTCCTCTTCGCGGAGCTTATGGGAAGCTATCTTTCGCCAGACCGGCGCCATAGGCATAAAGGGCGTGGACGATATGGTGGCCACGGCCAAGGCGCTGATTAACCTGCCTCCTATTACGGGCAACAGGGCTGCTTTGCTGGGTATCACCGGAGGCCATGCCTCCGAGATGACCGAGGTGTTCACCTCGACCGGTCTGCGAGCGCCTGCCATAGCTGATTCGGCCATTGATGAGATAGCTTCTTACGCCAGCCGCGTTGGTGGAAGCTTCCGCAATCCCTTCGAAGGGCCGAGCATAAGGACAGAGGAAAACTTTGAGAAAACTCTCACCATAATTGGCAACGATCCCAGCATAGACTTCGTGGTGATGGAGCTAAGCGCCGGTTCAGGGGTACGGGAGCCGGGATTCATAGACGGCAGAATTCGAGGCATCAAGAGTTTTCAAAGCAAGTTTACGAAGCCTATCTCAGTCGTCATAACTCCATCAAACCCCTTTGTGCCGGTAGACCTTCGAGAGATCGAGCGCAACTTCGCAGCAGAGGGCATAGTGGCGTTCCAGGGCATGGAGCGCGGCGCAAGAGCGCTGCTAAACGCGTACAATTATCATGCCCAGAAAGAGTATTTGTACGGCGCGGGATAGGTGGGACGCGGAGCTTGTTGTCCCGCGTTTGTCGACCTCCGGTATATTGGTGCCCAGCTAGGGAAGCTCGCTTAACTGCCGCTGTAGACCGAGGGCATCATATTCCAGCCATTCCTCACTGATTTGCCCATCATTCATGCGATAGATCATGATCCCTGAATACGTCACAATACGTTTGTCGTCACGTACCGGGGTATTTCGGTAGCGTATTACCACCTTTTCATCTGCCGCGAACAGATCCTCTATTACAATTGCCGGTAAGCTTTGGGTTGTAAGTCCGATAATGCGCTCCCTGAACCCGCTCCTCCCCTGCCATTGCTGCATTGACATTGGAGCGTGCAGCACATAATCTTCGGCGATTAGTTCGTCTATACAGTCTAAGTTTCCATGGTTAAAGCACTCCTCGATTACCCTGCGTGCGATGACCGTGTTTTGTTCAGTTGACATCTATTGTCTCCTCTAAGAGCTGTGGGTTTCTCTCAGCCTGTTATTTCTCCTGCGAACTACAACGGTCGTGGTGTATTGCCAACATCGATCCGCTGCATATTGTCCAAATTGACATGCTTGAGAGTGAAAAGTAGATTGATAGTGCTATAATAGTCACACGTTCCGCCTTAGGTGGGTTGAAAGAGAGGGAAGCAGTTAATGGCTAAGTCTTTGATATATTTGGACCATGCCGCGACCACCGCTGTGGCGCCCAGGGTGTTAGAGGCTATGCTGCCGTACTTTTCACAGGTGTATGGTAACCCCTCCAGTATATACTCCTTTGCCCAGGAGGCCCACAAGGCCGTCGATGATTCCAGGGATAAGGTGGCTAAGGTCCTAGGGTGCCGGCCTGCAGAGTTGATATTCACCAGCGGTGGGTCGGAGTCGGACAATACCGCGCTTAAAGGGGTGGCCTTTGCCGCCAGCCAGTGGGGCAAGCATATTATTACCTCATCCGTAGAGCACCACGCCGTTCTACACACCTGCCAGTACCTGGAAAAGTTTGGTTTTGAGGTCACCTACCTGCCCGTAGACCGCTACGGTATGGTGGATCCCCAGGAAGTGGAAAAGGCAATAACAGACCAGACGATACTTGTGAGCATCATGCTGGCGAACAACGAGGTCGGTACAGTCCAGCCTGTATCTGATATAGCTAAGGTGATAAAGGTAAAAAGCAAGCAAATCGGTCATGGCGTCTCTTTCCACACCGATGCTGTGCAGGGCGCGGGAGCGCTAGATATTAACGTCGATAAATTAGGCGTAGACCTTCTCAGCCTCTCTTCTCATAAGTTCTATGGCCCTAAGGGCATGGGAGTGTTGTATGTCAGAAGAGGGGCGCCGTTTGTGCCGCAGCAGGCCGGAGGCGCACAAGAGCGTTACCGCAGGGCAGGCACCGAGAACGTTCCAGGCATAGTGGGGACTGCTGTCGCTCTGGAGATCGCTGCCGGCCAGCTGGAGTCTAACGCTGCTCACTGCCGAACGCTCAGGGACAGGCTGATAGAGGGCATACAGAGCAGGATCAGCCACGTTCACCTGAACGGCCATCCGACTCGGCGCCTTGCTAACAATGCCAACTTCTCCTTCGAGTTCGTTGAGGGTGAGTCCATCCTTTTGGGGCTGGACTTCGAAGGTATTGCCGCCTCCAGCGGCAGCGCCTGCACTTCTGCTTCGCTGGAGCCGTCCCACGTGCTAATGGCCATGGGCGTTCCTACTGACACCGCCCACGGCAGCTTACGGCTCACCGTGGGCGTCGATAACACCGAAGCGGAGATAGATAGAGTGCTTGAGGTGCTGCCGGGTATCGTGGAGCGGTTAAGAGCGCTTTCGCCTATGACCAGTTCGCCAAGCCGTTAGAGGCGCTAGCTTGTTCCCTCTCCCCAGCGCGGGACAGGGTGAGGGCGAGGGGGTTACTTCAACACTCTATCATGAGGAAAACTCTATGTATTCGGACATAGTAACCGAGCATTTTAAGAATCCCCACAACGCTGGCGAAATGGCGGATGCCGACGGCGTAGGAGACGACAGCAACCCGGTCTGCGGCGATACCATGAGGCTATTCATCAAGGTCAGCGACGACCGGATAGTTAAGGCCAGCTTCTTAACCAGAGGATGTGGCGCCGCCATCGCGGCCAGCAGCATGACCACCGATATGCTCAGGGGCTTGAGCCTGCAAGACGCTGCGAGGATTACCAACAAAGATGTCGCGAACGCGCTCGGCGGGCTGCCCGGCTCGAAGCTGCACTGCTCCGTACTGGCCGAAGGCGTCATCCGTAAGGCGCTTGAGGATTATCATAAACGGTCTCAGAGCTAAGATATTCACTAGCTAGCCTATACACTAAGCGGCGCTGACATTATGATAACAGCGCCGCTCCGCTATTTTAGACCAACGAAATTGATGAATCGTCTTGTTGCGGTTCCAAAATCAACTAGCTGTTGGAGGAGGTCCTTTTACTTCTGTGCCGTACTGCATTCCCAGCGCGGTAACTTTCTCCAAGTCGGGAGGAACATAGGTAGGTGGCGGAAGGGACAGCGTGGTCGCAGCCTCTCCTAGTTCTTCAAAGAACTTCTCGAAGCCAGCAGGAGTTATGAAAACAAGTGCCTTGACGGGGTCTTTTCTGGGGTTAGAGAAGCCATGGAGTACACCTCGCGGCACATAGAGACAAGCCCCAGCGGAGGCCTCTAATATATGCTCGCCCACCTGGTAGGTAAGGGCACCGTCCAGTACATAAAACAACTCGTCTTCTTTGCTGTGAATGTGAAGGGGCGCGCCTCCGCCTGGAGCAGGGGCAATTGTCATCTCTGTAACTGAGAAGAGACCATTACTCTTCTCACCAGGCACCTTGATTACATAGAGGTCGCCAAGAAACCAGAGTCTTTTTCCTTCCTCCGGCAAGACTACCTGCCCGTTCTGGGTTGTCATGTTGTGACTCGCTCCCTTCTTACTTGACTATGATCGAACTCACAAAACTGTTACCAAACTTAGGAGACGATATGGTAAGAGGAGTATTAAGCGCCTGATTTATTACCTCTACGTGTCAGCTTCCAGGTACCGATTATTCCTCACGCGGTGCTCAAAACTGCACTGCTCCGTACTGGCCGAAGGCGTCATCCGTAAGGCGCTAGACAATTATCGCAAGCGTTCCGAAGGCTAAAAATCAGTTGCCCCGACTGTCTTGTGATTCTCGCTGAAGACTCAAGAATTGGCGGGGGTTGATAATCTGCAAACCTTGGAACTCCTTAAGAGGCAACAGGTCCCTACCATCCCCTGTGATAAGGAAGCGGGCTTGTGCTTCAAAGGCACACTCCAGGATTCGATTATCATCGTCCTTCCTCGTGATAATTGATATTTTGTTCGCTGGCTCTATTACAGAAGCCCTTCCCGTTATGAGGTTTAAGGTCGCCTGGATTTGATTGGGGCTCCATCGAAACTTCTCTATCAGAATCCGCTCTAGTTCAGCCAAAATAAAAGGAGACACAAATGCTTCTATCTCTCCTTTTATGAACTGTACGAGAACTTGGTTCGGAGCGCCAGGGTAGTTTAAGCCTGAGACAAACACGTTAGTATCAATTACTACTCTTGGGATCTCACTTCCTATAGGTATCAACGATCTCTTCTACCTGGTCTGCTTGAATATCTGTTTCCGCGGCCTTGATCTGGCCGTACCGAAACACTCTATTCCACTCACGCTCTTCTGCATAAAGCCTGACAGCCTCTCGTATTAGCTCGCTTGTAGTGCGTCCCTCCTCCTGGCGCAATTCATGAATCAAGTTGACCATCTCAGCAGAGAGGGATATGGTTACCGTTTTTGTCGTTCGTGCCATTTGGATGGTTCTCCTATATTGCTTGGGCTTGCTAGCCTAAGTTTAGCCAGACCCACGAGCCCGTCAAGAGGATAATGTCTGGAGAAGTAGGAACATGCAAAAGTGAATTTAGCCTAGTTTTCTGGTTCGCCGCACCGTCGTAACCCATCATTGTGCCCAAGAATCCCTGGCGAGCCTGTCAGACACGGGCCATTTGTTTTAAGTCGTGTATTTCGGCTTAAGCCTTTGATGGCCGCCTCGAGTGCTGTCACTGCTACGGCGGAGTACGTCATTTTCTCGAACACTTCGCCCTTTTTCTAACTCCAATCATGTAATTGTTTATATGCCTATATTTCAATATCCTTAAGACTTATTATCTCTGCATGCCTGCTTCCGTTTGAAATCTCAAGTATACCTACCGTACCCAGCCTTCTCATCTGCTTTGGAAGCACGGGGCTTCCTGGATTCACCAGCAGGATGCCGTCGTGTTCTTCCATCAAGCGGTCGTGGGTGTGGCCGAAGATAACTATGTCTATCGGTGATCCAAAGAACTGCTCGGTAACTTTCCTTACCGAAAGGCCTTTATCTTTATATCTCTCGATCGCACCTTCTATTGGCTCCTCAGGCATACCCTGCGCATGAAAGTCATGGACCATGCCGATGCGGTGGCCTTCCAGTTCCAAGACACGCTTTTCTTCTACCCTGGGGTCATCTTTTATCAGGCCTGCGCCGGCAAACTCGACAGCGCACACCGGAGCTATGTGCTTCTCCAGCCAGTCCAGACACGATGCGGCAAATATATCGCCAACATGGAGTATCATCTCCACGTTCTCGAGGGCCTTGATTACCTGTTTCGGAAGCTCCCGTGAATCGTCCAGACTTGCGCCGGGCATATGGGTATCTGAGATCAGTCCTAACCTCATATTTGTTTAGTCCATCCCTTCGTCGTTTGCTGTTTATCCCTGCAATGATTCAACCCTTTACTTATACCACCCCAGAGGCTCCACCGTCTATATTGATTGAGGTCCCGGTAACATAGGAGGCCATCTTTGAGGCGAGAAAAAGGATTACGCTGGCTGCCTCCGCTGTTTCTCCTACCCTTCCCAAAGGTATGCTGCCGCCCATCTGCCTATAGGCTTCATCAAGAGCGACCCCAGAATAGCTACTCATAGCGTTGCGGTCCTGCTGGCCGCTCTTTACTACTCCGATGCACACAGTATTCACCAGGATGTTATCTCTCGCCAAGTCCTTGGACATCTCCTTAGTGAGGGCGATACCGGCCGCCCTGCTTACTGAGCTGGGCGCAGATCTGGGCCCGGGTTGCTTGCCGCCGATCATAGTTATATTGATGATCCGCCCGCCGCCTCTCGCCTTCATGTACGGTATGACCAGCCGGGAGGTCCTGATGGCCCCGAAGAGCTTGAGGTCGAGGTCCGCCTGCCACGCCTCATCGGTCACGTTCTCAAAGGCGTTGCCCGCCGCAGTCCCAGCGTTGTTCACCAGAATGTCGATGCCGCCGTAAGTATCCGCTACTTTCCGGATGAAGCTCTTTACGTCATCGGCGTTGCTCACGTCCGCGCGCACCGCCAGCACCCGGCCTTCCGTTGCGGCGCGGACCTCTCTGGCGGCCTCTTCGAGAGCCTCCTCACCTCTGGCGCAGACGGCCACCGCCGCACCCTCTCTTGCCAGCGCCAGGGCCGTCGCTTTACCGATGCCGTTGCTGCCGCCTGTTATTACTGCCACCTTGTCGGTAAGACCCAGATCGTACAATTAGCGCCTCCTACCAATGGACAAAAAACAAGAAGTCTTCTGGAAGATTATCATTACGCGCGTTCGGGATCAACTCCTGCTGTCATTACGAGGTCGACGCGGGAGACCGTGGCAAACTTAACAGTCGCCTTGGTAGCCGTGCCGAATAGCCCACAACCTCCCCGGGAAACGGGATATCCTCGCTGCACTCCCTTGGTAGGTCTCCTTTCTCTGAGATATCGACTTATAGTGTTTGTGAAGCCGCCATTACTATATATAGGTATCGCTAAGCGCGGTCGTGTCAACTCATATAGGAATGTTACCGAGCGGCGCTGGCTACCTCCTTTCGTTTAGTCTCAGGGTCTAGCAACGGGGACTGCCACAGCCTTTCCACAGCCCGGTAGATCTGCTCACGCAGCCGTCTGGGGTTGGTCTCGGAGTAGAGG
>SHYC01000033.1 GCA_009693005.1 Dehalococcoidia bacterium | reverse complement strand
ATCTAGGTACTGGCCTTCGCACAGCTTAATGCAAGCCTCGTCCAAGGCTCTGGCGATACGTAGGATCTTACGCTCGGGGACTCCAAGCTCTTCCAAGCGGTAGAGAACAAGCCTGGCTAGTGTGTACATACTGTCGCCGGCGTTGACGGCTTGGGACACGCCCCAAACGCTCCATAGCGTGGGGCGATGCCTTCGCTGGGGGCTCTTATCTTCGATGTCGTCGTGAATGAGGCTGAAGTTGTGGACAAGCTCTATAGCAGCAGCGGCTGGGATCGCTGCCTGGATCTGTCCCCCCACCGCCGCACAAGCCAAGAGACATAGGTTTGGTCTGATGCCTTTGCCGGTCATCCCTTCCACCGTTTTACCGCTCTGATCTATCCAGCCCAAATGATAGCGCAGCATATCGTAAAGCGGCACCGTACGCCCCTTGAGAGTTAGCTCTAGTTCAGCAATTATTTCCTGCTGGTACCTTTGTGTTAGCGTCTGTACATTCAAGTTTCTGCCCTACTATTAGCCAGAAATATACAGCGTTTAAGTCCAGGCTCGCCATGGACACTGTCTCGCATTCTACGCCATTAGTTCTCTCGATTTGTTTAACGAGACCTCGATGCTAGAACGCATTAGCAATTACTGGAATTACTTTTCCACCTCTGGGCAGACCTGATAGATGAGATCAAAGGAAATTGCGCCCTCACGTAGTATCCTGGGGGGCGACTGAGTCAAGTCTAGCACTGTTGAATCTCGCCCCAGTTTAGCCGGTCCTCCGTCTACCACCGCGTCCAAACATCTGCCTAGCTCGTTAAGCACATCGCGTGCGGTAGTCATACTTGGTCGACCGGAACGATTAGCGCTGGTCGCTGCCAGCGGAATCCCCGCCCGTTTAACAAGGTCCAGGGCCACATTGTTATCAGGTACGCGTATTGCTACCGTGGCGACTCCAGCGGTGACGGTCAAGGGTACTCGATCGGACTTCTTAAGCACCAGAGTCAGCCCCCCCGGTAGAAACCGCGCAGCCAACTGCCAGAATATATCGGGCACCTCATCAGCAACAGTTTCTACTTCAGAAACATCAGATAAGATTAGCTGTAGAGGCTTTTTCTCGGAGCGACCTTTTATCAGATAAATGCGCCTGATAGCTCTTGCGTTTAAGAAATGGGCACCCAATCCGTACACAGTATCTGTAGGGAAGGCCACTACGCCGCCGTCTCTTAATAACGTGGCGGCTTTTTCCAAGTTGATGCTGGTAGCTGAGAGGGTTATAGCGCTCATATCTCTTTGGCAGTCTGCGCGGTCCGAACTGGCTGGCAAAATTAGTATAGCACAAGGCTAAAAACCAGTATAGGCCGCCCCAATTCGGCCGTATTTACACTTTTATTGCGATTCTTCTATATTTTTGTGATCTTACCCAGGTTTACCTATTGAAAGTCTCCGTAAGAACGGTTAGTATTATTGGTATTTCCACAGTCCGTATGGCAGTCCTTTTTTAGGTTTTCGTGTATCAGTCGTACTATAATTACGTTATGATTATGATGGCAGGCAATATTCATGTCCCAGTCCTGGTCAACGAAGTATTAGCTGCGATAGAAGTACGGGCTCATGGCGCTTATATAGATTGCACATTAGGTGCAGGGGGACATGCAGAGGCCACTTTACGCGCAGGACACGGGACCATAAAATTGTTGGGGATTGACGCAGATCCGGAGGCGATGTCCGCTGCGGAGGGGCGATTAACGATGTGGAGAGATAGCGTTACGTTCGCACACGGTAATTTTGGGCGACTACTGTCGATAGCGAAAGATAAAGGATTCGTTCCGGCCGACGGATTGTTGTTTGATCTCGGTCTCTCCTCGATGCAGTTAAGCGCGACTGGTCGAGGCTTTAGCTTCCAATACGACGTGCCTCTGGATATGAGGTTCGATCCTTTGGAGGCAAGGACTGCCGGAGATATCGTTAACGGACTGTCCGAGACTGAGTTGGGCGACATGATATTCCGCTATGGCGAGGAAGGGCGAAGCCGCCAAATTGCTCGGGCGATAGTCAGGGCCAGGCCGATAGCGACGACAGGGCAGCTAGCCAGAACTGTTGAAGCGGTTCTCCCGA
This sequence comes from Dehalococcoidia bacterium, assembly GCA_009693005.1. Classification (GTDB taxonomy): domain Bacteria; phylum Chloroflexota; class Dehalococcoidia; order SHYD01; family SHYC01; genus SHYC01. Next base: position 12,730 of record SHYC01000033.1, on the reverse strand, counting down.
AGCGCAAGGGCAGGATACATGTTGCAACACGCACCTTTCAGGCCATTAGGATCGCCGTAAATAACGAACTGGCATCCCTTGAAAGTGCGTTGGTGCAGGGGCTGGACGTATTGAGGCCGGGCGGAAGACTGGTAGTGATTAGCTACCATTCTCTCGAAGATAGAATCGTCAAGCAGTTCTTCAGGAGAGAGAGCAAAGGATGCGTATGTCCTCCAAGAACACCAGCATGTGTATGTGGCAGGTTTCCCAGACTACGAACGCTGTACTCCAAAGCGGTAAAGCCAAGTGCGGAGGAGGTCAAAGCTAACCGAAGGAGCAGAAGCGCCAGGCTCAGGGCCGCTGAGATACTGTCAATATAACAAGAACCCCATTACGTCGTTATAGGAGTGGTATGAACATTTGGGCGATCAGAGAAACAAAATTGGTACTCATATCTTACCGGCCTGTACTTATTCTTCCCGCTGTCGCTTTGTTTCTTGTGTTGTTATTTGTCGTGCTGCTCGTCGAGACCGGCTATGTCACCTCTGTTGGGTATGACATCCAGCGACTCGACCAGACCAAGCAAAACTGGCAAAGGGATATTCAGCTAATAACGGCTGAGATAGCCACGGCTTCATCTCTAAACGGCGTTGAGCGTCAGGCCAAAGAGCGCCTTAAGATGACGCCTGCAGGCTCCTTCATCTATGTGACGTTAGACCACAAGTCCTATGATGCCAGTACGGCAGCTACTCGTGGCTCAGTCCGTAACAAAATACAAACTTTTCCATCCTCTTCCGCGAGGTGAAGTTGTGAAGGGCGTTTCGAGTCTATCCGGAGCGAGACTATTCACGGTCTCATTGTTGGTGACCTGCGCAACCCTGGCAGTTGCGTTCAGGTTGTTTCACATCCAGATATATCAGAATAAGGAGTACAGTCAGCGCGCTAATGCTGAGCACCTCAGCGAGGACGTTATCCCTGCCCTTCGTGGCGTTATTAGAGATCGGGATGGCTATCCTCTTGCTATTTCTACTCCCGGGTATGACGTTGTTCTAGATTTGAACAAATCAAACGGTCAGACGCTAAGCGCCGAGGATTTAGGCACCTTGTCTTCCGTCCTCAAGATAGAAAAAACGGTCCTTGAGGCAAGGGTAAAAACTAACAGAAGTAATGTTATTTTTCTAGCTGCCGCAGCCGATTATGGGGCTGGACAGCGAATAACAGCGGCCAAGTTGCCGGGCGTCAAGTTGGTACCAACCATAAAAAGGGATTATCCGGAAGGGAATATAGCTGCGACTCTCCTCGGCTTCATAGGTAGAGACAATGTGGGACTAACTGGGGCAGAAGCTGCCTTTCAGGGCGAGATAGGCGGCATTCCTGGTAAATTATATTTTGAAAGGGACAGTTTAGGTGACCCCATTCCGATGGGGTATCGCAAGGAGTTGTCTCCAACAAGCGGTGGCGACCTAACCCTGACTATCGACAGATTTATCCAGAAAGTGGCTGAAGAGGAATTGGATAAGTCTATCGAGAAGAATCGTGCCGATGGTGGCACCGTTATCGTCATGGATCCGCACAGCGGAGAGGTGCTTGCCATGGCAAGCAAACCGTCGTTCTCTTTAGAAAAACTCGATATTCTGGACCAGGGCAACGCGGAGCTTTATCGCAACCGCGCTATCACCGACCTGTACGAGCCGGGCTCAACTTTCAAGGTGTTTACAATAGCGGCGGGTTTGAATGAAGGCCTGATAACTCACAGCACCACTTACTATGACGGTGGGCCCATCAATAAATACGGCATCACCATCAACACCTGGAACGGTGCCCATTACGGTACGCAAGACATGACGGACCTATTGGTGACGAGTAATAACATCGGAGCGGTATGGGTAGCCGATAAATTAGGACCTGATAAGTTCTACAATTACGTTATGCGCTTTGGCTTTAAGCAACCTACCAACATCGGCTTGTCCGGAGAGGCGTTAGGCCAGGTCAGGACGAATAAAGATCCGGGGTGGAGCCCAATAGACCTTGCCGCCAATAGTTATGGCCAGGGCTTAAATGCTACGCCTTTGCAGGTAGTCACAGCTTATTCTGCCATAGCTAACGGTGGCGTATTGATGAGACCGCAGATCGTAAAAAAGATCGAATCTGACGGTATCACGAGGGAGACGAAACCGGTGGAGGTCGCCAGGATATTGGACCAAAAGATAATCCCTGAGCTGTGGGCCATGATGAATGAATCAGGCGAGCGTGGCAGCCCGCCGTCAAAGGTTGCCGGATTCAAGATTGCCGGCAAAACTGGTACTGCCGATATCCCGTCGGCGGACGGCTACACTACTGGCAGCACTATCGGCTCGTTTGTCGGGTTTATACCTTATCCCGACCCCAAAGCGGTAATCTTGGTGAAAATTGATAACCCCAGGGCTGCTCCCTGGGGAAGCGTAGTGGCCTCTCCAGTTTTTAGCGCGGTATCAAAACGCCTCCTAGTCCATTGGAAAGTGCAACCAACGGACTTGAATTCTTTGGCTATGGATATGACAAAGCGGGACTGATGCTTAAACTGAGTGCGCTATTATCATCTCTAAAAAATTGCACTGTGGAACCGGACATTTCCGCCAGGGAAGTGTCAATCCGAAGCGTAGTCACAGACTCTCGCAATGTAGAGTCCGGAGATATGTTTGTAGCTTTGATCGGTGAACGGGAAGATGGCCACAGCTACATAAAAGCTGCGGTGAAAGCAGGGGCGTCTGTGGTGCTGGCCCAGAGATGGCCACAAGACCTTGGAACCGAAGCTGTCACCAGAGTAATCGTAGACGATACAAGAAGCGCGTTACAGTGTCTGGCGAGGGGCTGGAGAGACCGACATCAAGTAACAGTGGCGGCAATAACCGGAAGTGTAGGCAAGACTTCCACCAAGGATGCTGTGGCAGCGCTGCTCGCGACCAAGTTCAAGGTAATGAAAAGCCTTGGCAATTTGAACACGGAGATCGGAATACCCTTAACTTTGTTAGAGCTTGACGAAAGCTGCGAGAAGGCCGTATTAGAGATGGGTATGTATGTGCCGGGAGATATCGCACTTCTTTGCAAGATCGCTAAGCCGGATGTTGGCGTGGTAACTAATGTTGGTCCCACACACATGGGGCGCACGGGAAGTCTCGAAGCCACGGCAATGGCTAAGCGAGAGCTGGTAGAGGCCCTGAACAGCGATGGTATTGCAATCCTAAACGGTGACGACCACCTTGTGAGCTCGATGGCTGCGTTTACTAAGGCCAGTACGATTATTTATGGCACAACCTCCGGACTTGACCTATGGTCAGAAAACATCGACAGCAGGGGACTTTCCGGTATAAGTTTCACCATGCATTGGAGGAATGAAAAGAGGGCCGTAGAGACTCCGCTGATGGGTAGACACTCCGTATACACTGCGCTGGCTGCCTCGGCAGTCGCCTTAAGTCAGGGCATATCTTTAGACGAAGTAGTCTTGGGGCTTCAGAGCCTTTCAGAGGGCAACAGGATTAAAGTGCTGAGGGGGCTAATGGGCTGTACTATTCTGGACGACACTTATAACTCTAGTCCGGCCTCATGTGTCGCTGCTCTGGACCTCCTGTCTCAATTGGATGGTCACAGAATAGCTGTGTTGGGGGATATGCTTGAGCTGGGGCAAGAGGAGGGGGAGGGCCACCGAAAGGTGGGTAGGCGTGCCGCGACGGCAGTTGACCATCTGATCACCGTTGGCGCAAGAGCCAGGACTATAGCGGACGAAGCTAGAAAGTCTGGGCTGGATGATGTTGAGGCAGTATACACTCATGCAGCGGCAGAAGAGGCGATCAAAGGTGTGATGAGACCTGCATGCAGTATCTTGGTTAAAGGATCGAGGTCAATGGCAATGGAGCACATTGTCAAAAGTCTACAATGATCAACAGCACGATCAACGGAATGTCTTACGGCCTCGTGCTGGGCTGCGTGACCTTTCTCATTGCCCTCGCAATTGGGAGGCCAACAATTGATCTGCTGCGGTCTCACGGCATCGCAAAGGGAATGAAAGCGGACATGCTAAGCTCACATGACGTTAAGGTGGGGACGCCAACTATCGGCGGCATAATAATATTTATTCCAGTGTTCCTGGTAACCTTAACCTTGAATCTTGTGGACCGCTTCTCAATGATCCTGCCAATGTTTACTATAGTGGGAGCTGGAGTGCTTGGCGCCGTCGATGATATGATGAATCTGGCTAGCAACAACGGGCAAGGGATGCAGGCAAGATTTAAGATGACGGGATTGCTGGCGATATCCCTTGTGGCAGCCATCAGCCTCTATTACTTGCTGCGACTTGAGAGCGTGTACATACCATTCCTGGGCAAGTTCTCCCTTGGAGCGTGGTATATGTTGGTGGCTGCGCTGGCTGTTGTCGGCACAGCAAACGCCGTAAATCTTACAGACGGTCTGGATACGCTGGCCGGAGGAACGGCGGCTCTGGCCTTTGCTTCCTACGGCATCATTGCTTTCCTTCAGGATCAGTTCTTCCTGGTCTCTTTCTGCTATACCGTTGTTGGGGCTATCCTTGGTTTCCTTTGGTATAATGCCCACCCTGCCCAGGTTATGATGGGTGATTCCGGCGCTCTGGCTCTGGGAGCCACGCTAGCGGTGGTCGCGCTGATGACCGGACACTGGTTCCTACTGCCTGTGATTGGATTCGTTTTCGTCATAGAAGCCGGCTCCGTCATTTTGCAAGTAACCTACTTCAAGCTAACCGGCGGCAAACGGATCTTCTTAATGAGCCCGCTTCACCACCACTTTGAGATGCTTGGCTGGACAGAGACTCAGGTCACTACCAGATTCTGGTTGGTTGGTATCATGGCTTCGATGATGGGAATATCCCTGGCATTGGCGTAGTATGAGGGCCGCATTTGTTCAAGAGTAAGCAGGTAACAATAATTGGGTTTGGCATCGAAGGCACGGCGTTGGCCAGATATCTTGCATCGGAAGGCGCGCTGGTAACCATCAGCGATGCAAAATCCGCTGAATCCCTCGCAGCTAACATTCAGCGGGTTAAGGGCATGGGTATCAAGTTCTCTTTCGGAGCGAACAAGGTTGAAGACGTACTCGGAGCTGACATGGTGTTTGTAAGTCAGGGAGTTCCTCTGGAAATACCAGCCGTGACGGCGGCAATTGCGCATGGTATCCCCATAAATTCTATGACCAAACATTTTATGGACGCATGTCCTGGCACTGTCGTAGGCATCACTGGCAGCGCAGGTAAAAGCACCACTACTGCTCTAATGGGTGAAGTCCTTAAAGAAGCCGGGAGGAACGTCTTTGTCGGCGGTAATTTAGGCGTTCCCTTGCTGGAGCGGTTGGATGAGATGGACGAAAAGTCCTGGGCGGTGCTGGAGGTGAGTCACACCCAGCTTGAGATCTTTGAAAAAAGTCCGCACGTCGCTGCCGTAACCAACATTGCTCCCAGCCATGCAGACCGTTATCCCAACTTGACTGATTACATAGACCTCAAGAAAAAGATCTTCAAAAACCATAGGGCGGATGATTTCCTCGTGGTCAATTACGACGACGCCGTGACGCGGAGCATGGGGGACGAGTGCGCCAGTAAAGTCCTATTCTTCAGCAGGTGCCACGTTATAGGTGATGACGGCTCTTATGTGGATAATGGACGCGTTAAGATCAGATACCGCGGGAAGGAACGAGATGTTCTGGGTGTAGAGGATGTTCAGCTCAGAGGCACCCATAACCTGGAGAATATTCTTGCGGTTTGTGCGATGGCTGCGGCTTGCGGGGTAGACGACGGGGATGTGGCGAAGGCCGTCTCGGAGTTTGCCGGCATCGGACACCGGTTGGAGATGGTACGCATCCTGGACGATGTATCCTATTACAATGACAGTATAGCAACCAGCCCACAACGGACATTGGCAGGCCTCCATAGCTTCAATGAGCCTGTGGTACTCATAGCAGGTGGCAGGGACAAACATCTACCTCTGGATGAGCTAGCTCAGGAGACAGCAAAGCGCTGTAGGGCGGTAGTACTATACGGAGAAGCAGCAGAGATTCTCCTGGAGGCTTTTATTGATGCCGGGATGGATTCGGCAAAAGGCGTCATTGTGCGTTCCTTTGGCGAAACTGTAAGCGCGGCGCGGCGACTAGCCCGTGCCGGTGATATTGTGCTTATGTCCCCTGCGTGCACAAGCTTCGACGTGTTTGAGAATTTTGAACAGCGCGGGGACAGATTTAGAGAGTTGGTCATGAACTTGTAGAGGTGGTTGTTCTATGCCGTCCGTAACGAGAGGGGCGATGCGAGCTAGAAATAAGGAAGCTGTCAGGCCTAGAAAGCCGGACTACGGGCTGCTGCTCACGATGGTCGCGCTGGTGGTTGTCGGACTGCAGGCTGTCTACAGCGCTACGTTCGGGCTGGCAGTAACGGAATACAACGATGTGAACTACTTTGTCGTCAGGCAGGGCATTTGGGCACTGATCGGTGGGGCTGGTCTTATTTTTTCGATGAACTTTAGGTACACTTTTTGGAAGAAGTTAAGCCCGGTTCTCATGGGCTTAGCAGTAATATCTCTGGTGCTGGTGCTGGTGTCTGACGGAGGCGTTGAGCAATACGGCGCGCAACGCTGGCTGCGTGTCGGCCCGCTGCCGGCGATGCAGCCTAGCGAGTTCGTAAAGTTAGCGGTGATCATCTATATGTCTGCCTGGGTCTCCAGCCAGGGTGATAAAATAAGGACCGTCTCTTCGGGATTGTGGCCATTTTGTATGATAGTCGGACTTGTTTGTGGCCTTGTAATGCTTGAACCAGACCTTGGAAGCGCCACCATCATAGCTCTTATTATGGGGACTTTGTTCTTCCTTGGAGGCGCTAGCCTAAGCCATATCGGACTGGCGGGTGCGGCAGGACTGGCGGGTATTGCAATGTTGGTCATGGGAGCCGCCTACAGAAGTGACAGATGGCAGTCTTTTGTTGATCCGTGGAGCGATCCGGCGGGAACCGGGTTTCACATAATCCAGCTATTGATCGCGCTGGGCAGCGGGGGCCTGTTGGGCCTTGGAGTAGGCGCTAGCAGACAAAAGTATTTTTACGTGCCCGGTGTCCATACGGATGGTATCTTCGCAGTAATAGGTGAGGAGATCGGCTTCATCGGCGCTATTGCTGTGATTGCTCTGTTTGCCGTCTTTGTTTACCGGGGTATCAAGATCATTCAAGGGGCCGCAGATAAATTCGGAGCGTTAATGGCCTCCGGTATTACCTTTTGGATAGCCTACCAAGCCCTGGTAAACCTTGGGGGTATAACGAGGTCTATCCCGCTGACAGGAATACCTCTCCCGTTCATAAGCTATGGCGGTTCCGCACTGGCCGCAAATATGTTCGCAGTGGGCATATTGCTAAATATATCAAGGTATGTCGAACAGAGAGAGCCGGCGATAGAGCTTGAGATGTCGCCTGCTGCCACGGCTCCCTTGGCCGGTATTTCGCAATCTGGCGCTAGAGGTGGCAGCTAATGCGTCTAGCCGTGGCAGGTGGTGGCACCGGAGGACATGTCTATCCGATTATGTCGGTTCTGTCCACTATGCAGCTCAGAAGACCAGATCTGCCGATACCGACAGACGTACTCTATTTGGGCTCTGATACCGGTATAGAGGCCGGCCTGGCAAGAGACGCGGGCATATCCTTTCGTGCTGTCGCCGTAGCTCCGATCAGAGGGACAACACCTTTACGCACGATGATAAACCTAATAAAAAACGGGGTTGGTATCATTCAAAGCGTAGCCATATTGAGACAAGAGAAAGTTCAGGCGGTTCTGGGGACGGGAGGGTACTCCTCTGTACCAGTGGTAATGGCTGCCTGGTTGCTCGGCATCCCGTCACTGGTCTATTTGCCTGACGCGTATCCCGGTTGGGCTGTTAGATTCCTGGCTAAATTCGCTTCGAGAATAGCGGTCACATCTTCGGAAGCCGAGAGCCATCTGAAGTCAGATAAGGCTGTGGTGACCGGTTACCCAGTTAGGCCGGATTTTTTCCTTTTGAATAAAGCGGCGGCGCGGCATCGCCTGTCAATAAATGAATCCTGCAAGATGGTCCTCGTCATGGGCGGCAGTCAAGGGTCGCACACCATAAATAAGACCATAGGAGACGCGCTGGAGAGCCTGACCGAGTCAACAGAAGTAATACATATATGTGGAAAGCTGGACATGGAGTGGCTGAAAGGGAGAAAACTAATTCTGTCTCCTGACAGCCGGACTAAATACCATCTACATGACTACCTGAATGAAGAGCTTCCGTCGGCCATGGTAGCTGCCGACCTGGTAATTTGCCGTTCCGGCGCTTCCGTATTGGGCGAGCTGCCTGCGGCGGGATTACCTGGAATACTTGTTCCCTATCCTTACGCCGGCGGACATCAACGTCATAACGCAAAGGTGATGATGGAAGCTGGGGCCGCCTTGATCGTAGAAGAGGCAGAAATAGACCAGTTGGTGCCGGCAGCCCTTGAGTTGGTCCACGATGACCAGAGGCGGTTAAGTATGGAGACGCGTTGCAGGAGAATGTCCATGCCCGATGCTGCCGAGAGCATATATCTGCAGCTGGAGGAGCTTGTACGGGGTAACGGACAACTCAAGCTACAGTCTGGATTAAACTGAATATGGACATACCCAAAAGGCTTCATTTCGTGGGAATAGGTGGAATAGGTATGAGCGGCATAGCTAGAGTGTTGCACGACCAGGGCTATGTGATTTCCGGCTCGGACCAACAGCTATCGCACATTACTGATGATTTACAGAGGCTCGGAGCCACCATAAAGCAAGGCCACCACCCGGACAATGTTGGAGATGCGCAAATATTGGTCATCTCCTCAGCCGTGCCGAGCGATAATCCGGAAGTAATGGAGGCACAGAGAAGGGGTCTCCGGATAGTCAAACGTGCTGAGGCGCTCGGCTGGTTGTTCAACGAGAGGAAGGGTATAGCTATCGCAGGGACTCACGGCAAGACAACAACTACAGCTATGGTTGCGCTTATACTGCGGGAAGCCGGACTTGATCCGTTCGTGCTAGTGGGCGGCGAGGTACCGGAGATGGACTCTAATGCCGTAAGCGGCAGCGGCGCTTACATAGTAGCTGAAGCAGATGAGTATGACGGCTCTTTCCTGAAGTTGGCTCCATATATAGCCGCAGTCACTAATATAGACGATGACCATTTGGACTACTATAAGACTTTGGATAATATAATTGGAGCCTTCGGTAGCTTTCTTGCGGCGGTCCCGGAAGGGGGATATATTGTGTTTTGCGGTGACGACCCTGTGCTGTCCAACCTGGTCTTTGAGATGAAATACCGGGACACCCGCAATGTAATATCTTATGGCTACAGCGCCGGACTGGACTGTCGGGCTGTTGACTTGACACTTGGTCACACCGGTGGCTATGATTTCGAGGTCCTCCGAGGTGAACAGTCCCTTGGCAGGTTTTCCACTACTGTCCCAGGCACCCACAATGTCTTGAACGCGCTGGCCGCCCTGGCTGTTGGGAATATATGTGACGTTCCGATGGAAGTATCCAAAAGCGTTCTCAAGCGTTTTGAAGGCGTTAAGCGTCGCTTCGAGACCAAGGGTGTGGTCGGTGGTGTGACTATAGTAGATGATTACGCTCATCACCCTGCTGAGGTAGAGGCGACACTCAAAGCTGCTAGAACCAGGTACGGCGACAGGAGGATCGTCTGCCTTTTTCAACCGCACACTTACAGCCGTACAAAGCTATTGGGGTCCGGATATGCTGAGGTATTCTCTTGCGCTAATGAAGTTCTGGTCACAGATATATATGCCGCCAGAGAGGAGAACACCTGGGGCGCGTCTGTAGATGAGCTGTGCGGCCATATTAGACACGAAAAGGTGACGGCGATCGGCTCTGTCCAAGCGGCTGAGAAGTATCTGGGTGAACATCTGACCGATGGAGATGTATTGATTACGATGGGAGCCGGAAACGTCTACCAGGTTGGTGAGGCGTTACTAGATTATCTGGCAAGGTCTGTCGCTGCTGGGACGTGATCGGCGAGGCTGATACGGAAAAATAAAGTGTTTGGATAAGGATGTTGCCAACTAACATATTGGATCATTTAACTAAAATAGCCCATGTAAGAGAAAATGAGCCGCTTTCACACCATGTAACTATTCGTGTAGGCGGAACGGCCGCCGGTTATGTTGTGGCACGCGACCTTCAAGGCTTGAAAGAAATTATGAGGGTGGTATATGACAACCGTCTTGATTTTATTGTCATAGGAGCAGGAAGCAACCTTTTGTTTAGAGACGGCGGATTTAGCGGACTCGTGATAGAGAATTTCAATGTAAAGGGAGGGGCAGGCGATTCTTCAGTACAGCTCGAAGAAAATGCAGACGGCTCCTGCCTGGTCAAAGTAGAAAGTGGCATCCCCCTGGCCCGCCTGTCATACTACCTCTCAAGAAACGGGTTCTCGGGCCTGGAGTGGGCGGTTGGCATACCAGGTACGATTGGCGGGGCGGTCGTAAACAACGCTGGTGCACATGGCGGCTCAATAGGTAACATCCTGGAAGCGGCATATATCCTGGAGCCGGGTGATGTGTTGAAGCAGGTCACTCCTGCAGACCTCGAGTACAGCTATCGGTATAGTAATATACGCTACAAGTGGCGTGAAAACGGCTACCGCCCAGTGGTGCTTCAGGTGACGTTAAGGCTTCATAGGGAAAGTCCCGATGTGCTGCAAAAGCGCATTATGCTATATAGCGGACGCAGACGTAGCAGCCAGCCTTCGCAACCCAGCTCAGGATCGATGTTCAAGAACCCGCTGTCCCACACCGCGGGCTGGCTGATAGATCAGGCGGGGTTGAAAGGCACCAGGATAGGGGACGCACAGATATCCAGCCGCCACGGCAATTTCTTCGTGAACCGCGGACATGCGTCATACTCAGACGTAGAGCAGTTGATGAATATGGCCAAAGATAAAGTACTCCAAGGCTTTGACATAGCTTTGGAGGAGGAAGTTGAAATTCTTGGTAATGACGCTAGTGAGTGATAAGCTCAGGGTCGGCGTATTATTTGGTGGGCGGTCTGGCGAGCATGACATCTCGATACTGTCTGCGCGGTCCATTATCAACGTTCTTGATAAGACGAAATATACCGTGGTACCCATCGGAATCGGACGAAATGGCCGGTGGCTCTCGGAAGGCAGGTCTCAGCAGATGCTGACTCCCGGATACCAACGCCTTGAACAAGATACAACTGGTCCCAATAAATTACTTGTGTCTGCTGAAGAGTTGGGAAGGCTTAACGAAGTGGATGTTGTGTTCCCTGCCCTCCACGGCCCACACGGCGAAGATGGCACCGTACAGGGGTTTCTAGATGTGGTCGGAGTACCCTACGTCGGAGCCGATGTCTTGGGCAGCGCGGTTGGAATGGACAAAGCAGTCATGAAGGCTTTGCTGTCTTTTCACGGCCTGCCGGTCCCGGATTATCAAGTGGTTTATAAGAAAGAGCTAGAATCTGACGCTCAGTTTGTAATCGGCAAAGTAGAGAAACGATTTACATATCCCTTCTTCGTTAAGCCTGCCAACCTGGGCAGCAGCGTAGGAATATCTAAAGTCAAGAGCCGCGGCGAAGTGGATGATGCGTTGTCGGAAGCCGCCCGCTGGGACAGAAAGATATTAGTGGAAGAGGCCGTAGATGGCCGCGAAATAGAATGCAGCATTTTGGGCAATGAAGAGCCTGTCGCGTCTGTGCCGGGAGAGATCGTACCGTCCCGGGAGTTTTACGATTACTTTGCGAAATATCATGACGAAACGACTCGACTAATTATCCCGGCGGATCTTAGCCAGGAGCTCGTTAAGGAAGTCCAGAGACTGGCCGTCCTGGCTTTCAAGGTCCTCGACTGCTCAGGCATGGCGAGGGTAGATATGTTTCTCTCGCGTTCGACAGACAAAATATACATAAACGAGATAAATACGATACCTGGCTTTACCAGCGTAAGCATGTACCCAAAACTGTGGGAAGCGTCGGGCCTTAGCTACACCGGACTACTGGACAAGCTGATAGCGCTGGCTTTGGGACGCTGCCAATGACAACAATAGGAAAACAGAGGACAAAAGCCAATACCAAAGGCGGGGTACGCAGCGGACGCGTCTTGGTCAGGCGGGTTTCCAGGTTTCTTGCGACACTCGCTGGAGTCCTGTGGGCGCTGGTTTTCTATTATACGCCAGCGCTGGCAGTTGGAAAGGTTGACGTGACTGGCACCAGAGCTCTGGACGCGGCTGCAATCAAAAGTTCCCTGGCTCTGGAGGGGGAGGGGCTACTGGGGCTGGACATTATGCTAATCGAAAAGGAATTATTAAAAGAACCAAGAGTGAAAGCTGTGGATGTAAGGCGCTGGTTGCCCGGTACTGTATATATTAACATTAAGGAGAGGCCAGAGGCTGCTCTTTGGCTGGTTGGAAGTGACTCGTTCGTGGTCGACCTGGAGGGTGTTGTCCTGGGTCGGTCTGGCTCAAACGACAACATTCCTAATATTCTGGATAGAACCGGGGTTGTACCTGAACCTGGCGACAGGGTCAGCAGGGAGGCGGTACTCTTAGCCTCGAAACTTATGGATGAAGTTCCAAATAGGTTCGGAACCGGCTTAAAGTCCTTTGAATACTTGGGAGAAAACGGGCTGTCTATCATAACGGCAACGGGCTGGCGAGCGGTCTTTGGAGGAAAGGAAGACCTCGAGTTCAAACTCGATTCATTGC
>SHYC01000032.1 GCA_009693005.1 Dehalococcoidia bacterium | reverse complement strand
AGATCTACCGGGCTGTGGAAAGGCTGTGGCAGTCCCCGTTGCTAGACCCTGAGACTAAACGAAAGGAGGTAGCCAGCGCCGCTCGGTAACATTCCTAAATGAGTGAACTACTTCCCCCTCGGTAACATTCCTATATGAGTTGACACGTAGCGATTTGTGAATGCAAGTGAACAAAGCGCCGTGACGGCTGCAGGAATGTGAGGTATGGGCGCTAAAACCGCCTGGGCTGCGTCATTTAGCGTTCTGAGTCCAAGATTTGTCTGAATTTGGACGATTATTTAGTAGCTAAACCGTAATTAGTATGTTATACTTTCAAAAGTGGTGATAGTTTAGTTTCCACACCAGCGTAGTTCTGGACTTGTGATGACTCGACCTTTCGCCAACTATTAAGCGAAAGGAGATATTCATGAGTTATCAGGACAGAACTCTTGCCTGCGTGGATTGCGGTCAGTCGTTCACCTTCAGTGCCGAAGACCAGGAGTACCACGCCCAGAAGGGCTACTCCAACGATCCTAAGCGTTGCGCCTCATGCCGCACGAGCCGTAGGGACAACCGTTCTTCGGGCTATAGTTCCGGCGGTGGCGGCGGGTATGGCGGTGGCTACCAGCGGGAAATGTACCCAGCGGTTTGCGCCCAGTGTGGCAAGCAGACCGAGGTACCGTTCCAGCCCAGAGGCGACCGACCCGTCTATTGCAGGGACTGCTACAGTCGAACAGACGCCGGCAGCCGCCAGCGTCGCTAATCTCAGCAAATCGGGAATAGCCAATTGGGGAGCCTTACAAGGCTCCCCAATTTGTTTGTTGGGCACCGCCTTTCCTGTGCATTTCTTGCAGCCTTGATGTTGCACTCTGGCTTACTCTTTTTTTAATGGAAAACCCTATTCTTTTGAAGTCAGGCAAAGCACGAACTTTCGCGGAATCACCAACCTGGCAGCCTAGGACGGGAAAAAGCGAAATCTCTGGACTGCCTTAGGCTAACAAAACCCTCTTGGGATTTATCATCGTTGGAGATTCCCTCTCAAGACGCGCAGCACATTCTTGCCCATCACCTTGCGTAGCTGCTCCTCACTGAATCCCGCGGCGAGGAGCGCGTCGGTCAGTTCGACCAGCCCTGCGGCATCGAAAGGAGTGGACACCGAGCCGTCGAAGTCTGACCCTAAACCGACGTGGTCGATCCCCGCAACGGATACTGCGTGATCGATGGCACGGACAATCGCCGAGACATCTCCCCCGCAGACGGCTCTGGGCCAGTAGCCTATCCCAACGACGCCACCGTTTCGGGCAACTTTGGTAAGCTGGGCATCTGAGAGGTTGAACTTATTATTGTCGCAGGTGCCCTTGACCCCTTTATGCGAGACTACCACCGGCCGCGTGGCGACAGTGATAGCGTCATCGAAGGCCGCCGGGGAGATGTGGGCCAAATCGAGAGTGATCCCCTTTTCCTCCATGCGCTGTATTGCGGTGCGGCCCAACTCGGTGAGGCCGTGCTTCCTCACACCGTGGGCAGAGCCTCCAATAAAGGTGTCGAAAAAGTGCGCTGGCGCCATCATCCGGAAACCCGCATCGAAGAGGCGATCGATGTTCTCCAGCCGGCCCTCGAGCGCGTGCATGCCCTCGAGGGCCAAGACGGCGCCCACCACCGACCCCAACCGGCGCCGTTCAAAGAGCTCATCTAGATCCCTTCGGCTCTGCACAAGTGCCAGTCTCCCGTCCGAACGCTGTGCCGTCGCCTTCAGCTTCCGCGCTTGGTGGAGCGCTCGCTCTAACGCGCTGTTCCACGTAGAGGGTGGCCACTTCTGGCCCATCACCAGCTGCCATAGAACATCGCTCGACTCGTCGTTTTCCTCGAGGTCGAGATTGCCCGGGGCCTTTGTCACAACGCTGAAGACTTGCAGCGTGACGTTCCCTTCGAGTAACCGTGGAACGTCGACCTGGCCGCGGCTTCCCCTTTGGTTCAGGTCGCGGTTCCAGAGGAGCGAGTCGGCGTGCAGGTCCGCGATGATCAGGCGTCGGTGTAAGTCGGCGCCGAGCAGTGTTGCTTCATAGGGCGTTGTGCGGCCTACAGGGTTCTTGCTCGCCTCGACGGCGGCCGCTGCCAAGTCGGTGGCAACCCAGGCTATGACAGTGAGCAGGAGCAGGGCTGCACAGGAGACCAAGACGCTTTTCATGGCTATCTCCTCCAGTTTGAGACTAAGCCCCTGAACGCCAGGTACAGCACCACCCCGTTCAAGACATGCCAGAGGAAGTGCGTGCCAAGCGGGATATATGGGCACACCGCCTGGTCCATGCTCCGGAAGACCAGTGAGAGCATTAAGGCTCCCGCAGCCGCTATCAGGGCCAGGCGGTCTTCTTTCTGAGCCTTGTAATGGTAGGCACCAAGCCCGATCAACAGCGCGAGTGCAGGCAGATAGGTGACCGAACCATTCAGGACTGTGGGGAACAGCCTTCCGACGAGGGCTGCGATGAGAAAGCCAGCAACCGCCATAGCCGAGTACGACGAGTTGGCGGACAAGACCCGTTTAAGGTAAAGCCATAAGAAGAAGAGTTGGAAGATCAAGATGGGTACCACGTCGAGAACCCGCGCCCAAGTCGTGGCGAAAGTGTGGAACAGGGCGCTGCCGATTCCCACGCTGACCATGAGGGCGAGGAGCACGGCGGTGCTTCCCCCGAGTGCACCCCGACGGCGCGCCAAGTCCCAGGAGACCCACGCCGCCACGAGAAAAGCGAGATTCGTAAGCGCGTTGAGCGGTTCGGTCAACAGGCCAGGCCCAAGTCGTTCGCAGTACAGGTCTATCAATTGCCCCAGTCCTCCCTTCCTAAAGTATTGTTATGGAAGTTCGATGTCTTTAGGAGCGTTTCGGGCTTATCATGTAGGCTCACCTCTGGTTGGCGCTGGTATTTCCCGCCGCTCTGAAGGGCCATATCTTGAGGCCAGGCGGTCCTGGTCAGTGTGCCCCACATAAGGTCAGTATACGTACGCCCGAACTTTCGCTCAACAATGCTGAAGATAACCCGCCCCAAAGTTGTAAGGGTCAGCCGATCTCCTCGGACCTGGAGCAACCCAGTCGTTTTCGCTAGCGCCATCAGCAACCGGAAATCCCTATTGAAGTCAGCGAGGAACAGTTCACTGTACCGTTCCAGAGGGAGCGTCCCGTCGTAGAGCCTCCAGAAGGTCCACCACGCTTTCTGATCTTCTCCGTGAGTTGTGTGCCTAGCGCGACGGGGAAACGTCCTTCGTCTATGTATTTCAAATACTCTGGGATTGAGAACGTGTTGACGAACCAGGCCGAGCCAGTATAGCTTGCTGCGCCAGGACCAAGTCCCAGGTAGAACTCACGGGTTACGGAGGTGTAGCGGGGCGTTTTGGGCTTTGTGAAGGACCCCAGCGCTGACCGCGAATATCCTGCTCTATCGGTAAGATCGTAGATTCTTAGGAGCATCCGTAACTCTGTAAGTAGTGAGGCCCTTCTGAGCCCTTGGTTTTGAATAACTTGGGACATCGGCGTGAAGGAATAGAGGACGAGGGGATAAACAGAAAGCTGAGTGACCTCGGCCTCGATAACCCGGCTGATATCCTCGACTAATTCCTCCATCGTTTCGCCTTGAATCGCAAACATAATGTCGGCGTCCAACGCATCGAAGGAGGCATCTTTGAGAATGCGGATCGCCTCAAGGGCTCTCTTGCCGTCGTAGGCTCGACCCAGGCGTTTCAGAAGATGATCGTGAAAGCTCTGAATCCCCACGCTAACCTGGTTAACTCCAGCGTCCGTTATACGCTTTACCGCTTCCGGGGTTACGTCTAGTGGATGGAGTTCCATTGCTATGGTATCGATTCTCCCGAACTTATCCTGGCAGGATGCCACGATCTCTCCCAACTGCGGCAAGACGGTCGCAGGCGTACCTCCACCAATGTAGAGAGAGGTAGGTTTGAACGATGTTTCAAGCCTGGACGCCCACATGCCGATTTCCTTCTTCATCCGTTCCACGCATGCGGTAGCCATAGCTGAGTTGTATACTCGCTTGTTGTACGGGCAGAAAGGGCATATCTGACGGCAAAAAGGGACATGGATGTAAAGGCCTGTGGCCGAAGGTACCCTGGTAGGAATCTCATCCTGGCGAAAGGGGCGAAAATCAAAAGGGTCGCTCCGGCCCGCAAAAAGTCTACGTAATATTGAATCTACAATCATCTTGCACCTCTATGAATTATATCTGTCATTTTGCCCCGTACGCATAACAGCCGGAGCAGAGATTCCGAGACGACACGGACCGTCATTATTCCGCTGGACCAGGCTATTATTCCGAGTCCAGAATCCCCAGGACCACATGTTCCGTCAGCCAAGCGAGGAGGCGGGTCGTCACCTGGACGACGTGTACGATGACTTCCAAGCAGTCTGCGAGGTCCGGATAGCTGCTGGCCGCCGAAAGCCTCTCTTGGTAGCCGTTACCTCTGGCAAAATTGTGATTCCACATTTTCTTCCCCTTTCATCTCTTCGCAGAAGTCCTTTTTGAGAACCTACGTCCAGTTTCCGCATAATCCGCTAGCGTCGCAATGGGGTGTCGGCTATAATGGTGTAACCAGCGGTTATAGAAGTGAGGGCGCAATGGACCCTGAAGAAGCTTACCGAGTGATGGATTTGAAGGCGCTGAGGTGCTTCTGGGCCGTGGGGAAGCGGGGCACCCTGACCGGCGCGAGTATCGAACTGGGTATCTCGGAGCCGGCTGTCTCGAAGCGCGTGAGGGCTTTGGAGGGCTACCTAGGAACGAAGCTGTACGAGTCGCGGGGAGGGAAAGTCAGGCTGACGCCGGCGGGCCATAAAGTTTGGGAGATGTCGGTCGAATTGTTCGACCGGTTGGGTGAGTTCGAGCGGGGCATGGCCCAGGAGGGGATAATGGGCAGCTTAACCATAGCTGCCGAAGTCCCAGTGCAACTCTATTTGCTGCCTCCAGTCGTGGACAAGTACCGGCGGCTGTTTCCCAACGTGACGTTGCGGCTGATCGCCAGGCCGGTCTCGCAAACCGTGGAACTGGTCCGCCAGAACGAGGTGGATATAGGGATCGTGGCCAGCGGGGAGTTCCCAGAGGGACTTGTCTTCCATCCCTGGCGCGCCTTCGAGGCGTACCTTATCCTGCCACGCGGCCATCCTGTTGCAGCTCGGGCAAAGCAGGACTTCAAATCGTTGCTAAACCCACAGACGATCATCCGTTACCCCATGATAGTGGGGGAGGCGGAGGAGGCGGAGCACCACCGCCTGAGAGAAGGGCTTGCTAACCTGGGGTTGCCTCTTAAAGTCGCGTTTGAGGTCAGCGATTTCGAAGCGGTCAAACGGTATGTGTCGTTGGGCCTTGGTGTTGCAGTGGTTAGCGGGATCTGTCTGACCGAGGATGACCAGACCAGGCTGGAGATCGTGAAGATCCCTCCTGATTACGGAGGTCAGACCACGTATGGTGTGCTCATACGCGAGCGAAAATACGTCGATGCTGCGCTAAAAGGCGTGCTAACGCTCTTGGAAGTCTCAATAGGTTGAACGGTCAAGGACCTGTCCGGCCGAGGTTCGCGAAATGAAAAACTCGCCTAGGCTAGAGCTTTGCAAAGGCTCGAACCATGAGCGTTCTATCTGTAGCAAGCCTAGCGTAGTCTCGGCCTGGCATTTGACTCGATGCCGTTGACTGTAGCTAGAATAGCCTCTGCCAGCTCTCTTGCCGAGGTCGCGCTAAGCTCAAGGCAGATCTGCACTGGAGGCATACCATCCTCCTTCAAAAAATCGATGACCACGCCGTCTTCAATCTCTGCGGCTATGAAATGGTCGTGGTAGACCTGAGCTTTCGCCAGGTTACGCCATTCCTGTTCGGCTTTCCCGCTGCCCTCCAGTGTCACTCCTATCGCCTTGCTGAAACCGCACATTTTATGCTTCCCCCTAATGATCTATCTATATATGTAATGGTGGGTAAGGACAGACCTGATCATCCACCGGCGGGTGGTACAGAAGCTTGTATATTCAGAACTTACTGTAATCAAACGCTCGTTTCTACGTGAGATATTTGTTGAACCAGGAGAATACCCTTTCCCAGCCGTCGACAGCAGCCTCTTGTCTATAACTGGGACGGTAGTCGGCGAAGAAGCCGTGGCCTGCATTCGGGTAGGTATGGAATGCATATAGTTTATTGTGCTTTTTAAGCTCGGACTCTATTTTGGCCACGTGCTCAGGATTAGGGTTAACATCCTCTTCGCCAAAGAGGCCCAACACAGGGCAGCTCAACCGCTGGATCATATCAACGACAGCCACTGGCGCCGCATCGGTCGGCTCGTCCTGGATTATCCTGCCGCCATAGCAGCTTACCGCGGCGTTGAGACTGTTCGTGTTGCAAGCGAATAGCAAGGTATGACGCCCACCCGAACAGTGGCCGATGGCCCCGATCTTGCCATTGCAGGTGGGCATGGCTTTCAGAAACTGAGCCGTCCCTTCAAAATCTCCGATGGCGCGCGAGTCGGGGGTCCCACCTATGGCGGCCATTACCGCTCTCATATCTGCGGGGTCTACTGGGCCTTCTCTTGAGAATAGGTCTGGCGCAACGGTCACGTAACCGGCAGCAGCAAACTTGCGGGCCTGTTCCTTGGTGTGGGTTACCAATCCAAATGCTTCCATGATCAATAGCACACCGGGAAATGGTCCCGGGCCCAACGGACGCGCCATATAGCCACCTATCAGGTCTCCATTGTGGCCGGAATACGTCACCGTCTCCGCTATTATCCCCTCGTATGACACCTTTGATCCTGTAGTCATCTGCCTTCCTCCTCGTGTTCGTCTATACAATAAATTGACCGGCTCGCTGGTGCAACTCTTAGACCGGTAAGGCTCACAACGATCTATAATATACCAGTGCTTGTCATCAACAACAATGGTTCAAAATGAACGGTTATTGTAATTAGTAACTCGTTGTATCCTGGCGCCGTGCTTGGTTACATTATGTTACCCCCTTTGGTCTGGCCCCGGTTCGGTTATCTGTGGGATCAGGAAGGTGTAGGTGAGCGGTTTCATGCGAAGCACAAGCTTTGGACGGTGGTGGACAGCCGCGCATTTTAGCCGGCTTGTGCGTGTTGCTGCGGCAATCGCCTTGTCCATTGGCGCCTTACGAGACGATTCACATAACGCTCACGCCGCTGGAATCGGGCTTCGCACCGATGGCCCTCATATTGTTGACGCCGACGGCAGTCGGGTAATCATACGGGCGGTCAATTGGTATGGGTTTGAGGGGCCGGACTTTCTGCCCTCCGGCCTCAATATTCGTTCATACAGAGATATTCTTTGGCAAGTCAGGGAGATGGGCTTCAATACCATCCGCCTTCCCTTCTCTAACGAGCTTATAGCCAGGAACCTTCGGATCGATAGTAATTTGGAGGCCAACCGCGAGCTTATGGGCCGGACATCCCTGGAGATTATGGATGCGATTATCAGCCATGCCGCCGACACTGGCCTTTGGATAATTTTGGACAACCACAGCTCAAGCGCGGACAGGGATGAGCCTAACTATAGTGGCCTTTGGTATACTCCTCAGTACCCGCACTTTCTATGGCTCCAGCACTGGAGGTATCTTGCCGCTCGGTATAGCAGCAGCCCAAACGTTATCGGTTTCGATTTACGTAACGAGCCTCATACCGCCGGAACTGGGCTGTCGAGTATGGACGCCTATCTGTATCATGGAGTCACCTGGGGCACAGGAGACCCGGCCACCGATTGGAGGATGGCGGCTGAGCAGGCCGGCAACGCTGTTCTGTCGGTAAATCCTTCGCTCCTGATATTCGTAGAGGGTGTGCAGCTTTACCCGGACGGCTCAGACGGAGTCTACGATTTTTGGTGGGGTGGCAACCTGAGGGGTGTGGCACAGCACCCTGTAAGACTGAATATTCCAAATAGACTGGTCTACTCAACCCACGACTACGGTCCGGACCTCTACCGGCAGCCGTGGCACAACGATACTGCCACTTACGAGAGCATGAGCGACGTGTGGCACGGGTACTGGGGGTATATCATGGACCCGGGATCTCCTTACACCGCGCCGGTGTTTGTAGGGGAGTTTGGAACGTGCAATACGGCTCCATCCTGTGTGGCCGACGACAGTCCGGGGAGCCAGGGCCAGTGGTTCTCCTATTTGGCAAGATATATAAAAGAGCGAGGTGCTGGCTGGTCGTACTGGCCTCTCAACGGCACGTACCCCACCGTTAACGGAGCGGCTTACGGCGCGCCTGAGTTCTACGGGCTTCTGAGCTCTCAGTGGTCAAGGCCAGCTCTGCCCGCAATGATGCAGGTGCTAAGACCTCTCCTTAGTAATAGATAATCGGAGGTGACGAGAATTGGGTGAAAGACAACGATGCCAGAGCTGCGGAATGCCCCTTGGTATCTTCGAAGGCCAGGACAACTTTGGAACGAACTCTGATGGGACCAAGACCGAGGAATACTGCATGTTCTGCTATCAGGATGGCGCCTTCACAACCCCAAACCTGACGCTTGATGAGATGATCAGCATGTCGGTCCGGGTTATGACTAGTGAGCTGAATTTTTCGGAGCAGCGAGCTGTGGAGCTATCCAATTCCGTAATACCCAACCTGCGACGGTGGAAAGACACCGAGCATTAGAATTTGGCTACAACCTTGGATTGTATCGCGCATCCAAGGTTGTAAGTATGGGGTAGACGCTCAGAACCGAAATGACAATCGGCATGGCTGTTCAAGAGCCATGCCGATTTCTCTTTACTCTATATCCCACCGCAGGTCGCGTGGACGAAGGCTATCGTATCGACGCCGGATATTGGACTGGCCGGCGTGTGGCGTATGCCAAGAGGCGTGCCGTTGACGATAAAGGAGAGGTGCTCCGATAAGCTGCCGGTTTTGCGGTCCAAGATTGCTTCCTGAAGCTTTGGGTAGCCGGCGCTCATGCGGAGCAAAAAGCTCTCAATCGTATCCTCCGGACTAGCCGCTGCCTCGATCACTACTTGGCCGCTGCCGTTCCCGCCAACCAGGAGATTGGCAAGGAACATGGCTTCTACCCTCACCCTGAGGGCTGTCACTGTAGGGACGTCATGCTTGGCTATACTACCTTGCACTGGTCACCGCCTTCTTTGCTCCAAGCGGCGGCACTATGTCCTCCAGGCCAAGCTTCTTCAAAGTCTCGGGCAGTGGATAGCCGCTTTTATAGTCCCAGCCAGCAACCTCGTAGTACTCCTGGTGCAGCACGTCCCAGTGGTCCATGATGGACTTTCCCGCTGCGGGTCCATCGATGGGCCTTGACCCGTAGCGCGGCGATGGCCTCTCCATGTCTGGAGTGAGGCCGGCGCGGACGTTGTAAGCACGGAAGATATTGGCTATCCGTTTGCCGAAACGCATGGCCTCCTCTTTGGTATAATCCCAACCGGTCACCGCATTCAGAGCTGTGCAGATCGGGTCGAGAGGCGTGCTGGTGGTAAAGATGCAGGTGCCCAATGAGTCTTCGAAATGGCTCCTGCCCAGACTCACTCCCAACTGAGTCGCCAGGTCGTGCGGATTATATGGATCCCAATGTGCAGGAAGTCCGGTATCAACCGGCCTTCCCGGTCCAGCGCCTTCATGGCTGCCGACACTTCCGACCGTGCAGCCGAAGAGTATCTGCCAGCGGCCCCGGTGGTCGTGCCCGATGGGCGTATTGCCTTTGCCGGTAAATACCGCGCACTCATAGGCCGGCCCGCCTACGTACTCAGCGGCCCGCTTCGCCCCTTCGGCCAGAATGTTGCCGAAGCCTTCACGGCGGGCTACCATTTGCAAGAGTCTGTATATCGCATCGACGTCGCCCCAGGTGACCTTGAATCCTACCTGCTCCTCGGTGATGTAGCCCTTCTCCATGCACTCGATTAGCCAGCCGCAGGTCCAGGCCCATTCATTGACGTCTACGCCAGCTTTGTCCACCTGGGTGTTCATCCAGAAGATATCTGTCGGGTTGAAGATGCCTATCTGTGGCCCAGCGCAGTTGAGACCCTCAGATTCAGGCTCATCGACAATCTCACCTTTTCGAGGCCCCTGGTTTATCACGTTCATGTGGCAGTGGTGCATCCCGCAGGCGCCGCACTGATGGCCGCGATGCGGCATACGGTCACGCAGCGCCTGAGGCTCGAACTCGTAATGCTGCTCAGGAAAGGGATAAATGTTGGTGGAGTAGTTCCGAATGGGGATGGCGCCAAAGGAGTAGTTCGCCATCGGTCCTGTTAGAGTACCGAAGAGGTAACGCTGCGATGAGGACGCGTCGGTCTTAATTTCGTGCGAGATCTCGTCCGCGGCTGCATACATTCCGGCCGTGTCGTGGACTCGGATGCCTTTGGTACCCCGTACTATGGCTACGCACTTCACCTTCTTTTTGCCCATTACACAGCCCGCGCCGTTCTTGCTGGCGACGTGGCCGTAGTCACCCTCTATCATGGAGAAGCGCACCAGGTTCTCGCCGGCCGGCCCTATGCCGTAGACGCTCAACTGATGGCCAGCCAGGCCAAGCTCCTGGTAGAGGGTATCCTGTGTCTCCCAGGTGTCCTTGCCCATTAGATGAGAGGCGTCCCGCAACTCTACGACATCGTCCTTTATGTACACGTACACCCAGCGTTCGGACTGGCCCTGAAGGATGATGGCATTATAGCCGGAAAGCTTCAAATTAACTCCGAAAAACCCGTTGGCCTGGGTGGAGGTAGCGCCGTTGGTCATCGCGCCCTTGGTCACGACGTTAAGGGTGCCGTTGCCCCAAACCGGCGTTCCCGCCAGAGGGCCGGTCGCCATGATGAGGCGGTTTTCAGGGTCGTCCCAGTTGATCTCCGGAGGCACCTCTTCCCAAAGCACCTTGGCCCCCAGTCCGGCGCCGCCAAGCCACGTCCTGGCTATCTCCGGAGTCATATCCTCAGTTGTTATGCGTTCATTGGTGAGGTCGATTCTTAAAATCTTATCTGCAAACCCGCCTGGTAGTTCTGTCGCCATATTTCTACCTCCTGTACTCATAACAGCATTACGGACTTGTATAGCGTGAATAGTCCGGATGACTGAATGCTATACCTAACGGTAAGTGGTGTCAATAAAAGGACGGGATCCCAAGACGTGTGTTGGCTGGAGTCTGTAAGCATGGTGGACGGGGTGGTACATCGGGCCAAGGCATGTCCTCTGGCAAGCTTCAGCCTGTGGTGGCTATACTCCAACAACGGCTGGTCACGCCCGACAAGACCGTGATGTGCCCGGTCCTTAAAAAATCCCGCCGCCCAAAGAGAGCCTGAACATAGCCCAGAAAAACACAAATATCCCCGCGATTAGGCCAATTACGGCTATACTTCTCTGCTGGTTGGCTACAATACCGATACCGCTGAATATTATTGCCAGAAGGGCTGCAGGTAATGTGGTGAGCCAGTTAAGCCAACCCAGCAGAGGAAAAGCCGCTATGATGGCAAAGAATACGGCAATAACGCTGCCTCCGCAGCCTAAAACGCCCAAGTATGCTCCTTTTGCACGAAGATATTAGAGTAACACGTCTGCATTCGGTGTGTTATCTGTACACTTTATCGTGAGTACCAATGTCCAGTAGAATGATCTCGCCCGCGGCAAGCCGAAGGGTCAACGTAATACGATAGCTGAAGGTAACACTTACCGCATGTAGTCCATCCAGCGCGCCGGTTAAGGCGCGCAGCCGTAGGTGTGGCTTAAATGGGTCAGCCTCGAGATCTTGGAAGACGTGAGCCAGCCGGGTACGGAGATCGGGATGCATTCGAACGAATCGGGCCAGCCGGCGGTCGAAGTGACTAGTCCGGACAAGGACAAACACTAGTCGTTAAGCCTGAACTCCTCAATAATATCCTGCGCAGTGGAGCGCTTTACCCGTCCCTCCTTCATATCTGTGAGAGCCTCGATAACGCGCGCCCGGTGGGCATCCTCTTGCGCCTCCAGCAGTTCTTGATACTGCTCCTCCCTAAGGATAACGTACACGGGATCGTCATTGCGAATGACATGAACGGGGCCATTCTGTAATGCCTCGTCCACCGCGCTTATGCCGCGCCGCTTTATTTCACGTGCCGGTATAGTCTGCATAGTATCCTCTGTGCTGGTACTTATAACAGTACTTTATCAGATACCTTAACAAGTTATTAACCTGTCATAGGAGAGATGCTATAGATTTAGCTCTGCCGGCGGTGCCGGCTCTGGTTTAGGATCATGTTGGAAGATAGCATCGTATGTCGCCCAGGTTATCACGCCGACGCCTGCCAGGCTCACCAGTATGCCAACAATTACATCGACGACAGGAAGCGAACCCATCAATATCAGAGCCAGTGCTCCCAGGCCCATGGTCAGGTATTTGTCCCTGAGGGTAACATCCGTAGTTCGCGATACCCTGGCCACTGTATAGCCGGCGATGACCCATGTAACGTAGGAAACCGTGAGAGCGAGCGCCAGGACGATAGCCAGGTTCGCAAGTATCCCTGCGGTTATAATTGTGGCTGCCAGGCCACCCAGTGTCAGCACGCCAACGACAATCGCCAGCAGTATCCACGCGAGTGTGAATACCAGTAGAGCGACAGGAATACCAACCCACCCAAGAAGGCCCCATCCCAAACTGTGGAAGGGGCGCGCTCGCAGTCTGCCGGACAGGGCGTCCAGGATACCCGGCGCACGCCATACAATAAGAGCGCCTACCAGCAGTAGCGTGGCAAGAGTGCGGACGCGGTCGAATATAGCCTCGGCGGATGTTGGTGCAGGCTCTTCTCCCTGCGTCTCGTTTATGTTAACTCGCTCCGAGCCTCCCACGGTTCCGGAGCGGGAATAACTATCTGCCGAGCCTATGATAGCTCCCGATACAGCGCCGCCGACTTTGGCAGTACCTGCGCCAAATATCAGGTCTCCACCAACCCTGGCATTTTGGCCTACATCCAGGGTTCCTGTGCCCACTAACAAGTCCTCGGCGACTGTGTTTAGCACAGATACCGTGCCCCCGGCGAGTCTCGCGTCACCGGACACCCTCCCTCTGCTTAATGTGATATCGCCGCCAGCCGCGGCGACATCGCCATCCACCTGGCCGTTAAGCTCGATCTGACCTCCTACCGCGTAGAGGTCGCCCTTCACATCGCCATTGACTACAACGTTGCTGCCTGCGATAAACAGATCTCCGTTCACTGGCCCATTTACGGTTATGTCTCCCCCGGACAAGTAGAGGTCGCCTTGAACTGTCTCATTCGCGGGAACAATTATCTCATCGCCGGAACGAAACTTGCCGCCCGGCTGCTCCAGCTCTGCACACCCAGTTGACATAAGTCCTAATAAGGTGATTACCAGCATAATAGATAAAGGAATATTTATTTTGACCACCCCTGAGTATCTTTCCTCCTTAACACGCCTCGGTTCGAAAATAGAGGCGTGCTCGGCGTTGCCGATCTGTCTAGCGGACTCAATGCGGGAGCTGCTTCGAAGGGCCAAGGGCAGAGCGGAATGGTTGCTGCGGGCTGAACCCCCGGCGCAGCACTACGCCAAACCCCTTACAAGAGTATCATCGATATCCTCTACAAACCTGGCAGATCATCCGCGTCGGTCGCTCCATCCTCCTCCGCCGAAGAACAGCAGCGCGGAGGCAAAAGAAGCAACGGCCGCGGCGTAGAAAAACACTATCGGCAGGCCAAAGTTATCGGCGAGGAAGCCGGCGAGAGCCGGAGAGATGCTGCCGAATATGGTGCCGATTCCAAAGACCAACGATACGATTGTCGCCTGCACCTCCTCCCCCACAATATCCATGGCAGACGCCAGGAATAGCGCCATTAGCGGAAACTGGAACGCACCCATCGCCGTAATCGTGACGGCCAGGGGCCATCCGCGAGGCACAACACCTACGATTAAAATGCCGGCGCTCAGGCACAGCAGGCTGGGGACCAATACCGCGCGGCGGCCGAAACGGTCAGAAAGCAGTCCAAGTAGCGGCTGCGACACGATTCCAGCCACCTGGGCAGCCGATAGAAACGCGGCCATTTCAATGGCGGAGTATTCCAGGTCTAAGCGAATGTAAACCGGTAGAAAAGTAGATATTGCGCTTTGTGCCATATTGAAGAACCCTGTCACCAGGAGCACTATTACCAGCGCTCTTCTTCTCAACAGTGGACGTAGGGAGCCTAAATAGGCGCCCATCGATAGGTTGCCTCTGGTCTGGCCGCGCATGCTCCGTATTAAAGCCCAAACCATAATGCTGACGCCCAGAGGAGGCAGCAAACTTATCTTCAGCACCGTATGCCACGTCATGAGTGATAACAGAGACCCGACTATGAGCGGACCCATGGCTTCGCCCACGCTTCCGCCGGTGCCGTGCAGGGAGATAACGAAGCCGCGGCGCTGGGGAAAGCGCTGGGACAGGGCAGCGATGGCTGGCGGGTGCCAGAAGGCAATAGCGCCTCCTGCTATTGCCGCGGCGATCAGCAGCGGCCAGTAGGAATCCACACTTCCCATGATGTACTGAAATGTTCCTATGACCAGCATGGCTATCGATAGAATAGCGGCCCAATGTCTGTTGTAGCGGTCGGCCACAAAGCCTGCCGGCAGGTTGGATACGCTGGTGGCCAGATTGCGGGCGGTTGAGAGGGTCCCTATGGCAGTATTCGAAAGGGAGAAGGTTCTTCCTATCTCCGGCAGGATGACGAAGAAGAGGGCGTTAGAGAAATGCTTGATGGCATGACCTACTATGAGGACGGTCATCAAGAGCGTTGGGGGTGGAGCGTCAAGCCCTGTTTTGATTTTTGGAATGGGTGCAGACATCTGTATCTCGCCTTCCTGCGTTTGGTGTCGCCATTATACCAGTGCTCGCAGGCGCGATGATAGTTCTGAAAGCGGAAGAGATGGGAGTTCGGAAACGAGCTCGGTCAGGAAAGGAGCAATAATAGAATAATATTCTGAAGTTTA
Organism: Dehalococcoidia bacterium; assembly: GCA_009693005.1. GTDB lineage: Bacteria > Chloroflexota > Dehalococcoidia > SHYD01 > SHYC01 > SHYC01. The sequence continues at coordinate 144 of SHYC01000032.1, read as the reverse complement.
CATATGGCGTGCGAGGAGGATTCGTAGATCCAACGAAAATAAGCAGCAACGCGCCGCCCGAGGTCCCGCTGAACCCGGGAACTGGACCGAGCGAAGAACGTCTTTGACCTACGTAATGGGCTGCCCCGGGTACATCGCGCGCTG
>SHYC01000031.1 GCA_009693005.1 Dehalococcoidia bacterium | reverse complement strand
TGCCGCTGCTGCGACACAGATCAACCACCTCTGCCTTGTACTCCGGCGTAAACGTGCGCCGATGCCTACTCTCTCTAGATTCCATCTCGACATCCTTTCTGGGTCTTCACCCACTATTATAGATGTCCGTGAGATCGGGGCAAGCCCAACACAACTGTTGCCCAGAATGATACCTCGAAGCATAGCCTTCCAGCAGATGTTTACCGGTCAGCACCTGGACGCTGAGACCTGCGAGAGGTGGGGTCTAATAAACAAAATCGTGCCCCAGGACCAGCTCATACCCTACTGCACCCAGATTGCAGAGCAAGTACTCGAGTGCGCGCCCTTAAGTGTGAGAAGCATGAAGGAGCGCTTCTCCAAAGGCCAGGTCATGCACCCACTGGAAGCCTGGCACCTGAATGTAGGGCCTGATACGTCTAAGAGTGAGGACACTATCGAAGGGGCTAAGGCCTTCGCCGAGAAACGGAAGCCGCTCTGGAAGGGTCGATAAAGATCGGAACTATTGGCCGCTGAGCCGTTCCATAAAAGCAACCTGGCCTGCATACCGGGCAGCATTGTGTTCTAAAGACAACCTCGGACGGCAATGTTGCCCTAGCTCTCAAGGGACCAAACTCTGGGCTTTCGGCGTGCCGGCGTACATGGATTTTGTAAAGTGTGTGCACTACGTACTGGTCCCGCCACTTTTCTATTTCCATAGTTAACGTTATGTGCTAGGATAATGTAATTTATATCAGAGTTGTTGTCTGAGACAGCGATAGTGAAGAAGGAGAAATCTTTGAAGACTTACAGAATGAACGGCGGTCTCACTCTAATTTCCATCTTGTATGTCCTAATTCTAGCCTGTTCTCCAGCGGCACAACCTGCTGCTCCCACTGGTGGAGATCAGACAGCAAAGCCCGCTGAGCAGAGGCAGGCCATCTTTGCCCTCGAGGAGGTCGGCCAGACAGGAGGAAAGCTCTCCATGGCCGCCGGAGTGACGATCTTCGGCAACCCCAATGACCCGCATCTTTTCGCTACCGTTTCTGGCCGGAACTACGCAGTGCCGGTGACAAACGGTATGGTTAAGAGAGATATCTACGACCCCAAGTACGGGATTATCCCTGATCTGGCCGAAAAATGGGACGTTTCCAAAGATGGCCTCTCCTATACCTTTAAGCTTCGCCAGGGGATAAAGTTCCAAAACGTCGCACCGCTAAACGGGCGGGAATTCACCTCAGAGGATGCTAAATACACCCTAATGCGTATTATGGCCGACCCGTCTATCGTACCGGAGAAGAGCCGTGCCAGATTCCAGCGAAAGGGAGACTTCGGACCCGTCAAGAGCATCGAAACCCCTGATAAGTATACGATGGTCGTGAACATGAAGGAGCCCTTCGCTCCCCTCATGGACGCTATGTCCCACCCTGCTACGCTTGTGATACCCAAGGAGTTCGTAGACAAGTTCCCGGACGGCCTCATTCTTGAAGGGATGGTGGGAACTGGCCCATATATACCCGCCGAATTTATCAACCAGCGGCTGATGTCCTTCAAGAAGAATCCTAACTACTGGAACAAAGACTCAAAGGGCAACCAATTACCATACCTTGACGAGGTCAGGTTTGTAGCGTTTAGCGAAGAGACGAGTCGATTGGCATCCTTCCGCGCCAGCCAGGTTGACACCAGCGGCACCGTTTCCCAAGGCAGCACCGTGGACGCCATAAAGAAGGACATACCCAGCGCAAAGGTGCTCTATACTGCTAAGGCCAGCCTCAACACTTTCCGCTTCAACACGAAGGCCAAACCGTTCGATGACGTGCGGGTGAGGAAAGCCATTAGCCTGGCCGTCGACCGGTATCAATGGGTGGACCTCTTCAGCGATGGAAGGGGAGCCGTAGCTGGGCCGGTAACCCCGCTATACACCGATCTCGCCAACACCGCAGACTGGCTCCTCTCACAGCCCGGCTACCGCAAGGACAAGACCCAGGATATCACAGAGGCCAAGCGCCTGCTGAAGGAGGTTGGCTACGGGGATGGCTTTACGACAAATGTTATGTACACGAGCGCGGCGGCAAACGCGGGAGACTATGCTGCTTTGTTTGCTGATCAGATGAAGCCTCTCAACATTACCGCCAAGGCAGAGATTGTGGACTACGCCGGACAATGGCTCCCTCGCTCAACAAATGGAGAGTTTGAGATAAACCAGCTGGGCTACACCCTGACCACGGATGCCGACTCTCTGCTTTCCGCTCATCTTCACAGCGCCGGGGCGCGCAACTACGGCAAGTTCAATGACCCGAAGCTTGACGATCTGATAGTCAAGCAGCGCACCACTGTGAACCCGGAGGAGCGCAAGAAATGGGCTCAGGAAGCCTGAACAATACATCCCTGGATACTGCACCCATGATATTCATGTGGCGGAGCACTGATATAAATATGATGCAGCCGTGGGTCCACAACGTATCCATCGTGCCGAGCCTTGAGACATACAACAGCGTAGAACGGGCCTGGGTGGACAAGCGATAAGGCCGTAACAGCATCTAATAATGTAGAGACGCCACAAAAATGTGGCGTCTCTACAACCTACAAACCGTACAACCAATTCGGAGGGCAATATTGCCCTCCGAATTGGTTGCTTGAGTGTTATCCGGCGGGAGCCAGGAGTTGTCTCTTAGCTGCCGGCTATCAAAGGCTATCCATCAGATAGCGACAGGCTTTTGAGAACGGAAGTACATCCACAATCTCGGTATGTACTTCTCTCCACTACTGTCTGTGAAGCCGGTGAGCTTCAGCGCCTCCTTCGTCGCCTCCGGAAGCGCCCTGGCTGCCTGTTCCGCCGGATACCCCCTTAGCACTCCACTAGAATAGTCCCTATCCTTTGCAATAGCTTGCCAGACATCCAGATAAACATCTCGCCAAAGCGTCTTCATGACAACACCACACCATCCCGTCTGCTCCAGCAGTTTATTATAGGCGTCTATAGACAAGAACTCGATGCGTTCCTGTCCGTGCTCACGGGCCACGCCTAATTCCCTCAGCTTCCTCACCCCCAGCGCAGTAGCCTTCTGATAAAACTGGAAGGTCTCTTCCGGCATAGACTCCTTGGTGAAAGTCGTAATACCGTAGAGGAAGCCACCAGGCTTCGTCACCCTGAACGCCTCCTCCAGAGACTTCAGTTTATCCGGTATGTTGTGAATTGCATTGGCAAACATGACCAGGTCAAAGCTGGAATCCAACAGGCGCAGGTTTTGGACATCACCTGGGACGTAGTTGATAATTTCACCGGCCAGCTCGGTTTTAGCTACCTCAAGAGCAGCGCTGTCGAGATCGACGCACGTGAACTCCGCCTTCAGATCTCTGAAGCACTCCCTGAACACTTTTACCATGGACCCCAATCCGCTAGGCAAGTCCAGCACCGTTGCCGGATTCGGCAGGTTGAGACTGCCAATTAGTTCCCTAAAAGTGTCCCTAAGGATGCTTTGGTTCAACGCTGTTTTGTCATAATACCAATAGGAATGGGGGGGGCGTTTTTCATCGTTTGCTCCAAGTTACCTCGCTTAGTCAAAACAACAACTATTATATAACCAAAGAGAGAACCGTACCAAATTATTTGTTATTCCTCATAAAGCCGGAAGACCAAACAGGAGTTATGGCCTCCAAAGCCGAAGGAGTTGCTGATGGCTGCGCGAACTGCGCCCTGCCTCGCTACGTTGGGTATATAGTCAAGATCGCAATCCGCATCCGGGGTTTCGTAGTTTATGGTTGGAGGCATCCATCCAGTCCGGATTGTTTGCACTGTAGCGATAGCCTCCAACGCTCCGCCGGCGCCGACCAGATGCCCGGTCATCGACTTAGTAGAACTTATCGGTAACCCATAGGCTCGCTCGCCAAATACGGTCTTTACGGCAACCGTCTCCGCTCTATCATTATGCTGTGTAGAGGTACCATGAGCATTGATATAGTCTATCTCCTCCGGCCTCAGTCCGGATACTTGCAATGCCATCTTTATAGCTCTCACCGCTCCATTGCCGTCATCAGGAGGCGCCGTAATATGATAGGCGTCGGCGGAAGCCCCGTAACCGGCTAGCTCAGCTAAGACAGGAACATTATAGCGCTTGGCAAAAGACTCGCTCATCAAGAAAAGCACAGCTGCGCCTTCGCTCATAACAAACCCGCTTCTCGTGGCATCAAAGGGCCTGGAGGCCTTTTCGGGCGCATCGTTCGAGTCGGTACAGAGAGCGGTTATCTGGTTGAAGGACGCGATTCCTATGGGAATAAGAGAGGCCTCGCTGCCGCCGCTTACTATCGCCTCAGCCCAGCCCAGCTTGATGAAACCGTATGATGTCCCGATGGCGTCGGCACTGCCTGCGCATGCCGATAGCGTGGCAAAAGAAAGACCCCTAAAGCCGGACTTCATAGAGATATTGGCAGCGGCAGCGTTGGACATTAGCATAGGAACCGTAAAGGGACCCACTCTACTGGGTCCTTTTTGGGCTAAGACCTCTACCTGCTCGGTAATAGTAGTCAGTCCGCCAACACCGGAGGCCACTATCACACCAATACTATCAAGGTCCTCTCGCTTAATATCCCACTTGTCCACCTCCTGCATCATCTCTCCGGCTGCAACCATAGCCAGAATGGCGAAGCGGTCCAGCCTGCGTGCCTCCTTCCTGTCCATGTAGTTTGTCGGGTCGAGGTTCTTCACCTCCCCAGCGATCTTGGTCTGAAGGCCCGCTTCATCCGGATCGAAGTTAGTAATTCTTGCAACTCCGGAACGTCCCGCCAGCATTCCTTCCCAGGTATCTTTAACATTGTGTCCTAAAGGATTAATGGTGCCCATAGCACCGACAAAAACGCGGTCTCCCGCAGCCATGTTGTTTTCCTCCTGCCAGACTATGGTATACTCTTATGACTTATGGTCATTTGTTCAGGTTATAACCCTTCGATACCTAAGTTTGTCTTGACCATCTTTGTCCCAATAGTTAAAACAATCCTGATGGCTAAAAGTAACTCTCCTTCGCGCTTTTTGCTCAGTTCGACCTAAAGTTAACACTTGCGAGCCACGATAAGCAAATACCGAGAAGCAAAATGGCATATAAAGGCAAAAACGTACGAGAACTTTTGTCTAAAGCAGACATATACAGCAAATACCTGCCTCACGGTCCCCAATGGCAGTATCTGGATGAGATACGAGTCTTAAGCGACACAGAGGCTATCGCGATCGTCAATATAACCAATGAACATTGCCTGGGACACTTTCCCGGCAATCCCGTATTCCCCGGAGTTCTCCAGGCCGAGTGTTTTGGACAAACTCTGGGAGTGCTGGCACAGGTGGCACAGGGCAAACTTCGAGCGGGCTTCTACAGAGAAGCCGATGTAGTCTTCCGCGGCCTGGTAGTCCCGGGGGACCAATTAGAGCTATATGTTACTATGGACGTAGTTCGGCTTCCGCTGGTCAAGGGAAAAGGCCAAGCCACCGTGGGCAGCACCACCGTCTCCGTAGCGAGGACCATATCTTTAGCGCTTGGCTAACCTGTAACGTTGGGGATCACAATCCCGTAGGTGAGTATTCTTAAGTCCCGCTCTGCTGACTCAGTGTACCTAACGCTTGGTTGGCGCTACTCTGTTACGGAAATTCATCCTGATCAGCCGTGCGGCAGAGTCCACGCCTTTTGCCAATGAAGATAATTCCAAATAACCAAACTAACGAAGGGCAGATAATAGACATTTCTTCAAAGTTACCCGACCGAGAGACTGAGATACCCTGCTTTCAGTGTGGCGTCTGCTGTGTCAAATGGCAGCCCCTCATGGACAAGCAAGAGACCGAGCGTATTGCCAAAGAGTTAAACATAACCGTACGCACCTTTCGGAGCAAGTACACCAGGCCATATAGTCCACGCCCCGGCTCCCATATCATGAAGGCCAACGAAAAGGGCTGCGTTTTTTTGGAGTACCATGATAACAAGGCCCTTTGCGGCATACATGCTTTCAAGCCGCAAGCATGTATCGATTGGAGCGCCAATCTAGCCAACAAGGAGTGCCGTGACGGGATAGATAAAATGACCTCAGGAACTCTGCCTACAGCGGAGCAGCTATATGACTCACCAGAGGATAGAGACGCTTTCGCCAGGGCTCTTAGCGCGGGCGTCTAAAAAAGATGAGGATTACAGCCCTGGGCATTTCCGCGGCATATCCAAGAGCTGGAGGCGCCTGCACCGGCTGGTTGGTCCAACAGGACGATATATATCTGCTGGTGGACTGTGTGTGACAGGCGTCTTGAGCAATCTCCAGAAAATCATACCCTTCCATCAGATAACCGCCATAATTATACCCCATCTCCATTTAGACCACTTCCTGGACTTGGTACCGTTTAGATTCGCCATAAAGTAGGTCTGCCCCTGATGGTGGAGCTCAGCCCATCCTCTTTGTGCCACCGGCTGCCAGCGAACAGTTAGACGGTTTCGCTGAACATTTCGGAACCCCCGCCGATGGTGGGTTCTTTTCCCGCGTTTTCAGCATGCACGAATACCAGCCGAACGTTCCCTTTACTATTGGACAGCTTACTGTGGAAACCTCCCCGGTCGTTCATTATGTCCCGTCCTTTGCCGTAGCTATCTCCGGAGACAAAAAAGTAGTGTTCTCCAGCGATACCGGTCCCTGTGAAGAACTGGTAAGGTTCGCTAGTGGTGCTGATGTGCTGGTCACCGAGGCCACGGACAGCTCGGACGAGGAGATCGCCGCCTAATTTAGAGGCCACGTGACTCCGGAGGAGGCTGCCGATACCGCCAAGCGTGCCGGCGTCGCGCGATTGCTGATAACACATATCTGGCCGTAGAGGGACGCTAATGGGGTATTGTCTCTTGCCGTCCGGAGCTTCGGGCCTAACACTGAACTGGCAGAAGAGGGTAAGAGTTACATCCTTTCTTACCTTTCATGGACAGATATCTCCGGTTCGCCCAGACGTTCATGCAGGTAGTTGTAGATCTCTCGACACGCCGCGGCCAACGGCACCGCCACCAACATTCCCCACACGCCTGCCATATTGCTCGCTATAACCAGGAGCACCATGATTATCGCCGGATGTATGTTGACTGCCTTGCTGTGTATTCTTGGGACGAGCACGTTGTTCTCCAGGAATTGCACGCCCACGGCTAACAGGATGACTGGCAGCGTTTTTTCGGGCGCGGTGGCGAGCGCCACCAGTATGGCAGGTAATGATCCAATAATTGGACCAATTACGGGTATCATCTCGGTTATACCAGCGATAATACCTAGTACCAAAGCAAATCGCACGTCTATTACAAGTAGCGGTATCCAGATCGCGACGCCCACTGATACGGCAAGAATCAACTGGGCGCGAATATAGGCTGATAGCACCTTGTCTATTCTGTGAACTACCGCTATCACGTCCTGCCTTATCCCCTGCGGGAAAAAAGAGTAGAAGCCGTTCGCTAGGCTGCCGTGGTCCTTAAGTACGTAAAACAGCCAGACTGGAACCGAGACTATCGCCACTAGCAACCCAAAAGTTTCGGTCACTATCCTGATGGTCTGCAACAACGCGCCCTGCACTACTACACCCAAGGCCAGTAAGCTCTTATTGATCTCTTCGTCGATTCTCTGCTGTATATCCGCAGGCACCGTAGCCCGGTACTGCCCTAACCATAGGTCGAATGTAGCCTGAGATTGGTCTAATAGTTGCGGCAATTCATCAATGAACAAAGATATTTGGTGGGCTGCCATCGGCACAAAGGAGAGGAGGACGACCGCAAAGCCGCCAATGAGTCCCAGGTACACTATTATTATAGAGAAGGTCCTTGCGGCTCGTGGACGTGAGGTAGCGAAAGGCAGCGACCTCTCTATTAGACTAATAAGAGGAAGAAGCACATAGGCCAGGACCAGCCCCATAATAAAGGGGATTAGCACTCCGACAGAGGACCAGAGCAGCCACGCCATCAGAAGCATTGCTGCCATCATCAATGCCGTTCTTAACCATCTTGGTCTGGATAACTCGTTCACCTTGATATGTCCTATAATGATTCGGCTTCAAAGACAGGCTTCGTCCTGCATCTGTGCGACGTAGACAGACACCCGTCGATCTGTCGCCACGCACGACTCCCGGGTTGGTTAGTGGAGTGGCCGTATTTGGCGCCTCTAACAACCGAACGGGATAATAGCAGCACTAACCGTGTTGAGGAGATATAAAACAAGTGGGCCTAATACAAATCAGGCCCACTGGCTCTGCCTCAGAATAAAGGTCGTTACAGTCCCTTTTTGGCCATGAAGGCAGCCAGGTCTCCAACGCGGCAGCTATAGCCCCACTCGTTGTCGTACCAGCCTACTACCTTGACCATCCTCTTGTCGATTACCATGGTGCTGAGGGAATCCAATATGCAGCTATGAGGGTCTGCCTTGAAGTCTACGCTCACAAGCTCCTCGTCGGTATACCCCAGAATACCCTCTAACCCGTTCTTAGAGGCACTCATGAAGGCCTCATTTACTTCCTCTATGCTGGTATCCTTATCAACCTCTGCAACAAAGTCCACCACAGATACGGTAGAGGTGGGGACTCTGAAAGCCAGGCCGTGAAGCTTACCCTGCAGCTCAGGGATCACCAGGGTAACGGCCCGCGCGGCCCCGGTTGTAGTCGGGATTATGTTCAAGGCAGCCGCTCTCGCGCGGCGCAGGTCCTCATGAAACTGGTCCAGAATCTTCTGGTCGTTGGTGTATGAGTGAATGGTGGACATCAGTCCGTGCCTGACGCCGAAGTTCTCATGGAGCACCTTGACCATGGGGGCTATACAGTTGGTGGTACACGATGCGTTGGATATGACCTTATGCAGCTGTGGATCGTACTTGCCCTCGTTTACGCCAAGAACGAGCGTAATATCCTCGTTTCGGGCAGGCGCCGATATGATTACCTTCTTAGCGCCGCCCTCCGTGTGAGCCACAGCCCGCTTGGCATCGGTGAAGAAGCCCGTGGACTCGACTACTATATCGACTCCAAGGTCGCGCCACGGTATCTTCCCGGGGTCACGTTCCGCAAAGACCTTTATAGACTTTCCATCTACGGAGACACCGTCTTCAGTTGGCTTCACCTCGCCTGGATACCGACCATAGTTGCTGTCGTACTTGAACAGGTGCGCATTGGTCTTGGCATCGGTCAGATCATTTACTGCAACTACGCTCAGATCGTTGGGATGTTGCTCCATGATGGCACGCGTTACCTGCCGCCCGATACGTCCGAAGCCATTGATCCCTATCTTGGTTACCATGTTACCCCCTTATTTCTTGACATATTTTTCTACAAGCCTTTGGAGGTCCTTACTAAAAACCGCGTTTGATACCACGGCGTCTGCCCCCGCCTTTAATGCCCTGTCTCTGACCTCCAAGTCCATGTGATGCCCAAAGGCCAGCACGGGCGCCGGGTTGCCCCTAGTTTTGGCATCCTGGATCATATTATCCCACTGGACGCCCTCATCCGCCAAGTCCAAGATTATCAGGTCCGGATGTAAGGCCAGCTTTTCAGACACCTCCTGTTCGCTTTTGGCATAGTCGACCCTATATCCGAGTCTTTTCGCCGTCTCATCGACCTGGACGGAGAAGAAGATATCCGAAACGATAGCCAGAATGCTTTTGTGCTTTTCCACATTCATCACCATGATATTCTCTGCCTAGATCATACTTGCTTGGTATTAGCAAAACAACCCACTAACAGGATAATATTATTCTCCCTTCAGAAAAACCCCCCTTATGGATTGGGAGATAAAATAAGCAACCTATCTTATGATAGAATTGACCCATGCATCCTGTAGTACAAGATATTATCAATCAACTAAAGCCCTTTCAAGCCGAGAAGATCATTCTTTTCGGCTCATATGCTACTGGAAAAACCCGCAGAGACAGCGACGTGGACCTGCTGATCATCAAACAAACCAGTGATGCTTTTCTCGAAAGGCATAAGAAGGCCCGAATGCTTCTGAAGACTACTACGCCGGTTGACATCTTTGTGCTTACACCGGAGGAATCTGAGCGCGCTAAGCAAAATAATCTTCTGGTCAAAGAAGCTGTGGAAACGGGTACAATTGTCTACGGCTAATGACGATTCCCCTCCTTCTGAACAGTGGCTGACGTACGCTGTATTATATCCTAAACTAACACTATGATAGAATGTAGGTATGCATCCGGTAGTAAAAGACATCGTTGATCAACTAAAACCCTTTCACGCCGATATGATTATTCTTTTCGGCTCCTACGCTGACGGGACCTATCGGAAAGATAGCGATGTAGACCTTTTGATTATCAAGAAAACCGACAAACCTTTCCACGACAGACAAATAGAGGCCCGAATGCTCTTGAGGTCCACTACTCCAGTTGATGTTTTCGTATTTACGCCAGCAGAATTTGAGATTGCTAAGCAAAACAATCCTTTAATCAAAGAAGCTGTGGAAACAGGTACAATTGTCTACGGCTAATGACGATTCCGGTGCTCGACAATGGCTCACGCGCGCTGTTGACGACCTCTCCTGGACCCAAGCAAACATAAGCTCGGAAATTTGGTACGGGGCATGCTTTACTGCTCAGCAAGCAGCTGAAAAGGCGCTGAAAGCCTACATCGCCAGCCAGGGAAAGAGCGTTATACGTACCCACGATCTTAACGCTTTGCTACAAGAATGTGTCGAAGCGGATACTATTTTCGAGCAGTTTAGACGTGAGTGTGCGACATTAACGGACTATTACGTTACAACTAGATATCCTGATATAGCTCAGTACGTCGATTTTACAGAATATAAAGCAAAGGAGGCGTTTGGATTCGCAGAAAGAATAGTGATGTTTGTTAGAGAACAATTGGGAGCCTAAACTCTTCGCTTTCCGACATTTACAGTTAGCGCGTGGATGCGTCCAACACCGTAACACCTGTTTTCTTCTGACCCTTGTACCCCACGATAATACCGTTGTCCAGCATCTCGTTATCCGTAGCTTCCTGTGGCCTATCGAAGTTCAAGTATAGGCAATCGACCTCCCTATCGTAGTCCACAACCAAGCGGGCACACGGCAACTTCGTAAGTTGCACGGCCAACTCCTTTACCTGCTCTATCAGTTCAGTTGTCAATTTCTCTATCGCCATAATAGTTTATCCATTAATGCCCGGCTAAGCCCTCTGTAGAGTCCGTCCTGCCCTTGAACGCTCCGATACCTGCGTACCTGGCTCTGGACCCAAGCTCTTCCTCTATTCTAAGCAGCCTGTTATATTTAGCCACTCTCTCGGAGCGGGCAGGGGCGCCGGTCTTGATCTGCCCGGCGCCGGTCGCAATAGCCAGGTCAGCTATGGTCGTGTCCTCGGTCTCGCCGGAGCGATGGCTAATTACCGCGGTCCATCCGGCTTGGTGTGCCATGCGCACGGCCTCGATGGTCTCTGTCAACGTGCCTATCTGGTTGAGCTTGATCAGTATGGAGTTGCTGGACTTTTCATCTATGCCCCGCTGCAGGCGCTTGGTGTTGGTAACGTAAAGATCGTCGCCGACTAACTGAGTTTTAGCGCCCAAACGCCGGCTCAGCAGACGCCACCCCTCCCAGTCATCCTCTGCCAGGCCGTCCTCAACACTGATTACCGGATATGAATCTACCCACCGCTCCAGATAGTCCACCATCTCGGCGCTGGTTAGCTCCTTACCTTCCTTGGCTAAGTGGTATTTCCCATCTCGGTAGAACTCTGTGGCCGCCAGGTCCAAAGCCAGACAGCAGTCTACTCCAGGAGTGTAGCCCGCCGCACTTATCGACTCCAGCACAACCTCCAGAGCGCCTTGATTTGACAGGCCAGGAGGTGCGAACCCTCCTTCATCGCCCACAGAGGTGGATAGGCCGCGACTCCGTAGCAGGCGCTTGAGGGTCTGGTATATCTCAGCGCCCATCCTGAGGGCTTCCCGGAAGCTGGATGCGCCGACCGGGGCGATCATGAACTCCTGGAAGTCTGTAGAGTCCGCCGCGTGCCTGCCACCGTTCAGAATGTTCAACATCGGTACGGGTAATATGTGGCCCTCGCCGCGGCTTAGATAAGCGTATAGAGACTCATTGCGGGCTGCCGCGGCCGCGTGCGCCACCGCCAGCGAGACCCCCAGGATGGCGTTAGCTCCCAGTTTGCCTTTGTTTGGCGTCCCGTCCAGCTCGAGAAGTCGATCATCTATCTTTCGCTGGTCGTTTTCATCCATTCCCTCTATCGCGGGAGCAATCATCTGTGAGACGTTGGCCACCGCTTTGGTAACTCCCAAACCGCCGTAGTTGGATAGATCTCCGTCCCTCAACTCAACGGCCTCATGAGCGCCAGTGCTGGCCCCCGAAGGCACGGCGGCACGGCCCAGGACACCATTCGACAGTCTTACCTCCACCTCTACAGTTGGATTGCCCCTAGAGTCCAGTATCTGTCTCGCGTATACAGTTTGAATGGCCACGGCAAGATATCTCCTGATTATCGTCGTTATGTAAACTAGTTGAGATTGTCATCGATCTCAAAATGTCATTCTGAAGGGGCCCTTCTTATGATCTTAATTGCCCTGATGAAGTATAGTCACTTACTAAAATGTGTATACTTTGTCCCGTACATGTGTATACCACGTCTCCGGTCTATACACCTCCGCCAAGAGGCTTTGCCCTCTGGACTGCCCCAGTGGATATGACGCTGATTTACGCAAGTGAGTACTAGTGCAGAACTACCACAGGTGATTCTAATCAGGGTGACGTAAACCCATTATTCAACCGAAAGTGTAAATGGTGCCGTCTCCGTAGTAATTGGTGCGGCTCCGGATACGGCTACCACTACTCGTTCTACTCCACTGCCAAGTGAATTCACACCTAGGCTGCCTACCTTCATCCGGTCCAACTGCACCGGGACCACCCTTACCTCTCCTCCCTGATAAAATACTATCGCTTGGACCAAATACTCTTGTGGAACGAAGTTATCAGTCCGAACAAAGCCGTCCCTGATCCAGCCGTCATCTCCATGCTCCGCGTCCGTCGAATAGCCTATCTCCGGCACTCTTATATCGTCTACCGCTACGCCATTGAGGTTAACCGCCTCATCAGTTATATATTCAAACCGCACTAGCACCTTACCGCCGGCATATGAAGTCAGGTCAACTCGCTCATCCAGCCATGCTGAGGCATTGCCACCTCCGCTGATGCCGGTATAACCCGGGCCGAAGGCGTTGCCTACAGGATTGTCTACAGTGATATGAGATCCTTGCATTATCTTCCAGGTATGTCCTCCATCCGGAGACGCCTCGATATATCCGTAGTCCCATTTATCCTCGGTATCATACCAAAGGCTGAAGACAAGAGTAGCAGAACTCACGCCGGAGAGATCGAACTCCCTGGTCATTGTCGAGTCTATAAAATCCCCGCGATTGCTCCACCACTGAAAAGAGCCGCTCTTCGGCTGAGCAGGTATAAGTTTATTGGCTGGCTCGCCGGCAAAACGTATAATCGTTTCGGGTCTGATGTTCCCAATTTCATAATATCTCGCGCCAAACTGGTGAACTTTGGAAGATAACGATTCGCCGCTCCTTACCGTCGCTGTAGCCCTAACTTTGACTGGCGAGTCGTCATAGTGGCCCGATGTGCCGGGCTTCGAATCAAGAAAGTTAGCAGCAACCCATTGGGCAAATACGTTCGTGAACCGATCACTGTGTCCCAACTTTGCCAGGAAATCATTTATGCCATCTATGCTGTCTGCGCTCTCTTTCATAAGGGTCCCCATTACACGGCTCCCTCCGTAGCGCTGGGCCAGATAACGCATGAACAGGTAGGCAGAAGCATAATGGGGCGTACTGGAGGATGGGTCGGCATCCCAAAAAGTCAATTGAATATCGGCATTTTGTGACAGCGCCCTGTCTATCCCCGGCTTAAAGCCGGATAACTCCTCTGTCCACACCGACATTCCCTCGTTTATCCAACTTTCTTCATTTGGATCGGCCAGCCAGTGGAGATAATGCTGGAATTCATGACTTACTACACTGTTATACCCTCGTGTACCTGGCCGAAGCGCTCCGGCGTGTATGTATAACATGGGCCTTTGGTTGCTGAAGGGGTAGACCGAGGTGGGATACATGTCTCTTGAGCTAAAATATCCCGAGGCTCCACGAAAAGAGCTATTGAGAATGGTCAGCATCGGCACGTCTTTGTCTTGAAAGCCAAGGGTGCTTGTCAGAAGTGGATATATCGTGCTCTCAAACTCCTGGGCCGAGGCACGAATCGCCTCGTCACTCACCTGTATCGAGGAATCAGAGTACCATAGGGCGTGGGGGGTGATGTCCTTAAGGACCGCATTTACACTAAAACGCCTGACTGGCTCGATTTCAATGATCCAAAACTCCTCGCTTGAGCCTATCTGCGGCGAAACAGCCGGCAAGCCGGCAGGCGTGGTGGACGGAGCGACGCCCCTCAGCCTCTGGCTAGCGCCGATAAGATCAAGATTGGGGGGGCTATCTATGCCGCTCCATATCTCCGACGCTGGGCTGTCAAGGCTAGGGAGCGGTACTGGGACGCCACTGCGCGGCTCTTCGCCCTGCGCACAGGACACGCATCCAAGGATGAAGATCAAGAGCGCCAGGGCCCGTCCGTTTCTCAGGCGACACTCGCTTAGCCTTTCAAACATACGTGAGCGGTGGCGAAACCAATAGCGGAGATAGCTAGACAGGGGTCTCATCTGCTACTTGTGCATACACTTGTGTAGAGGTAATGCTAGAGTGTCCCAAATGGTGCTGTAGCGCGGGCAGGCTAAGTCGTCCGCTCTTTAACATGTGGGTGGCAAAGCTGTGGCGAAGGGTATGCGGAGTTATGCCCGTGCCAAGATTAGCGTCTTTGGCATATCTTTTTAGTATGAGCCAGAAGCCCTGTCTCGTTAGTCGATCACCCCTCTGGTTGACAAAAAGGGCGCCCATCCTATCGCGGCTGCTCTTTATCAGCCGCTCCCTGGCCCCGTCCAGGTACTTTGCTAAAGGAGTTATAGCGTCCGGCGATATCAAGAGGGCCCTCGGACGACCTCCGCGGCCTATACAGCTGAGATATGGCTCTGTCTCATCCAAATGCAGATCTTCGAGATCTAAGCGCACCAGCTCCGTTACCATCATCCCGGTGGTGTACAGGAGCCGAAGCATAGCCCGATCTCTGATAACGTCCGGAGCCTCCCCCTCCATCGACTTGGATAGAAGG
>SHYC01000030.1 GCA_009693005.1 Dehalococcoidia bacterium | reverse complement strand
CTCCTTCTTCCGGGCTCCTAGATACCGCTTGAGCATGGCCGTTGTGTACTCCAGAATGCTGGCATAAGTCATGCTGCCTCCTTGTTTCGGTAACAATCTTATGAGGCAACATTATCATTTTCGGTAACACTTATTATGAGGCGGATCGCCGGATTGACTTCAACTTCAAAGCTTGTATGATAGTATCACAGAGCTAACTAGATTTAACAGAGAGGTCAGACGTGGCTGATAGTGTCCTAGAGGTGCGCGACCTGCACACCCACTTTTATACCAAAGAGGGTGTGCTTAAGGCCGTTAATGGGGTTAACTTCACTCTTAAACATGAAGAGGTCTTAGCCATTGTGGGGGAAAGCGGCTCCGGCAAGACGATGACCGCTTTGTCCATTCTGCGTCTCGTGCCATATCCGGGGCATATTGTAAGCGGTGAGATGTATCTCAATGGCTCAGACATAATGAAGATGGATGCAGACCGGCTGCGCGGAATACGCGGCCAGGATATCTCGATGATATTCCAGGACCCCATAACCGGCCTGAACCCGGTCATAGCTATTGGCACCCAGGTGGAGGAGCTCCTACAAGCACATATCAACATGTCCAAGAAGGAAGCGCGGCTTAGGGGGCTGGATGTCCTGAGGAGCGTGGGCCTGCCTGACCCGGAGCGCATAGCCTCGCAGTATCCCTTCCAGCTCAGCGGCGGGATGTGTCAGAGGGTGATGATCGGCATAGCCATGGCGCTTAACCCGCAGGTGCTAATAGCTGATGAGCCTACCTCTGCGTTGGATGTAACAGTCCAGGCGCAGATATTGCGTCAGATCAAGGATATGACTCGGCAGCAACGGACCTCCGTCATCCTGATTACTCATGATATGGGCGTTGTGGCCCAGATGGCAGACCAGGTAGCGGTGATGTACGCCGGTTACATAGTGGAGTACGGAAACGTAAAGGATATCTTCGCGCGGCCCACACATCCCTACACCTGGGCGCTCATGCAGGCGCTCCCTCGCATAAATGAAGAAAGGGGCGCCCTGCACAACATACCGGGCGCGCCACCTAATCCATTAGACCTGCCCGATGAATGTCCCTTCATCCCGCGATGCCTAAAAGCAAGATCGGTCTGCCGCACGAGCCTAATGCCGGCCTTGGAGCATATAGAGGAAAACCATTACGTGGCCTGCTACAGCCCAATGGTCCACTAGTGGTGATGACGAGGGCGAGATGCGCCTCAACTGAGTGTGGCCTTGCACAAAGACACGTGGATGGCATTGCGCTGGTTCTGCTGGCCTGCCGCCGTAGTGCTGTTCGCTTTGATGTCAGTCATCATTGTGATAAAGGTACCTCGGCATTGAAGACGCTTGGTGAGGTTAAACTCTGTTTCTTTATAGACTCTCCCCTTCCTCATATTCTCCGATTGACCTGACAAAGGGAAGCTTCCCTCGCCAAGCTCGTATCATCCGTCTGTCGTCCGTCCACAAACTACAGCGTAGCAACTGAGCCAAAGCCAGATAATGAGCATCATAAGCGGCGGAAAGGCCATATTCGTCTGCCAACTCCAAGGCAGGTTGGTGAAGTAAGTGAGGAGCGGCCAACTCCACGGGAAGGGCCAGAAACTGCTCTAAGAGCTGCACTGCTTCTTCTAATGTCAGTGAAGGCTGCGCCCCCCCGCATCTTCCGGCGGAGAATATTGACAACCTCAATGGCAAGCAGTGGTGGAGCTACCAGCTGCTCACCTGCTTGCGTCGCAGCACGGTAAAGCTCCTGGCTTTATCAGAGTGTTCCTCTGGTAGAACCCACTTAACCGCCAAACTGGCGTCGACTACTATCATTGAAGTTGCCTGGTCCGTTCATCCCTAGCCTGGTCCAAGTCCTTCCAGGAGGAAGGAAAAGGCGCTCCCTCACGCCGCTCTAAGATGTGTTGGGAGAGCTGCTCGGCCTCAGCCAGCACCGCCACGGCACGTTGTTGTTCCTCCTCAGTCAAAGGGCGCGAGAGCCGCTCCCTTTCTTTATCGCCCATCCGGCCTCCTTTCTCCCATCTGACAGGCGTGATGAGCTTATCCGGCTCCTTCTGTTTTATAAGGACCCGGCGGTGACCAAAGCGGTACGCTGGTATGTCTCCCTATGTAATCCAGCGCCAGGGGGTGGATTTGCTGATTTCAAGCAACTCCGCTGCCTTGTCCGCTGTCACAAATTGTCCTCGTATTTCAACCATCTTGTCTCCTATTTTCAAAAACAGATGGAATGTTTATAGGTAGTCATATTCATAGACCGGTGTAAAATATCACAGCGTCCTATTTATTGTCAATGTGAGCTTGTTAAGGCGCGAACTGAGCACCTTTGCACTAGGGCCTATCTTCGCTGTGGCGACCTGACAATCCCGCACAACTCCGGCACCAGGGCCTCCAGAGCGACCTCGGGCGGCAGCTGGCCCCTCTTGATGGAGGCGTCGGCCTCAAGCAAAAGCCGGTAGACCTCCTGTAACTGCGCCATATTGTACCGGCCGGCCTGTTCTCGCGTCTTTCTAAAGACAAAGTCGTTGTTTATACCCAGGGTCTTACCCACGGTGTTCAGGTCTGCCTTCTCTTGCCGAGCCTCCAGCATCTGGATTATGAGTCGATACTGCCTCGTGACCATGAAAAGTACGTACAGCGGAGCTGCGCCGCTGTCAAACAGCTCTTCAAGGGCGTTCACCGCCTGGGCCACACTTCCCTCTGCTACTGCATCGACCATAGTAAAAATGCTTATCTCTCTGGCCTGGGTTGTCACGGTTTGTACATCCTTTTCCTGAATCTCCCCACCCTGGCAGTACAGGACGAGCTTTTCGGCCTCTGAGCGTAAGGCCCAGAGGTTGTTTCCAACCAGTTGACACAACAGGCGTACTGCGCCAGTGGTTATCTTACCATCAAGGACGGATACTCTATTTCTTACCCACTTCTCCAGTTCTGCGCTGCGGAGTGCTGGAAACTGCTTGATTGTTGCCACCAAGCGCAGTTGGGGCAGCATCGCGTTGCGTGGAACGAGCGCACCGTCTATCAGCACGAGGGTAGTAGTATCGGGTATGCCGGCTAAGTAGGAGGGTAGAGTGGTCCAAGCCTCGTTCGCGGTGCTTTTGCCGCTTCCGGCTCGAGGGTCTCTGGGCCTTGGATCGAATCTGGACAACAGGTCATGCACTAACACAAGGCGGGTGGAGGCCATGAAGGGCATAGTGTCGCACACCGCCCGCAGTTCGCCCAGGCTTACAGTCTTGCCGTCCAGCGCGGTGGTGTTCAGGTTAATGGTCTCCCTATCGCCCAATGAGGCCTTTATGTCATCAAGGGCCTCTTTGATTGAAAAATCATCATCGCCGTATAGCAGATAGACCACACTGTACCTCTATGTTATCTTTGAACGGGAGAATCTAGTATTGCGGTTGTGCCTAGACAGTAAACGATGAACGTAACTGTCGGCCTCTTCGTTGAGGTTCTCGAAATGAACGGCCACTGCCCCTTCGACGAAGCTCAGGACGTGCTTTGAGAGCCTCAGGCAACGCCCAACCGCCCGTTACGTACATTTCCTGTATCTAAGGGTATCTGCGGTGAAAAGCGACTCGTATTCAGCATTCGAAAGAAAAATAATCGGCCCATTTCGCGCTCAGTTTGCAAGGGTAACCGCGCCGCTGGTCAGCGTGTTAAAAAAGCTGGGAGTGCCGCCTAACGCCGTATCGGTATCCCAGATATTGGGAGGCGTAGTATTCATCCTGCTGGTCCAGGAGTACCCCCGCTGGGCTTTTGCGCTGTTCATCCTTACACTTTTTGTAGATGGAATAGATGGTGCCCTGGCCCGAGCATCCGGTAAGGCGTCCAGCTTCGGAGCGCTGGTCGACCAGCTCTGCGATCATACTAGAGAGACCCTGGCCATAGCAGGGCTGGCAGCCGTGGGAGCGCTGAGTCCTCTCTTAGGTGTGTTATACGCCTTTACCTACGTAGCCTTCAATCTTTCTCTTTATATCGCAAACTACTTTGAAAGATCAGTGCCGCTCGCAATCAAATCGTATCTTATCGTGTATCCGGCAATGTTCTTATACCTATGGTTTGGGATCAACTGGCTGGACCCTGCCGTAAGTCTCTGCATAACACTGATGTGGGCTGTCATCATCCAAGCGCTGCTGCGCTTAAGAGATGTTATGCGATAGCGTCGACATCCCAATATTAGATCAAATACAAGTTATTGCTCGACGACACCGGTGTCTTACCTGCTCGTGGTGAGCCTGTCCCGCCATAAGCCCTTCGACAAGCTCAGGGCGAACGGCATTTTCATACCCTTAGTGCCTCTAGCTGCTGGCAAGGACGATCGTAGGGCCGTTCCAGGCCGGCCGTGGCAACCTCATCATCTGTGTATAAAATATCTAATAAGCAACTGTATCTACTTTATGAATGGTCAGGGGGCCAAACCCTTTCCTGGATATTCCGGTCACGCGGAGGTTGTAGACGTCTGCTTTAGTGGTGACGTACTTTTGTACCAAAGCCCCCAGAGGCTGTCCGGCGATAACGGCCAGCATACCGGCCAACGCGGCATTAGGCAGCTTTGCCAGCCGGTTTTTGCTGCCTATTACTGCCGTCACGGCAAGGGCCGACAGGATACCCGACACCGCCAGATTGGTACCACAGAATGGTGATACCGCCAGATTGGCCTCACCTTTCTGCATCCTCCCCAGGGCCTCGTCCACGGCATCCGACAGCTCTTCAGTAGATATATTGCCGATTATGTGGAAGCCGCTGGAGGTAGAGCGTCCGGCTATCCTGCGCGTAAAACCTATCTTTTCCATCAGCACCGTAACGGTGGCATGCTCCAGGCCATGATTGCGCCTTGTCGCGTCAAGCTTTGCCATATCAAACAGCCCTTTACTTCTCTCAGTAATCAATGCATCCCTCCATTGGTTCGACAAGCTCACTAGAATAGTTCCACAGGTTCACTACGGGCAGTTCGGCAGACAGACTTCGCTTGTGCTCGGTGACATCCCCGGCGTAATCTGCTACAGAGAATCCCAACGCCGCTTTTGACGCGCTTAATGAGGATACCTTATGATTGGTCTTAGCCTTGGCAAGAGTATAGCATTGAAGATATGTATCGTAGCCTCTTCTTATCCACGCTTTCATGGTGATATAGCCGGAGTTTTCGTGCGGTCTCTCGCTGAGGAGCTGCACGACCTGGGGCATGAAATACATATTCTGGCACCGTACAGCCCGTTAGTAGCGCCACAATTCGAGGCTGAAATACCGGTCACGCATTTTAGGTTCGCTCCTCTAAAGCGTCTTCACCGTATGGGCTACGCAGAAGCCATGATAAACGATCGCGAACTCAAGCTCAGGAGCTATTTCCTAATACCATTGTACCTGCTTTGCGGCTCATTGGCACTCTTGAGGTTGTGCCGTGAGAAGTCCTTCGATGTCATCAACTCTCACTGGGTAGTCCCAAACACCCCACTATGCCTGCTGCCGTCCCGGCGCGCCGGAATTCCCATTGTTACTACCCTCCATGGCTCTGACATGTATCTGGCAAGAAGCTCTTTCATGGTTTCACTGGCAGCCAGGGTCAGCTTCGCCAAATCGGCGGGGATTACAGCGTGCAGTGAAGAGATGAAGGACGGGGCCATGGCCTTAGGCGCAGCCCCAGACTCAGTTCACGTGATCCCGTGGGGCGTACGCGCCGGCATATTCAAAGCTGGAAGCGGCGTAAGATGGCGACATACGTTGGATATCTCCAGTGGAAGGCCTGTGGCGCTGGCGGCAGGACGAGTAGTAGAGAAGAAGGGCTTTGAATACCTTGTGCGGGCGGCGCCGGATGTGCTACGAAAGCTGCCGGATACTGTCTTTGTCATTGCGGGACAGGGGGAACAACTGCCGTACCTGCGAGACCTGACCAGGACCTTGGGTATCGAGTCCTCCTTCAGGTTTCCGGGCCTAATACCGTGGAACGAGATGCCCGCTATTCTCAACATGTGCGACCTCTTTGTAGCCCCTTCCATTCATGACAGCTCCGGGAACGTGGATGGCCTTCCAACGGTGGTGCTGGAGGCAATGGCGGCAGGAAAGCCGGTAGTGGCTACCCGAGTCGCCGGCCTTCCGCTGGTAGTAAGAGATAGAGTAAACGGGTTCCTGGTGGACGAGAAGGACTCCGAACAACTGGCAGAGGCTATCCTGACCCTGATTCTGGACGATGAGATGCGAAGAACAATGGCCGCGCAGAGCCTCCGTATCGCAGAAAATGAGCTTACCTGGAGAAACACCGCCCTACGCTTCCAAAACGTGTTCCAGCAGGCCCTAAGCTCAAAGTACGCTTTTAGGTTCTCAAAGTAAATGAAGCGCATACTGATCTGGGGCGGCGATTCCTGGGCCAACCTGGGAGATAGCGCGATCCTGTCGGCGACAATAGCAGCCCTGAAGGAGACAATTCCGGAGGCCGAGCTTCTGGTCACATCCGCGCGTCCCGGGGAGACCACAGAGGCTCACAACGTCCCGTCTATAAAACGTACGCCGGCCCGCATGCTGAAAGCTCTGGCCGAGTGTGATCTCCTGGTCTGGGGCGGAGGACAGTTGCTGCAAAATGCCTCCAGCAAGACTTTCCTTCTTCTGCAGTTATGTCTGCTTCTGACTGCAAAGCTGATGCATAAAAAGGTAATATGCTACGCGCAGGGTGTTGGGCCCATCACCGACCCCGTCAGCCGAACTCTTGCAGGGATTGTCGTCGGCTCGTTGGACGCAATAACCGTGAGAGACAGGTATTCCTACGATCAGTTGAAAGACCTAGGGATAAACGAAGCGGCTATTCAGGTTACGGCAGACCCAGCCATCGCTCTCAAGCCCGCCTCAGCGGAGAGAGCAGAGGCGATCATGCGGTATGAAGGACTCACGCGGCCTTTCGTTGTGCTAGCCTTAAGACGCTGGGGCCATTATAAAAGCAACTTCCTCCCGGTGAGCGTCTACGCTAAGGCTGGCCGCTGGCCAACCGGCCATTCAGAAAGCTTCGCGCGATTTCTATCAGACATCGCGCGTCTTGCGGACCAGATTGCATCCCAACTGAAGGCCCAGGTGCTTTTTCTACCAATGTCCCCAGGCGACGATCAGGGCGACGAAGCGATAGCCGAGACTGTGCTGGGTATGATGACAGAGCGTGAGTCGGGGCTGGTACTAAGAGGCAGATACCATCCATTTGAGCTGAAAGCGCTTCTGGGCGAAGCGGCGTTGGTCATCGGCCTGCGCACTCACTCCGTTATTCTGGCCTGCTCCGCGGGGACCCCGGCCATAGCCATCAGCTACAGCGGCAAAGGAGAGTCGTTCATGACAGCCCTTGGCCTGCCGGAGTACAGCCTACCTTTTGAGCGCGCATTCTTTGATAGACTCTGGCCTATGGTGAAAGACGCCTGGATGAAACGGGAAGTATTGTCTGCTCACCTGGACTCGGTAATCCCCGAGCTTGAGAGGAAGGCGGTCAGCAACGCCATTATTGCCAGAGAGCTGCTGGATGGCGCACCAGATAAGCGCAAGGAAAAAATCCTCGCAAGAAAGTTCGATAGAGAAGCCCGTGAGTGGGACGGTTACTATAACGGAACTACACCCACAGGGCGGCCTTTCATCTCGGAGTCCCTGCGGGCAAGGAAGAAGGCCGTCCTGTCCTTCGCAGACGCACAGCCAGGACAGACCGTTCTGGACTTAGGCTGCGGGCCGGGAGAATACGCCGGAGACATTCTGTCTAACGGGGCCTTCTGGTACGGAGTAGACCTCTCTCAGGTTATGTTGAAGCATGCGCAGGCAAGAATATCCGGGCAGCCATGGGGCCGGCTTGTGCAGGGCAGTGCTGCTTTTGTGCCCCTAAAGAGCAGTTCCGTTGATGTAGTAATCTGCTCGGGCGTTGTAGACTACCTGTCCCAAGAGCAGCTAGCCGGCACCGTCAAGGAGATAAGGAGGGTCCTGAAACCGGACGGCGCTCTGTGCATAACAACAAACCTGAGAGACCCATTCCGGTGGCTGCGCAGTAGAGCGCCGGCTTGGATGCCGGTCCCGCTGCGGGTCGTTGGTCCTGCGTATTTTCATTCAGAGATACTCATCAAAGTGGTAGAGGCATGCGACCTGCCCGTGATGGAAGTGGTGGAGCTATGGTCAAACCCCTTTGGCGGAACACTTGTCGTGAAAGCCGCAAAGCGCGTATCTTCCAAAACCTATATGGAGCCTGCCGGTGCGTCTGGGCAGCTATTATAGGGCCTGCGTCATGTCCCGCCTCGGAATCTTGCCACAAGGAGAGGCGGTTCTGGAGGTGGGCGCATTCGACGGCTATCTGGTAGCCCTCAGCAGAGCCAGGATAAAGCTAGGGATCGACCTTGAGCCTGCTCCTTCAGCAGAGCACTTCGCGCCGATGGTCTTGGGAGATGGGCGCCGTCTTCCTTTCCGTGAGTCCAGCTTCGATGCTATACTCCTGATGGACGTTGCAGAACATGAACAAAGGGACAGCGAGCTGCTGGGATCGATCGTCGGGAGCCTCAAGGAGGGCGGCGCTCTGTATATGAGCGTCCCCAGCAGGGACTTCACCGCCTTTCCACCCTTTATCACCAACACTCTGCACAAAAGCTGGGGCCACGTACGTCCCGGCTACACGGCCGAAGAGCTTACCAAACTGCTTCCGGAGAACATGCCGGTAACAATAATCCAGTGGAACGAGCCGTTCTTCCGCCTTTTGTACATACCAATATGGCTCCTATGGCGACTCTTTCCGCCAGCGGCCAGGCTAATACTCAGACTCGCGGCTCTGCTGGATCAAGCCTTTCCGAAAGGAACACGAGGCCACCTGTTCTTGATTGCTCGATTGAAAAAAGGAAGTCCGGAGTCCGGAGGTTCTATCGTTTATTAAACACCCTATCGCTGCTTGATGCCGCATTAGACATACAGCAGGGACGGAGTCCCTCTGGCAGGGGTTGTAAGGGGTGTCCAACTGATTCTAGTACTCACTTTCATAAATCAGCGTAACGTCCACATGGGGGAGTTCAGAGGGCACAGCCCTTTGGCGGGGGCACTGGGGGATGGTTCGTCGGTTGAGAACCCTGCTAACGAAGTTCATTATGACGCTGATTTTAGATAGTAGGTGCTAGTACCTAAGGGATACATCGCCTGTCTTGCCCGCTTTGCGGACTCCGTGCTCGGAGCGGCTCACGAAGGAGACCTCCTTCAAGAGCTTTTGTGGTTGAAATCACCTTCATCACTCAAGGTGTAATTTACGCATAGAGGACTATTGTCTATTATATGTTGATAAAACGCTTCGGAATATTCATCCCCATCCTCATAGCCATAGCATTCTGGGCCGTCTTCATGATGCTCCCGGCAATATTTCCGCCAAGAGGCCCCCTCGATCTCTCAAACTATACGTTCGCCAACGCCTCGAGCCCATCTTTGGAGCCAGGCGCGTTGGGGACGTGGGACTCCTACAGCATACACGCGCCCAGCGTACTGAAGGTCAACGGCGGCCACATGATGTGGTACGACGGCACAACCGGCAGCGATCCCTACGCGGGCTGGAGTATAGGAGCAGCCAGCTCCCGTAACGGCCGCGCCTGGACAAAAGATGCGGCCAACCCAGTCTTAACACCTGGAGCGCAAGGCGAATGGGACGGCGTGAGCGTACATGACCCCCGCGTTCTGCGTGACAATAAGGAGTACTGGATGTGGTATTCTGGCTTTGACGGAAAAATATGGCGTATCGGGCTGGCGATATCGCCGGATGGCGTGAATTGGCAGAAAAGCGCCAGCAACCCGATAATGGACGGGGGAAGTCCAGGCTCGTGGGACGAGGCTGGCGCAGCCTACTCCAGCGTCATATACATCCAGGACACCTTCTATATGTGGTACCAGGGGCTGGATAGCAAGGGTGTCTGGCGCATCGGCCGCGCCACCTCCAGGAACGGGATCAACTGGACAAAGGACGAGCGCAATCCGGTGCTGATCCCGGGAGGCACGGGAGCATGGGATGAAGAGAAGGTCCTGGCCCCCAGCGTACTCTACAGCGGCGGCTCTTACCATTTGTGGTACACCGGCGCCCCCGCCTGGGCCATAGGCTACGCCGTTTCCGGCGACGGCATCACCTGGCGCAAGAAAGAAGTCCCAGTCCTCTTATCCGCCGGCAACTGGGACAAAGGACGACTTCTCACCGCTGCCGCCCTTTTTGAAGGCGGTAGGCCGGTGCTGTGGTATGCAGGTGGCGATAATGGGAGGATTAGTATCGGGATTGGTAATCCATAAACGCTCAGTTCGTTCAACCAACCCGTGTTATCGGCGCGAGGGTTTAATGATACACTTCGATGTCACCCGCCGGGTGCGGCGTCGATAACGCGAACGGCTAGCAGCCCCGCTACGGCATCTTCATAGGTGACAATCACGGGCTGGCCCTGCGCCATGTGCGCTCGCAGGTGTGAGGCGTTGGTGGGATGATCGGGGTCTTGCGTGACTCCAGGACTCACACGGAAGAGATACACCTTCCCGGCCTGGTCCCGTAAGGTGATACTGTCCGCGTCGGTGATACTGCGGGCCTGAACGTCGACAAGCACTCCCTTCACTTGTCTTAGCTCCGGCCCTTTATCAGGTCCCTTACAGGCAAGAATGAGAAGAAGAAGCGCTAATAACCAGACAGTATGGCGGCGAGACGTGGTCGTACCTCTTCTACAGTTATGGACCCCTCAAATTTGTCCCGCAGCCGGCCGTCGGCGCCTACGATGAACACCCACGGCTCGCTTGGGAGTCCCCATTCACCAACAATCGGGGCCACGTCCGGTGGTTTTCCACCCTTGAATGTTTCGACATGGACAAAATTCGCCCGGTCGCCAAATTCCTGCTGAAGCATCCCAAAGATTTCGTAGTTCGGGCCGCATGTCCTGCTGGTGCAGAACCCCGGAGTTGCGAAGAGCGCCACGAGGGGCTTTCCTTGACGAAGAGCATCGGCAATGGACACGCGGTAGAGCGCCGGATTAACGGGGCGAGCCGATGAAAAGACCTCAATGTCCTGCGGTTTGACGCCGGTTGGAGTTTGGCTTGCTGGAACGGGATCTCCAATCGCGGGTGTATCGCTGCGCTCCTTGACCTTGAACCCGGCTTCAACCTGAATCTCCGACTGGCCTCGCCGTCTGACACTTGCAACAATCCCCCACTCGCCGGATTCATCGAAGTTTGCCCTTGCGACATAGATGCCGCCTTCGCTTTCACCAGTGTACTTGAAGAGCGCGGCCGGCGCCCGGTAGCGGGCCTGAACCTGGTTCGGGCCTGTAACCTTGTAGAAGGCTATCTCGACGCCGGCGTCCGAAATCAGCCGGTTTTCCGAATCGAGAAGGGCCAGCGTGAAGCGCTGATCCCTGCCCACCGCCATGTCGGATGCCGGCAGGATGGGGGTAAGTCCGCCGGGCGCCGATGGGGTAGGAGCGAACTTCGGCGCCGCAATCCCGGTCGCGGTCCCCGCCGGTGTTTGAGTTGTAACTGCGGCGGCTGGAGCGCAAGCGGCCAGGTGAAGAAAAACGACTAACGTGACCATGGCGGTAAGAACGCGCGTGGGCAGCGGGAAACGGAACTGTCTGAAAACCACCTTGGGAGACATCGTGTATCCTGGTGTTAGCTTACTTTTGCGGTGGACCAACTACGTCCGGCCTCCCCTTAGGCACGAGTGGTCGAACCCAAGGCTGACCAGTCGCCCTGTTCCAGCTCGGGGAGTGCGTCACGAACATCCTGTCTTGACTCAACCGCTAAGCACACACTGTCGGCCAGTTCTGTATAGCCTATCAGTATGGCGCCCAGTGCCCGGCCGTCCTTAAGGACCAACTTACGATAGCGTCCACCACCCGAGTCTTCCAGCACGATCTCATGACCGTCATCCCCTTTGGCCGTGATCTCGCCAACGGAAAGAAGGTCAAAGGCAGCTACCTTCAGCTTGGCCGGCGGGACCACGCCCTCGTACACGATATCGCCTCCGCAGGCGTTGAGCACCGCCACGCGGGCCTGCTCAAGGCTGGCCGGCCAGAGACCATAGACCCGGCCGTTATGCTCAGCGACATCCCCGGCGGCGAAAATGGCTGGGTCCGATGTTTGCATATGGTCGTTTACGACCACACCGCGATTGACCTCCAGGCCGGCCTCACGGGCCAGTTCGCTGTTGGGCTCAATTCCCACGGCCACGAGGCAGAGATCGGCTGGGATAGTCTGGCCGTCCTTCAGCTCCACTCCGGTGACAATGTCCGGGCCCATGATGCTCTGTACCTCGGCGCGGGTGACGATCTCGATATCAATCCCGCTCATCAGGCGCTCGAGCAATCGACCCGCAGGTTGATCGAGCTGACGGCTAAGAGGCCACTCACCCCGCTCCAGGACGAACACGTGCACGCCCATATGGCTTATGAAATACGCGGCTTCGAGGCCGAGGAGTCCGCCGCCGATTACGACGGCTCGCCGAGCCCGTCGGTTGCGTATGTACTGCTGGAGCTGGATTGCATCATCCATGGTCCTCATCACAAACGTGCCGGGGGTCCCAAAGCCGGGGGTCGGCGGAACAGCGCTGCGCGCGCCCATGGCAAGAATTAGGTGGTCGTAGGGCAGCGTCTCGCCCAGCTCGGTATCCACCTGGTGGGCCGCTCTGTCGATAGCCGTGACTCGGACCCCCTTCAGGAACCGGATGCGCTTGGCCGCAGCCCATTCTCGCGGCATAAGGTAGAGCTTCTCGATGGCAACGGATTCGTTTACCAGCTTGCCCAAGTTAAGCCGGTTGTACGGCTCGTAAGACTCGCCGCCGATCAGGCTGACCTCTGCACCGGGCAGCCGCTGCCGGGCCTCCACGGCCGCAGTCATTCCTGCCACCCCGCTGCCGATGACGACGATGTGCCGGCCATCGCGCGCCAACTCCTGCTCCTCTGCGGTCGCCTCAGGCGACTGGGCAGACGCCTCCTCCATGAGGGCGGACGGATCGGCAACTGCCACGGTTACTGGCCCGTGCACTCGGACACAGCAAGCCATACGGTACGCCGGGCCCAGTCCCAGCCGTTGGAGCGTAGACTGTTCGGCAAGAAGCGCCGGAGACAGGCTCTCTGCCCCGGCCAGTATCGCGATGGGGTCTGCGCCGCACATGCCAAGCCTGCAGCCGGCATCGATAGCGACGTGATTAGCTTCGGCCAGCGCAAGGAGGGAATCTCCCGACTCGGCCAGCACCGTGGGGCCCGACTGGAATTGCACTTCCACTTTTGCGGCCCCGGCCTGGCGGGCAGCCTGGACCACCGACTCCGAAGCTCTGGCAGGGGCAAGATTCCCCACCGAAAGGAATGCTCGCTCCCGGGGCAGCGCCCTGCGCAACCAGACGGCGGAAATCGCGAGGACCCCGGCCTGAAGCAGGAACTGCGGCAGCAGCGCCGGTGTGATCTGAGACCCGAAAAAGGCCGGCAAGTTGACCGATGGGGCCATGACGATGCCCTGCTGTAGCCACGGCGTAACCCCAGACCGTTCCAAAATAAGTGGTACAGCGAACAGGTAATACAGATTTATAGCCGCGGTTGCATGCCAAAGAATAAGTCGCTGGCTGGTTACGCCAATGACCTCGTTCAGGACGAAGAATATCCCAATACCGGCGGCCGCAAAGAACAGTATGTAAGCGTACGTTTGGGCGACACCCGCGACGCTGACCTCACTGAGATAGGGCTGTGTAAAAAAAGCTAAGGTCAGCCAGGGCAAGGCCCCTGCAAAGAGCTTGCGGTTGGTGCCAAGGTGTGGGTTTTCATCGTAGAGGTCCGCAAGATAGCCGGCGGTCGGGTTGAAATCATGACAGTTTACGCTGCATCCAACACAGGGGCTGCAGTGGCCGTTGGGCACAACCACCAGCGGACTCTGACCGAACAAGCGCTCTACCTGCAGCATGGGGCAGAACTGAGTGCACCACCCACTCTTGCCCTTAAACAGCACGCCTCCCAAGAAAGCCAGGCTAAGCAGGGTCAGGATCAAAATAGCCAGAGCCAACCCGTTGGCGTCCAGCAATACCTTTCGCATAGGTATGATTAGAAAGAACAAACTGGCGCTAACGAGCGGTGCGAAACGCTGGACCTCAGGAGGGATAGTTAGCCCTCGCGTAAATCCAACAGTTCGAGGGATCTGATTAAGTGACACTAACGGACAAACATTCCGCCAAAGTCCGGGCGCCACGAGGAAGGAGAGGGGGAGAATCGGCACGAATATGCCCCAAAACAACCTGAGGGCTAGTGCAGGGCAGACTATCGCCAAGTAGACCAGTCCAAGGGCGCAGGCAACCACCAGCCAGCGCAAGACCCGCCAGACCCGCGGAGGCAAGAGTTGGGGGAGTTCCAGATATGATTTGAATAGCGAAGTACCCAGAATGCCTCCCTATGCCCTCCGGCTTCAGAGCTTGTCGAGGGCGATTAACCGGCGGTTGAGATCGCGAAAGCGCAGG
This sequence comes from Dehalococcoidia bacterium, assembly GCA_009693005.1. GTDB lineage: Bacteria > Chloroflexota > Dehalococcoidia > SHYD01 > SHYC01 > SHYC01. Next base: position 770 of record SHYC01000030.1, on the reverse strand, counting down.
CTCAGGACCCTGCCCATGTCCTGTACGATGGCCAACGCCAGTTGAGGACGGGCCACGCGCAGCCGGTCGAATCCGGAACTGGTCATGACCGTAAGTTCCGAGTCCTCCAGGGCCCGAATATCGGCCGAGCGGGGCTGGTCGTCAAAGAATGCCAGTTCCCCGAACATATCCCCGGGGTCCATCAGGCTGACCCGCCGCGGTCCTCGACGTGATGCAACTAATACTTCAAGCTGCCCGGTAACCACGATGTAGAAGCTATTGTCGTTATCCCCGTAACGCAGCGCCATCTCGCCTTTACGGAAGCGGAGGGTCTGCATGTACCCAAGCACCGCTTTCACTTCGTCGTCACGAAGACCTGCCAAAAATGCGGCCGACTTGTTGACCTGCGTGTCGGGATAATTAAAGAACTGAGAGGAGACCATAGATGCTCCTAGTGTTTTGCTTGAAATAATGAGCAGTTGTTCGGGAGGCGTCCAAAGTTCTTGCTTCTGACCCCCGAACTCTCATTTAAGGATTTTAACCCTAATGTTCACGGGAGTCAATTCCGCGATCAGGCTCATGATAACTGTTACCGAAACCAGCGAGCGAGATGATTTATAAAAGAACGTGGCGGAGATACGCTTCCGCAACATCGAAACCGGCAAGGAAAGGCAAGACGCAATTTCTCAAGGCGTCAGGCGCGGTGTTAGGGACCTGTGCGTCACTTCATCGCACCTGCAAAGTGGCAAGCTCTCTGCCGGAGCTAGGAATGGCCTAGGAGCGACCTACCA
>SHYC01000029.1 GCA_009693005.1 Dehalococcoidia bacterium | reverse complement strand
CCACTTCGTCAAGCCCCTCCAGCTTTATCAACGCGAAGGCGACCTCTCTGTTGAGGAGGGTATCCTTGCACAGATAGACTATCTTCTTGCCGCCCTCGCCGAGGAAGCGTATCACCGTGTAGCGGCCGTTGACGAAGGAGGTGGGTTGGACGCGTGCTGGTTTTTGGGTGGGCGCGGGTTCGGGTGAGGCGGGTTCGGCTGTAGGTTCAGGTCCTGTTTGGGCCTGCTCGGTTCGCGCCAAGGCCCGCTCTGCGGCGGCGAGGTAGGTCAGCGCGTCCGCGTTCTCGGGATCGACGTCAAGCGCCGCCTGTGCTCTGCTGCGGACTTCACCCCAGTCCAGTTGTGCAGCTGCTGCCTCGGCTTGGTCTAAGTAACCATCTACTTGCCGCGGAATACGTTCACTGGGCATACCTAAGCTCCTCCTTTGGGTAGACACACAGGTCTACCCCTACAGGTAACGGCGCACCTGGGCGTGCACCCTTCGGATCGGGTAGACACGCACATTCGGCAGGCAGGTCTACCCTACAGGTTATGGGCGGCACCTGAGCATTAGCCCATGCTGCCCAGCCTGCGGCCACCCATTAAATGCAGATGCAGATGGTCCACCTCAGAACCGGAGTCTGCGCCGATATTGGCTATGACACGATAGCCGCGTCCGCTCAGCCCCTCCGCGCTTGCTACCTGGTTTAGGACCTCTATCATGTGTCCGAGCAGGGGGCCATGGTCACCCGTTATATGCGCCAGCGACAGTATATGTTCTCTTGGGACCACCAGCACGTGCGTAGGAGCCTTAGGGCTGATGTCACGGAACGCCATGACCGTGTCATCCTGATGCAGGAACTGAGCGGGGATTTCGCCGGCGCCGATCCGACAAAAGATGCAGGTGCTCTCTCCCATTTGTGCTCTCCGTGAGGACCAACTTTTGCTACGAAACAGTCTATACCAACGGTTGTTGATAATCCACAAAGGTTGATTTATAATCTTAAGAAACCTAATAATACTAATCAACAATATAGAAATAACCAGGGGGTCTTCATGAAGATCGAAATAGAAGAGACCGGTGTCGTTCCGATAGTTGAAGAAGAATTAGAGGCCTTTGATGCGGAGTCCGGCAGGTTCCTCAAGGGTGAGAACGACCCCATGGCGTTCCAGGCCTACCGGTTGAAGGAGGGTGTCTACGGACAGCGCCAAGCAGACGCTCAGATGATCAGGGTGAAGGTCCCCGGAGGAATACTTAGCGCCCGCCAGATGGAGGTCCTGGGTGACGTGGCCCGTAATTATGCGCCTTTGGACAAGGGCCACATTACTACCAGAGAGAATATTCAATATCACCACGTGCCTTTAGAGGACTCCGCCAAGTCGAAGTGGGACCTCGCCAAGGTGGGGATTACCTCCCGAGAGGCCTGCGGGAACACTGTCAGAAATGTCAATAGCTGTCCCCTGGCCGGGATCTGCCGCGATGAGGTCTTTGACGTAACGCCGTACCTCTCTGCGTACGTTCGGTATTTTATTAGAAAGCCTTTTACCCAGGCCTTGCCCAGGAAATTCAAGACCTCATTCTCTCCATGTCTCTCCGACTGCGCAACCGCTTCTTTCCACGATCTGGGCTTTGTGGCTCAGATTAAGGAGATAGACGGGGTCCAGAGAAAGGGCTTCCGTATGCAGGTGGGTGGAGGCAGTTCCATCATGCCTCGTGTCGCTCCTGTGCTGTATGAGTTCGTCCCCGTCGAGGAGTATCTCAGGATTAGTGAGGCCGTCCTCAAGGTCTTCAACCGTTCCGATGAGCTGCGCAAGAACCGCATGATGGCCCGCATAAAGGTTCTGGTCGACAGAGTCGGAATTGACGTCTTCCGCGAGATGGTGGAAGAGGAGCTAAAGCAGCCCTGGGCGAAGGAGCCTATTGATCCAACCCCTTATCTGCTTAACAGGTACGAGAAGACGCCGGAGCCATACTCACATACCAATGGCAGCAAGAACCCAGGTGAAAGCGACCCGGCGTATCGGCACTGGAAGAGCACCAATATACAGGCGCAGCGTCAGCCGGGGTACTATGCGGTCTTTGTAAAGGTTGCTCAGGGCGACCTCTCCAGCGACCAGTTCTATAAGCTGGCCCAATTATCCCGCGACTATGGCAACGGCTCGGTCCGGTTGAATGCGGAGCAAAACCTGGTGTTCAGATGGGTGCCGGAGCATGAGCTATTCAACGTGTGGCAGGCCCTTCAGAACATGGACCTGGGAGAGGGAGGAGTACACGAGATCACCGATACAACCTCCTGCCCGGGCACCGATAGCTGCAAGCTCGGAATTACCGCCTCAATGGGCGCTAACCGGGCCATTCGCCAGCGCCTGCTTGACCTACAGTTCACCGACCCGCTGGTGCGGCAGATGCATATCAAGATAAGCGGCTGCCCCAACGGCTGCGGCCGCCACCATGTGGCGGACATCGGCCTGCAGGGTGCCGCGGTAAAGGGCGAAGGCGGCCAGCAGGTGCCGGCCTACGAGGTCTACATCGGCGGCAACTTCCAGGGGGCAGATTTCAGGTATGCAAAGCGAGTGAGCACCAAAATCCCGTCCAAGCGGACACCCGATGCAATTGAAAGCGTGATAAGCTTCTATACACAGCAGCGCCAGGAGGGAGAGCCCTTCAACAAGTTCGTCGACAGAGTTGGATACAAGGCCTTCGAAGATGTCCTATCTGTGTTTAAGGGCGCGGGGCCTGTATCTGAAAATATTGAGCTTTACCAGGATTGGGAGCGCATGGGCCTTTATCAACTGGAGCGTGGCGAAGGAGAGTGCGCAGTCTAGCCTATGCCTAGCATCTACTCTTCCCTCTCCCGTTCGTCCTGAGCCTGTCGAAGGATGGCAGGCGGGCAGGGTGAGGACGTGAAATGAAGCCACCCTGCGCGCAATATCAGTCCAGAAGCGGCGAACAATCCCCTATGTCAGTCGCAGCTGACACCCACGAAGGATGAAAACGAGAGACTGTAGCCCGTTGCCTGAGGCTCTCGAAAGGAGCGGGTGGTGCCTTCGAGAGCCTCAGGCAACGCCGACCTAGTGCCTGTTGTCAACAGAACATAATAGAAAATTAAGGAGAGTCTGCGGTATAGTATATATGTAACGCTTGCCGCGGACTCTCTGTCTTAGGCCCGGAATCAGGATTATTATGGGTATTCTCGAAGGAAAAGTGATAGCCGTACTGGAGGCGCGAAGAGCCGGGGATATGGTTAGCCTCATCACGAGACACGGCGGCATCCCTTATTCAGCGCCCGCCCTAAAAGAGGTCCCCCTGGACAACAGCGGCGAGGTTGCCTCTTTTATCGATCAGTTCGTCGATGGACGAGTTTCTTTAGTCATCTTCCTGACCGGTGTAGGTACCAGGGCACTTTTAGGCGCAGCCGCCGGGAACGGCCGTCTCGAGGAGGTCCTGGCGGCCCTGGACAGGATGACCGTGGTGGCAAGAGGCCCAAAGCCGGTGGCCGTGCTTAAAGAGTATAAGGTAAGAATTGATATGGTGCCACCTGAGCCTAACACCTCTCAGGAGCTGTTGGAGATGTTAAGGCCACTGGAGTTAAGGGGTAAGACCGTTGCGATGCAGCACTACGGCCAGCCAAATGTGTTCCTGAGAGACGCTCTGGTAGAGCTGGGAGCAGCGGTGCTAGAGGTGTCGCTATACCGATGGGACATGCCGGACGACGCCGAGCCTCTGGCACATTTCTTGGATGACGTACAGAAGCAGACGATCCATGTGGTGGCTGCTACCAGTCAGGCCCAGGTACACAACCTCTTTAGACTTGCAGAGAGCTTTGGCAAACAGGAGGCATTGCAAAATGTCCTGAACAAGTCCGTTGCGGTAGCAGCCGTTGGGCCGGTCTGCGCCCGCGCCTGGGAAGAGTTGGGTGTAACGGTAGATATCATGCCGGTGCACCCAAAGATGGGCCACCTGGTCCTGGCTATCGCCGACTATCTGCACAAGAACGATGACAAAGGAGCCGCAGGAGCCGCCGCCAGAGGTAGCAGAAGCGCTGGGCCAAGAACCTAAACCGGGAGTGCAGAGGGGCCTGCCCCTTTGCCAAGGGGGGTTGGGGATGACATTTACAAATGGAATCACAAAATCTCGTGAAGGAGGCACTAGATAAATGGCTGATTATGTTCACCCAGAGGTGCTGGTAGAGACCAGCTGGGTCGCGGAGCACATGAATGATCCAAAGATACGCCTGGTGGAGGTTGACGTAGATACCACCGCCTATGAGCAGGGCCACGTCGCAGGAGCAGTTGGCTGGAACTGGACCACACAAACTCAGGATACCCTCCGGCGCGACATCCTGAGCAAAGAGCAGTTCGAGGCCTTGCTCTCTCAGTCCGGCATTGCCAACGACTCGAACGTCATCCTTTATGGCGATAACAACAACTGGTTCGCTGCTTACGTCTTCTGGATGATGAAGATGTACGGCCACGAACAGGTAAAACTAATGAACGGCGGTCGCAAGAAGTGGGTGGACGAGGGAAAACCCACAACTTCCGACGCCCCTAAGGTCGGTCCTACGAGCTACAAGGCTAAGGAGCTGGACACGTCACTGAGGGCGTCATGGAAGAGCGTCTCCGACAAATTGGGCCAGCCAAATACCGCTTTGGTGGACGTGCGTTCCCCCGCCGAATTCGCAGGCGAGGTAATGGCGCCTCCCGGTCTTGTAGAGACAGCTCAAAGGGCAGGACACATCCCCGGCGCTGCCAGCATACCCTGGGGACAGGCGGTCCGTGAAGACGGCACCTTCAAGTCCGCCGATGATCTGAAAACCCTCTATGAAGGCAAGGGAGTTACCAGCGACAAAGATATAACAGCTTATTGCCGGATAGGGGAGCGTTCCTCTCACAGTTGGTTTGTCCTAAAGTACCTGCTCGGCTATCCTAACGTGCGCAACTACGACGGCTCCTGGACCGAGTGGGGCAGCATGGTGGGTAATCCGATAGAAAAGGGTTAGCCTTATACAATTGTTCATACTCGCTTGCGTCTTTACACTGACGCAAACTGCTATGCTCAGCCAGCGTCCGTAGAGGCGTATTGCTATACGCCCTTACTGCGCTTGCAATCTTCCGTGTTGTGGCTGGTGGCAGCAGCTATTTTTGAAGGGAATAACAGGAGACATCACCGCCGTGGACTCCGTGCGTGATCCCTATATGGATATTGTGTACCACAAAATGCTCCAAGGCGGCGATGCGGACCTGGTGCAGATATGGTTCGATCGGGCTGTGCTGGACAAGTACAAGGGCGCGTCCGATATCTCTGTCATCAGGACCGATACCATTGGCCGAATCAGCCGCAGCAGGATATGGTCTTTGGACTTCGGCATCGCGCCGGAAGAGACCTTGATACACGCCAGCCTGAGCGATCTGGTCCAGAAGCTGCCGGATGGAGAGAAGGAGCATTGGGCTGGACACGTGTCAGCGCCCTCCGTGAGCCTGAACTTTATTAGGACGAGGGTAGCTCCAGCTAGCTGCACCGACGACGGTGAGCTACGCGGCTGGTTCTGACAAACGTAGCCCGTTCGTTGAGGCCTCGAAACCTGTAGCGAGGTCCTCGAACTAGGTTCGGGCGGTGCCTCGAGAACCTCTCCGCGCACGGTCCGTTCCGAGACTCCGCTCTGCGGAGAGTCCGCAAGGCGGACAGGCAAGGCCGAACCTCCTGCCGCACTTTCAAAGCAATCCTCCATGCGGGTTGCGACCCGCACCCACGAAGAATGAGAACCGGTTCGTCCTGGGCTTGTAGAAGGGCTCGTGGTTCGACAAGCTCACCATGAGCGGAACGAGATGCAGCGCGATATATATAGCATCTCTACAAGTCGATGGCTATCTGCATCGATGGTAAGTTACGTAACTATATATTCTGAGAAATTAGAGGCATCTAATGGCCCAGACAGACGCAGAGGCTAATCCCGAGAAGCTAAGTGTCCTCATTAAACAAGCGGTCTTTCCTCCGTACCATGCGTCCCACGGCACTCCTCATGCCGTAGTGCAACGGTCTTTTACATTCGAATTCCCACAAGGCACGGCAGAAGTTGACCAGACCGACTATGGCCATCCAGGCAGATTTAACCCGCCGCATGCGAAAAGCATTCCGCTGTCACTACAGCCCGCAACACCCAAGATCATCGTCGCCGCGGAGGCTCTAGCGTCCTTATTGGACTGATAGATTTAGGGCGCACAGCACAATCCTTATAAGCGTTGGCCCTGTGCTTGCTGTTGTCGATAACGCTGCAAAATATTGCCTACTGCATCTCCATATTGCCAAAATGCCTCTCCCTGTCTGACCCCGCGTACTCTTCACCCAAGCACTCTTCGTAGATGTACGCGTACCTACTGTCCAAAAACAGCGTTATCATGAACTCCGGCAGCGAAAGTATCTGGGGGACACTCGTCAGAGGGCGACACTGCCGGCCCCCCAATTCCCCCGCCAGAGGGTGCTCCCTCTGGACTCCCCAACCATCAGCTGTCTCCGGTTTGTGTCATTAGCATCTTGAATAGCACAGCAGTGCTATTTAGAATGAAACTAATAATATTTAATAGAGGTGTCCTGGATGAGCAGGTTCAATAGGGTGGCTTGCCTCCTCACTGACCACTTTCCGGCATTATTTGAGCGCTCTCTTGATCGCGCCCTTACGCATCGGCCCATAATCATAACTAGCCCTCTATCAAAAGAGGTCTTTGACAGCTCCCCAGAAGCGGCTCAAAGGGGCGTGTATCCGGGAATGCCCTTGCAGCAAGCCATCTCTATCTGCCAGGAGGCTGCTCTACTCGAGGCTGACATACCCAAGTATCAAGCAGCAAAGGGAGAACTTCTTCAAGATTTGGAGAGAATTAGTCCCATAGTTGAAGGTGATGGCTTTGAATGCGCCTATCTGGACTTAAAAGGGCTTGATTATCTATACGACAGCTACGAGGCTCTAACCGATGAAATAATCGGAGCAGCGCCGGAGTATCTGACGCCGGCTTTAGGAACAGCCGGCGGCAAGTTTCCAGCCTACGTAGCAGCTAAGCTGGCGCGGCCCGGCCAGACGGTTACAGCGCCGGATGACTTGAAGGCGTATCTCAAGGAAGTATCTATCGATCTGCTGCCTGTAGATCGGAACATCAAGGCCAGGCTGAGGGACTTTGGGCTTGATACCCTGGGAGCGGTGGCTAATCTGCCGGTAGGTGCGCTAATGGTCCAGTTCGGCGTTCACGGGCGCTTGATATGGCAGCTTTCTAACGGCATGGACTCCAGGCGGCCCGTGGCGAGGCTGCATGAAGATGTGTTAGAGGAGCATCTATCTTTCCCCACTCCCACGGTAACACTTTCCACAATCCTTTATGCTGTGGAGGTCCTTCTGGGTCTGGCCTTCTCCAGGCCGCAATTACACAGCCGCTATTCAAGGACGGCCACCCTGAAAGCCGGCATCTTTCGCGGCCCGGCATGGCAGCGGCGCATCACCTTCAAAGAGCCCGCAGGGAGTAAGGAGCGGGCGCTGCTGCCCATAAGATACCTCTTGGAAAGAATACAGCTGCCGGGCCCGCTCGAAGATCTTACGGTTACCCTCACTGGCCTAACGGGTGAGGCAGGCTTGCAGACCAGTCTCTTTTACGATGTCCGCAAGCGCGAGCAGCTAAGGGAAACGGTTAGGCAACTGGAAGCCAGCATGGGGAAGCATCCCCCGATATACCAGATACGGGAGGTAGAACAGTGGTCAAGGATACCGGAGCGCAGGCTGGCGCTGATAGAATTAAGTCCTTAAACCAACCTATTCGTGTCTCCATTGGCGTCGACAACCTTGGTACACCTACCTCTGTGATCTTGGAACAAAGACCCATAGCCGCTGCTGTAGCCGACGCCTGGCGCATAGATGATGAATGGTGGCGGCCAGTTCCTATCTCGCGCTGTTATTATTCTCTAATTGTAGGGGATGGTAGAAAGCTCACTGTCTTTCATGACCTATTAAGCGGCCTTTGGTATAGGCAGAACTATGACTGACTATGTGGAGCTGCACTGCCACAGCTACTTCTCCTTCCAGGAAGGCGCATCCTCTATAGAGGAACTGGTGCTGACGGCTAAAGAGTTAGGTTATGCTGGCTTGGCTCTTACGGATCACGACAATCTTTGTGGGGCTATGCGCTTCGCCAAGACCGCCAGCGCTTTCGACCTGAAGCCCATCATCGGCGCAGAAGTCAGTTTGACGGGAGGCCACCACCTTACCTTGCTGGCAGCTACCACGAAAGGCTATAACAACCTCTGCCGTCTGCTTTCCCATGCCCACGTGAGCAGCGCCCGCAGAGAGCCGCAGCTTGACTCCAGCCTGATATCGGAGCATTCCGAGGGACTGATAGCCTTAAGTGGGTGCAGTAAGGGAGAGGTACCAAAGCTGCTAATGAGATCTAGATGGACAGAAGCTCGAAGACTGGCGCGCCAGTACCGGGAATGGTTTGGACAGGGTAACTTTTATCTGGAACTACAGCAGAACCTGGTATACGGCGATACCGAGAGGACCAAGAGGCTCCTGGCTCTGTCTAAAGATACCGGCATACCAGCCGTAGCCACTAACAACATACACTACCATATCCGTGAGCGCCACAGGCTCCAGGACGCCCTCGTAGCAATAAGAGAGTGTAAGACTCTCGACGATACCCACAGAGAACGGCGGCCCAACTCAGAGTTCTTTCTGAAGTCCACAGGCCAAATGTCAGCCCTATTCGCCGGTTGTCCCGAAGCTATAGAGAACACGGTAAAGATAGCAGAGAGATGCAGCTTCAATCTGGCTACCGACCTGAATTACCAGTTCCCGGATTATCCTGTTCCTGAAGGCTACAACCCGGGTACCTACCTTGAGAAACTCTGCTATGAGGCGGCCGTAAGGCGCTACGGTACTATTACGCCCAAAGTTAAAGACCGGCTTGATGAGGAATTTCGACTGGTACACAAGCACGATCTGGATGGCTTCTTCCTTATCTACCACGATATCCTGGTATTAGGAAAAGAGGTTGCGGTAGACCTTGGCCTGGCCAGTCCGGACACCCCTCTTGAAGAGGAGCCGCCGGGAAGGAGCAGAGGCTCGTCGGTGGCCCTGCTCATTGGCTATCTTATCGGCCTTTCCCACATAGACCCCATCAAGTACAACCTCTCTCTGGAGAGATTCCTTCACGAAGACCTATCCTCTGTGCCCGATGTAGACCTGGATTTCGCTCGAAATATTAGGGAAGAGCTTATCAAGCGAGTTCATCAGAGATGGGGATGGGAGCACGCCGCGCTCACCGGCATGATAGACACCTATCAGGCCAAAGGTGCTGTTCGCGATCTCGGTAAGGCTCTGGGGCTGCCTGCAAAGGAGGTGGACAAGCTGGCGAAGGGTGTTGAGCATCACAGCGCAAGAGATCTGGCGGAGGAGATGCTGGATATGCCGGGTTTCAAGGATAAGGTAGTATCCCCCGTTTGGAGACACTTGACAGAGTTGGCCTATGAGATAGACGGCTTTCCCAAATACCTGGCACAGCATCCGGGCGGTATGGGCATAAGCTCAAAGCCGCTGTCGGAGCTAGTGCCTATTCAGAAGGGCGCCATAGACGGGCGCTACATAATCCAGTGGGATAAGGACAGCATTGACGATGCCGGTTTTGTGAAGATAGACTTCTTAGCCCTCGGAGCCCTCTCGCAGATGCAGGAGTGCGTACAGCTTATCGATAAGCATAAGGAAAAACACCTTGACCTGTCACGGATAGACTTTGACGATCAGGCTGTTTACGAGATGCTCTGGCGAGGCGACACAATAGGTATCTTTCAAGTGGAGTCTGCCGCTCAGCTTCAGACCATCACCCGCATAAGACCGAAGGACCTTGTGGACATGGCTATTGAGGTGGCACTGGTAAGGCCGGGTGTAGGCGCAACTAACTCTACCCATATCTATTTGGAGCGACATCTGGGCAAAGAGCCGGTCACATACGACCATCCTCTGTGTAAACGTGCCCTTGAAAGGACGTTAGGCGCCATAGTATTTCAGGACCAGGTGAACCAGCTAGCCATTGACGTCGCCGGGTTCTCCAGCGGAGAGGCTGACCAACTGAGGCGAGCCTTTAGCAGAAGGAACAACACGAGCTTGCTCAAGACTTTCTGGGAGAAGTTCAGAGATGGCGCTGCCAAACGCGGCGTCTCCGGAGAGATAGCCGGAAAGATATTCTCCAAGTTCAGCGGCGAGTATATGTTCCCCGAAAGCCACGCTTACGCCTTCGGCGTGACGGCTTACCAGGCCGCCTGGCTCAAATATCACTATCCGTTAGAGTTTTACGTCTCCATTATGAATCAGCAGCCTATGGGGTTCTACAATATGGAGACCCTGAAAGAGGATGCGAAAAGGCACGGCGTTAGAGTGCTTAATCCGGATATCAACCTTAGCCTGGACAAGAGCATTATTGAGGACGGTTCGGTTAGGCTCGGTTTCCGCAATGTACGAGCGGTGGGAGAGGCCGCTGCCGAGATCATTGTAGAGAAAAGGGCCTTTGGAGGCCCCTATACATCGCTGGGCGACTTTATGGAGCGCGCGGGATTGTTGAGGGAAGCAGTGGACAATCTGGTAGATGCTGGGGTATTTGACTGCTTCGAGCAAGATAGGAGGGCTTTGAAGTGGGAAGTTGGCCTTCGCTACCGCCCCGTTAACCAGCAGCTAGCGCTGCCATTGCCGGTAGAACAGGACAGAGTGGCCTTACCTAAATTGACAGACTGGGAGACGATGCATCGTGAGTACCGGACTCTGGGTCTGCATCCCAAGAGTCACGCTATGGCCTATGTGCGCGAGGATCTTGGCGCAGACGTCCATAAGAGCATAGACATTCTTGGTTTTAAGGAAGGCACAGAGGTAAAAGTAGCCGGACTGGTCATACGAAGACAGAGACCCCGTACCAGCAAAGGAGTAGTGTTTTTGTCCCTGGAAGACGAACACGGCCACATCTCACTGATAGTATGGCCCGCGGTATACCAGAAGCACCGCAACGATATCAAAAACTCCTTCCTGCTGGCTCACGGCACTGTATCCAGGCGTGACGGCACTCTAAACGTAGTTGTGGACTGGGTAAAGCCTCTGGGGGGCATCGGTTACGCTCCAAAGGCTAAGAACTGGGGATAGCCGGTTGACCGCCCAGGAGCCAGCCCGTTCCTTGAGGCTCTCGAAACCTGTAGTGAGGTTCTAGAACTAGGAGCGGGCCGTGCCCCCTCGACGAAGCTCAGGACATGCTTCGAGAACCTCTCCGCGCACGGAGTCCGCAAGGCGGATAGGCAGTGCCGACTTGGTATCTATTTTCGAGCCAATGTGGTTTAATCGACGCACAGTTAGCGCCCTAATGGGGACGAATCGAGGTGCAGCGTTGGCCAAAATCTTGATCGGCACCTGCTCGTGGACAGACAAGCCGTTGATAGAGAGCGGGGCCTTTTACCCAAAAAAGAGCATGACCGCCGAGGACCGCTTGCGCTTTTACGCTTCCAACTTTCCAATCGTAGAGGTAGATAGCTCCTATTATGCGCTGCCGAGCGTGGACAACAGCGTAAAATGGGCGGAGCGAACGCCCGAAGATTTTGTAATTGATATAAAGGCTTTTAGGCTATTCACCGGCCACTGGACCGAGCGGAGTGTCTTCCCAAGGGATTTGGAACACGAGCTTCCGGCATTACAGGGAAAGAAGCGCGGCTATTACTATGGCGATATACCCCAGCATATAAGGGACAGCCTATGGATGCGATTTGAGAGTGCTGTCGTACCCCTGGCGAAAGCAGGAAAACTTGGTCAAGTCCTTTTTCAGTTCCCGGACTACTTCTATCCGTCGACCAAGAACCTGGACCATATCCTGGAGGTTAAAGACAAGCTAAGAGGATTTCGTTTGGCCGTAGAGTTCCGAAGTCCCGCATGGACCGATGACAACCACTTAGATGAGACACTGAGGTTCTTGAGGGCCAACAATCTAACGTTCGTAGCTGTAGATATCCCCCAAGGGCTTCCTTCGAGCGTGTCTGCTGTTACTGAGGCCACAACCGATGTTGGCTATATCAGATTCCACGGACACAATGCAGCGACGTGGAAGGGGAAACACACGACTTCCGGCGAGCGGTTTGACTGGTACTACCAACAAGAGGAACTGGAACAATGGGCGCCGCGGATAAAGACCCTGGCAGAAGGCGCGAACGAAATCCATCTGCTCATGAACACCAACAATTATGACCAGGGACCGCGCAACGCTAGGCTACTGGCTAAGGTGCTCCAAGGCCAGCTATCGGGGATTGAGAAGGAAGAAATGCTGGTCGGTCCAGCCGGTTAGCGTTCCCATCGTAAGGTATCGACCAGAGTGGGAATCGTAGCCCTCCTTGTTGTGCCGTCGACCAGATGCTATACTCAGGCAAGTCATCTTGTAAGAGCCATTATGAGAAATAGCAGCAAGTTTAAGGTTGGTGCGGTGGTTGCGGCAGTCGTCATACTCTTCTTGATGAGTACATCAAGCAATGTTCGCGCTCTTGCGATAGGCCGCTTGGACAGCGATCAAATTTCAGTATCCACTACCCCGCGCAGCGTCACCCTACAGACCGTCCAGGCAGTTCCGAACGATCCTCTTTACGTCAACCAGAAATCGTATCTTGAAGCCGTGAGAGCGCCAGAGGCCTGGGACCTTCAGTCCGGGTCACCAAACATAATAGTTGCGGTCGTAGACACGGGTGTGCTGTGCTCTCATCCTGACCTTCAGGACCAGATGTGGCGTAACCTTGGGGAAATACCTGGCAACGGGATCGACGACGATAACAATGGATATATAGATGATGTCCTGGGATTCGACTTTGCGGGAGCCGCGGTAGGAAATGAAGGCGAAGACGAACACTTGCCCGCTGATGGCGAGCCTTGTATTATGCCCAATGACCCCTCAGTAGGTAATGGACTGGATGACAACAATGATGGCGTTGCTGATCCTGCAGTTACTCACGGCACCATGGTGGCCGGTATCATCGCTGCCGCTGCCAACAACGGAGTAGGGATGGCCGGCATCTGTCCGAAGTGCCGTATCATGGCAGTACGCGTAGCCGACGCCGAGTTTCACGGCCAGGTCGACTATATTGCGGACGGCATCAGATACGCCGCCAGAAATGGAGCCAAAATAATTAACCTCAGCCTTGGCTTTCCACCGCTGAATTTCCCAGACGGGGGACTGAAGCCCCAGGAGGACGAAAATGTCAGAAGCGCCGTGAAGGAGGCCACCGAGAAGTTTGGCGCTGTTATCGTTGCCGCGGCAGGCAACAGCAACATTGGGACAGTGTTAAACCCGGCCGCCTATCCGGAGACAATAGCTGTGGGCGGGACAAATCTCTCGCAGCCCGTCGGCAGGTGGACAGACGGGGCACAATTCGCAGGCAGCAACTGGGGACCGCAGATAGACGTCGTTGCGCCCGCGGTGGATATCTTTTCCACTCAGGTCTGTTCACAAGCGGACGTAAACCAAGTGCAAGGTTGCACAGGACCAGGAGTAGCGATATATGGCGCTGAGACCGGCACTTCTTTTGCTGCTCCCATAGTCTCAGGGATCATAGGGCTAATGTTGTCTCACAACCCGGGACTTACGCCGGCCCAGGTAGGCGCCCTTTTGAAGGCAGCGGCCAGAGCGCTGGGAGACGATCCCGCTGATGCCCCTGATGCCGGAGCAGCATGGGCTGGCGGCGGAATTGCGGACGCCTTCAAGGCAGTTGCGGCCACAGGGATCACTCCTGCTCCAGCCCTGCTTACACCTACGGAAGGTACTAAGCTTAGCAGGTTAGGCGCAGCCCTCACATGGCAGAACCCTCCAGGGACCACCCAATATCAGATCAAGATCACCCCTGCGTATGGAGATGGCCCAAGCATCAACCTGATCCGCGTGGCAGACACAAAATACGAGGTGCCGGAGCCGGTCTTTGGAACCGGCCCCTACTTCATGCTTCCGGGGATGACTTACACCTGGATGGTTAGGGCAAGCAGCAAGTCTACTTTTGCTCCCGAAGATGATCTTTCTTGGAGCGTTTGGTCAGCGCCCAGAAAATTTAAGACGCCTGCGCCGTCCAGCACAACCATTAGCGTGATCTCTCCAGCGGACAAGTCTACCGTCACCGGACCAGCGATGACGGTGCGTTGGGACAACTCCGCTAAGAACATCTTTTACTACGAGGTACAGGTCAGCGGCGACCCTACCTTCAACATGGACCCATCCACTGCATCGTCATTTGTTTACTACCAGCTGTGGCACGCCGCCCTGTCGGTCCCCCCTAACAGCTATACTACGCCGGCCTTGCCGCCCGGTGGGCCTTATTACTGGCGGGTGCGTCCCAGAGTCCAAGGCGACGGTGCCATGGTGTTGTGGTCTCAGACCTGGAGCTTCAGCGTGGCCGCAGCCTCCAATAGATAACCCGCTACTTTTCTAACTACGACCAAAGCAGGGTTGACCCTGCTCTAGCTTCGGCGTCCCTCTAAATCCGAAAGGTCTTTTGAGGTGAGTTTCCTGTATCTTCCGGCAGCTAAGCCGTCGAGGGTCAAATTGCCTGTTCTTACCCTAACTAACCTGCGGACCCACAGGCCCGCGCCTTTGCACAGCTCCCTGACTTCTCGTTTGTAGCCTTCTTTCAGGACTATGCGGACCCATATAGCTCCGCGGTCGACATTGTCTATTGTTGTCGGGACATTTTTAGCCGTCTCCACCAAAACCGGCTTAAGAAGACGACCTCTTATCTCAACGCCAGCCTTGATCTTATCTATGGCCTCGCCGCTTAGGCGGCCGTACACCAGCACCAGGTACTCCTTTTCCACCTCATAGCTGGGATGCATCAGTCGTAGAGCAAGGTCGCCATCGTTCGTCAGGATAATCATTCCCTCGCTATCTTTGTCCAGGCGGCCCACTGGGTAGACTCTGACATCCAGGTCTCCAAGGAGGTCCATGACTGTTGGCCTGCCTCTTTCGTCGCGCGCAGTAGAAAGGTATCCTCGCGGCTTGTGGAGAAGCAGATATCTCTTGGGCTCAGGGATGGAGATAGGAACACCGTCAAACGTCACGCGGTCCAGCACCGGATCGGCACTAGTCCCAAGCTGAGTGACAGTTGCGCCGTTGACCGCAACTCTTCCGGACAAGATCAGCTTTTCAGAGGACCTTCTAGAGGCAATGCCCGCATCAGCCAGTACTTTCTGCAGCCGGGCTCTGGCCATATTTATTCCCTCCTGTGCTGGTGTT
>SHYC01000028.1 GCA_009693005.1 Dehalococcoidia bacterium | reverse complement strand
AAACGAAAGGAGGTAGCCAGCGCCGCTCGGTAACATTCCTATATGAGTGAACTACTTCCCCCTCGGTAACATTCCTATATGAGTTGACACGACCCTTCGCAGCCGGTTAATCGAATATTGTGCAATTTATCACTTACCGCTATTGACAGCATGATGGTACAGCAAATACCCTGAATGATAACAAGCACCCTTGCCCGTTACGACTGGCTCCCGCGAAGGATGAAGGTATGCCACGAACATCACTACTGTGAAATGCGCGCTGTTTCGGCGGTGCCTGTCCGCCTTGTCCGCTTTACGGACTCAGTGTGCGGAGGGGTTCTCGAAGGCCACGCCCGTTCCTGTTTAGAGCCTCAAGGTAGGTGCTAGGCTTGGGCCTATCCTGGTGGTTTGATTTTACCCTGAGTTTATCGTAGGGAACAATGCGACCGACTGTGAAAGCAATGACAGTTTCAGAGCAATCTTCGAGTCGACTTTATTGTACGGTTGGATGATGGCAATTACGATACTGAAAACTACTATTATTGTCGCCAGCCTGGTGGCCGGAGCAATTGCCGCGGCATCAGCTATGTGGAAAAGGCCCTTACCTAAGACGAGAGGGAAGGTAAGGCTGCCTGGACTCATAGAATCGGTGGAGGTGGTCCGTGATGTCTGGGGAGTGCCCCATATCTTCGCCCACACCTTCCCAGACCTTATGACCGCACAGGGATATGTCCACGCCCAAGACCGGCTCTGGCAGATGGACCTTAGCCGAAGGATAGCCACCGGCGCGTTATCAGAGGTCTTTGGAATAAGGACCATTGATACGGACAAGTTCCTGAGACTCATAGGAATTAACAGGGCTGCGAAGCTGGAAGAGACTATGCTTGAGGAAGCAGAGCGGTCCGCACTCCAAGCCTACTGCGATGGCATTAACCATTTCATAAAAACGAACGGCACGAGGCTTCCGATCGAGTACCTCCTTCTGAAGACCAGCCCTAAGCTGTGGGCGGTAACCGATTGCCTGGCTTGGGCAAAGCTCATGGCGTGGAGCATTTCCGTTAACTGGGATGGCGAGCTGGTGAGGGAACGTCTTACCGCAGCCGTTGGGCCGGAGCTGGCATCCATATTGGAGCCGGAGTATCACGTCGGGATGCCAAGAATAATACCGCCTATATTTACCCCGGAGACTAACAGCGAAAAGTCACCTGAATTTGGACTGCCGTCTCTTGGCGGCAGTAACGCGTGGGTTGTAAGCGGAGGTAGAAGCGTTACGGGAAAGCCGATACTGGCCAGCGACCCACACCTTGTGCCGCAAGTGCCCGCACCCTGGTATGAGATACATCTTTCCGCTCCTGATCTAGAGGTAACCGGCGCATCCATCCCAGGCCTTCCGGGCGTGGTGATAGGGCGTAACCGCCATATCGCCTGGGGAATCACCGCCGGAATGGTAGACACTCAGGACATGTATATAGAAGAGATGCACCCGACAGACAAGAACAAATACCGCCGCGGTGAGTATTGGATGGACTGCCAGATTGCAAGGGAGGAGATTACGGTCAGAGGATTGAGCCATCCTGTAGAGCAGGATGTCCAGATCACCGTACACGGCCCGATAATAACGCCGATGCTCACGGGCGAGGCCAGGCCAATGGCCCTGAAGAGCGTGATACTTCAGCCGCACCATTTGCTTAAAGCAGGACTGATGCTCAACAAGGCGACCAACTGGGAGGAGTTCAGGGCTGCCATCAAGCTCTGGGGGACGCCGTCGCAGTGCTTTGTTTATGCAGACGTACGGGGTAACATCGGCTACCAGTTGTGCGGGCAGGTCCCGGTTCGTAAAAAAGGCGACGGCAAGACTCCAGAGCCGGGGTGGGACTCAGATTACGATTGGGAGGGGTTCCTGCCATTCGATGACCTACCCTGCTCTTTTAATCCGGCAAGCGGCTATATTGTGGCCGCGAACAACAAGATCTGGGATGAGTCGACCCCCGCGATATACGGAGAGTGGGCGGACGGCTACCGTGCGCAACGTATCGAGGAGCTTCTGATAGCAAAACAAAAGCTCTCTCCGGAAGACTTTATGGCCTTTCACATGGATACGGTATCGATACCGGCAAGAGAGATTGTCAAAGAACTGAAGCATCTGGTTCCGGAAAATCGTCTTGGCAAGGCAGCCCTGGATATGATGAGGGACTGGAATGGCTCGCTAACGCCAGATAGCGGTGCCGCCGCGCTATACGAAGTTTTTCGCCTGGCCCTCTTGAGAAGGCTGCTGAAAGGCAGGATCGGTGAGGCAGCCGGTGGCTATTTCGGTATGTCGGTCCATCCTCTGGGGACCAGCAGCATATACCTCATGAGGAGCAGCTCCTTCCTATTGGAGGTCATACAGAATAAGGAAGCTGCGTGGCTGCATGGCACCGGATGCCGCGACTGGAAAGCACTTATGATTGAATGTTTGGAGGACGCCGTCAGATACCTGAGTGACAACGTGGGAAGCGACCCAAAGCAGTGGAACTGGGGCAGCCTGCACAAACTCACCTTCGCACACCCACTGGCCGTGAACCGACCCCTCGCCAGGCTCTTTAACCGCGGTCCCATTCCACTGGGGGGCGACACCGACACCCCACATCAGTCCTCCTTCAGCCTACAGAGACCCTATGAGGCCAAGGGCTGGCTCCCCACCTACCGGCAGATAGTCCCTCTGGGAGATATGGAAGCATCGGTATCTGTCCAATGTCTGGGACAATCGGGACATCCCGCCAGCCCTCATTACTCTGATCTACTGAAGCTGTGGCGAAGGGGAGAATACCACCCGATGTATCTGGACAGGGACAGCATAATGAATACGGCTGAGGCTGTTTTGCTGCTTGAGCCTTAGGCGTCTAAACCTTGCTATTCCAAGAGAGAGTCACACAGCCATCCTTTGAAACCTTGAACGCAAACTGAATGCAGGCAGTCCGCGACTTTTCCAGAGGCCGCTTGCCTTTATTGCGCGCCGTTCTGATTATTCGGACCATTATCTTATTTGCATGTTCGGCCTGACATACAATGGAGTATTATCATGCTAGTTCTTGACATTGTCAGAAGACTCTATTAGTATCTAGGACAGCACTTTCCTATCGATCAATCGTTGCTGGCAGCCAGCGGCTGAAACTTATCGGAGGATACTCATGGAACCTGACATAATAGACCTCAAAACCCTTGGCCCACGGCTTCAGGAGGCCCGACGCGCGCGTGGCCTGACCCAACAGCAGATAGCGGATTTCCTGAATGTGGCAAGGACTACTGTTGTAGCCATAGAAAAGGGTGAACGTAACGTCCTACCTGGTGAGATCGTTTATTTGGCCTCCCTTTACGGCAGATCCGTGCATGAGCTATTGCGGCGGCGGAATCCTCTGCCAGAATTTAGCATCCAATTCCGCACGACGCTGTCCGGAGCCGATCTTGGAACGGAACAGACGACAACCGTCATAGAGGAGTTCCAACGGTTGAGCGAGGACTACTTAACGCTTGAGGAGCTAACGGGCGCTCGACTGTTGCAAAGGTATCCTCCACTATATGAACTCGGATGGATTTCTCCGGAACAGGCGGGAGAGAACGTGGCTACTGCCGAGCGGAATCGCCTCGGATTAGGAGACGGCCCAGTGCCTGACCTCCGAGTGGTTCTCGAAAATGACGTCGGGCTGCGCATCTTTTGCATATCTATGCCCCCAAAGGTCGCTGCCCTGTTTGCGTTCAACGAGACCGTGGGCGGCTGCATTGCTCTAAACTCCCATCATCCGGCTGCCCGCCAGCGCTGGTCACTGGCCCATGAGTATGCGCATTTTCTCACGCGTCGTTACCAGGCCGATGTCATGGCGCTGAACTCTTACCGCAGAACCCCAGCGCTAGAGCGCTTCGCGGACTCCTTTGCTAAATTCTTCCTCATGCCCGCCGCAGGTATATCCCGACGGTTCAACGAAATAAAGCGCGCTCGACAGGGGAAAGTGACGCCGGCGGACCTGATACATCTTACGTACTTATACCAGGTATCCTTCGAAGCGCTCACGCGTCACTTAGAATCCCTCGATCTCCTGTCTTCAGGAACGTATGAGGACCTGGTGGACCGCGGCTTCAAAGTCCGTCAGGCCCAGAAACTCCTGAGTGTACCAACCCCGGCCCATGAGTCTCAGATGCTGCCTTTGCGATACCAGTTGATTGCCGGAGAAGCGTTCCACAGTGGACAGTTGAGCGAAGGGGAGTTTGCTCGGTTTCTACGTCTCGATCGCCTGAGCGCCCGAGAGTTATTCCAGTCGCTGCAGTCTTACCTAACCATTTCAGAGGAGGGTCAGATTACCACTGTCGGCCTTCCTTTAGGCGAGACCCTGCACGAACTGAAAGCGCAAGGGTAGCTCTTGGAAAGACGCGATATATTGCCACATGTCTTAGATGCGAGCTTTCTACTTAACCTCATCGCTTCACGTAGAACCCAGGAAATCCTTCAAGTGCTGACGGGCCCTTTCCTGGTTCCTTCACAAGCCGCCGCAGAAGTGCGCTATGTGAGGAAAGGAGGAGATGGCATAGATGCTAAAGAGCGGGAGGTAGTTGACATCTCGGTGTTTCAACAAGACGAGTTGTTAACAGTCGTAGACCTACGGCCGGGCGCCGAGATGACCGCATTTGTAGAGTTCGCGACGGAATTAGATGATGGGGAGGCTGCTGCGTGTGCTATGGCAGTAGTAAGACGTGGGGCATTGGTCTCTGACGATCGTAAGGCTCGCAACGTTCTATCTCAACGATCGCCAAATACCAGAATATTAAC
The DNA here is from genome assembly GCA_009693005.1 of Dehalococcoidia bacterium. Taxonomy (GTDB): domain Bacteria; phylum Chloroflexota; class Dehalococcoidia; order SHYD01; family SHYC01; genus SHYC01. The sequence goes on along the minus strand of SHYC01000028.1, from coordinate 10,772 downwards.
TACTTGTGAGATGATGCAAACCTGGGCAGAATCAGTAGCCATCAGCCGCTCCGACCTGGCAAAGGTCTTGCGGGACATCGAGGAACGCGCCAGCTTTCGTCCGGGGCGAAACGATCCGCTCTGGGAATGGTGGCAGCAGATAATGAATACCGATTCTTTGGCTGAATGAAACCCACCCAAATCACTCTTAGCCGATGGTCGAGATGGACAAACTCACTGCCGAGGACTGGTATAATTATATCCGCAGCAGACAAACTTTTGCCCAGAGAACGAAGGCCCGAAAGAGAGGTACAGCATGAAGATACTACTGACAGGCTTTGAGCCGTTTGGAGGATCGCAGGTAAACCCTTCGGAACAGGTGGTGAGGCGAATCGCCGCGGCTCCCCCTTTGGACGCGGACCTGAGGACGCTCGTGCTGCCGGTGGTGTACTACCGCGCGGCTGACCTGCTGCGGGAAGCTCTGGACCTCCACCGGCCGGACCTCTGGCTGGGAATCGGCCAGGGCAATGTGGCCGGGCTTTCTGTAGAATCAGTGGGGCTCAACTTGAACCACGCTCGTATTCCTGATAACCAGGGCAACGCTCCTCAGGATGAGCCGGCTGCCCCGGGCAGGCCTGCGGCATACTTTGCGACCGTTCCGGCGCGGGAGCTGGTAACCCATCTGAGCACCAAAGGTATCCCCTCCCGTCTTTCGGTAAGCGCAGGCACTTTCATCTGCAACCACGTATTATTCGCGGCCCTTGAGCACACTGCGTCCGCCGGCCTGGACACGCGGTGCGGATTCATCCACGTGCCCCTATTGCCGGAACAGGCGGCCCTCGAGCCGGGAGAGCTCCGGCCGAGCATGTCCCTCGATTATCTGGATCCGCCCTTTGCTCTGCCTTGACCTGGCTCGCCGGCCGAACGGCACCAGTCTCGGCGGGATGATCGGACGGAATCTCTGGTCTTTGACATAGTTCGAGAGCCTCACTACAGGTAGTCATATCAAGTCATTATGTAAGGAGGAACAGCCCATGGCGCTAATCAACTCGGTCCTCGGCCCTTTGGACACCGCCGATCTTGGCTTCACTTTAAGCCACGAGCACGTGCTGGGCGGCTCGGCTGGTATCCAGCACACCTTTCCTGAATTCATTGACCGGGCGCGGGGGATTGAGGAGGGCGTGACTCAGTTGCGAGCTGCCTATGCAGAAGGCGTCAGGACCATCGTAGACGTGACGACCTTCGACTTGGGGCGTGATATCCGGCTCCTGGAGGAGGTATCTCGCCGCAGCGGCGTCAACATAATTCCCGCCACAGGTATCTGGCGGGATATTCCCCGGATCTTTTGGGAAGCCACGCCGGATATGGTCGCGCCGCTGTTCATCCGTGAGGTGCAGGTAGGTATCGAAGGCACGGGAATCAAGGCTGGAATCATTAAAGTGGCCAACGACGTAGGTGGGGTAACTCCGGAGGGAGAGATTATCCTGCGGGCGGCGGCCCGGGCGCAGAAGGCGACCGGAGTGCCAATCTCCACCCATACCTGGGCGCCGGAGCGGGTGGGAGATCAGCAGGTGCGCATATTCGAAGACGAAGGAGTGGACCTGAACCGGGTATACATCGGCCACAGCAACGACAGCACCGATATGGACTATCTGCTGGGTCTGCTACGCAGGGGGGTCTGGCTGGACCGCTACCCAGGTGCTGGAAGTCAGGACCGTCCCGATTGGCAACAGCGTACCGAGACGGTCAAAAAGCTGATAGACGCCGGTTTCGGCGATCGAATCATGCTCTCCCATGATTGGTCGGCGGATGCAGTCATTTCACCCTACGAGCGGCAGAAGATACGCTCCCAGCGAAACCCCGATGGATATCTCTTCATTACTCGAAGGGTTATCCCGCGGCTTAAAGAACTGGGTGCAACGGATAAAGATATCGAGAACATTTTTGTTAACAACCCGCGGAGCTTCTTCGAAGGCGGCTAGCAGCTGAAACAACAGGATATACCGGGGAGTTAGCACTAAAGCTCCCGTTCTATATCATGGTGTCCCACGTCTAAGAGTAGGTAGAAATCTTCCAATACCTCAAAAAAGATGCGGATATCACGGCTTACTCTAGCGTACCAGATAGAGTAGGCTCCCCACTTGCGCGCCCTCAGGCTTGGGTGTCGCAGGTTCTCAGCTAGAAGGAGCAAATGGGCGTCTACCTGGCGCTTCTCTTCGTAAGTTAGTCTTCGATAAGCTCTAAGGAAGCGCTGGGTATACGCAAGCTCCACAACTAGTGCTCCGCTTCATCGTGCAGCTTATTAATCAGCGTACCAACATCGGAGAAGCGCTGGATCCGGCCCGCAGCTTGGTCCCTTTTGCCTTCCATGATACCAGCAATTTCCTCAGCAGTTAGTGGCTCTTCCCCTTCTGGGGTGTTCAAAAGAGCCAGCACAAAGGGATCTGTCAATGCTCGCTCTGCAGCTTCAAGCTCCCCGTCCGGAAGCTCTTCGATAATCCGATGTAATTGTTCCTTAGTAGTCATGGCTCCTCCGATTGATGGACAACGCTATGCCCTACATTATATTTATAGTTACCGCACTCATCTTATCATACAAGGTATCAGAGTAAAGATAATCGGACGATACCAGGAACTCATACTTGGCTTTTGGGTTGCCGCGTTACCAGAGGGCTCACTGCACTAAAAGCCGCATCGTCTCCAGCGCACCCCGTCTTGGACGACGAAGTCTATGGACCTGCCTCTGACGAAGGGCACGCGAAGGACAAAGGACAAACGTTGCATCTTGGCCTGGGCGCCTTGCAAGTTTTGCGGCCGTGATCGATTAGGTGCATGTGAAACCTGTAGGCGTCCTCTTTGGGCACGAGCGCTTCCAGGACTCCGTGCGCCTGGTCCGCGGTTGTCTTAGCCCCGATTAGGCCCAGGCGGCGCGCCACCCTGTGAACATGCGTATCGACAGGGATAACCGGCAGTCCGAGTGAGAAGAGCAGGACGCAGCGTGCGGTTTTTGGGCCAATTCCAGGTATGGATGTAAGCCACTCCAGAGCTTCCTCCACAGACATCTCCTCTAAGAAAGACATATCAGAGCCTTTCCCCTCGTCGTTGAGCCTGTTCAAGATCGCCTGAATGCGGGGCGCCTTTTGCTTCGCCAGTCCTCCGCTGCGGATGCTTTCCTCTATTTCGTCCACTCCTCCCCGTGCTACCGCATCCCACGTTACGAACTTGCCCATCAGACCTTTAAATGCCCTTTCCGCATTTGTGTCAGAGGTATGCTGGGACAGGACCGTTTGGACCAGCTCGGAGAGGGGATCGTTGCGCGGCGACCACGTTCGCTGGCCGTACTCGCGGTCAAGGGTATCCATGATCTCTTTTAGACTGGGCTTATTGCTCGCAATCACCATATCATTCAAACATTATGTAAAGTATTACTTGGCTTATCCACTATGGTATAATTAGTTAAACGTATGGAATGAACAGATGCTATTATTTAACCTAGACCTGCTCCGCAGCGATCCAACGCTTTTTCTAGTCGTTATGTTACTCACCGGCATCTCGTTGTTGCTGGCTATTACGGTCCATGAGTTCAGCCACGCTGCGTTGGCTACCAAACTCGGAGACCCCACCGCAAGAAGAGACGGCCGTCTCACTTTGAATCCTCTGGCACATCTTGACCCTGCTGGAGCGGTATTGCTTCTACTCGTAGGGTTTGGCTGGGGCAAGCCGGTTCAAGTGAACCCAAACAATCTTAGTGCTGGAGCCAAAGCAGGTATGGCCCTGGTAGCGCTCGCTGGTCCTGCATCAAACTTTATCACCGCCGGCTTGTTCAGTATACCTCTCCGGTTTGATCTCATACCCCAGGACTTCCCGGGGAGCTTTCCCTTTACTGACATTGCGATAGACTGGACACTGTTACGATTGCTAAGATATATCATAATGTATAATCTCATACTGGGCGTGTTCAATCTCATACCGTTAGCGCCTCTGGACGGATTCAAGGTCGTTCTGGGGCTGCTTCCACGGACAGCCGCGATCTCTTTTAGCCGGCTCGAGCAATATGGCCCCGTGATACTGATGATAATAGTGGGGCTTGGATATTTTACAGACTTAAACATATTGGGCCAGATAATTAGTCCGACGGTTGGAATGCTGGCCAGGTTAATTGTGGGAAGACCACTGTAGCTCTGGCGACGTCATTACGCTTCTGGCCCTGCTATCAACTCCACTCATATTGTTATGAACTGAAAGAGGGTGCTATATGGACCGGGTCGTGATAATCGGTCTTGGGCTTATCGGCGGCTCAATGGGGCTGGCCCTAAAAAAGGCCAAGGTCAAGAACCTAGAAATAGTAGGGATCGATGTAGATCGGGACGCAGTGGTAAAGGCCAGTCGCAAGAAGGCGGTGGACTCTACAGAACGCACGGCCGCTGAAGCGGTCAAGAAGGCCGCCATTGTTGTGGTCGCAACACCACTGCTGGTTATTCCGGAGGTGTTCAAGGCAATCGCGGAGAGCTTGCCTAGCGGCTGTGTTGTAACCGATACCGGCAGCACTAAGGAGCAAGTCATGGCCTGGGCCGAAGAGATCCTGCCTGAACGTGTCCACTTTGTCGGCGGGCATCCAATGGCAGGAAAAGAGATAAGCGGCATCGGAGGCGCCGACGCCAACCTCTTCGTTGAGAAGTCTTACTGCGTAGTGCCTTCGGCGTCTGCCTCCACTGGTGCCGTAGATCTGGTAGTATCTCTGGCCCAAACCGTTGGCAGCAACCCGTTCTTCATAAATGCTCAGGAGCATGATGCTCTTGTAGGCGGGATCAGCCATTTGCCCCTCCTATTGTCGGCGGCGCTTGTATCGGTCACGACCAGGAGCCCTTCGTGGCGCGAGATGTCTGTGCTGGCATCCTCAGGCTACAGGGATGTCTCACGCCTGGCTTCAAGTGACCCTAAACTCGGATTCGGCATCGCCAAGACAAACAAAGTCAACCTGATCAGGTGGATAGATGGCTACATCGAGGTATTGAGCGAGTACCGCCGGATGGTACTGGATGATGGCGAAGACCTCGTAGACGAGCTGGACAAAGTTCTCCTGGCCAGGGAGAAGTGGCTGAGCGACGCCAAGCAGTCTGACGAAGACGACCTGATGAAGGATCTCCCGACAGCTAGTGAGCGTATGTCGGAGCTATTCCTTGGCGGTAACATCAGCCGCTTGATGAGAAGAGAGCAGGAGATCACCGATGAGCTGCGACGGCCGGACAAGAAATAGCGGTGGCAGGGTAAAACTCGCAGTGAGGGGCGTGCAACCATGGAACGTGTAGTAGTCCAGGCAGAAAAACTGGAGGGCGATATTTTCCCGCCGGGTGACAAGTCAATATCCCACCGCGCTGTTATGTTTAACGCGGCCGCCGAAGGCACGGCAACAATCTATAATTTTCTCAACGGCGAAGACTGCACTTCTACCGTATCCTGTATGGAGGCTCTCGGCGCTAAGGTCTCCAGCTCAGACGGTTATAAGACAGTGGTAGTCCAGGGCGCGGGCGGGGCCGGACTGCACGAGCCCGACGACGTGCTTCAGGCCAACAACAGCGGAACAACGATGCGGCTGATATCAGGACTTTTGGCCGCGCAACCCTTCCTTTCAATTATCACGGGCGATGCGTCTCTCAGATCACGGCCAATGGACCGCCTAGTCAAGCCCCTAACGCTGATGGGAGCGCAGATACTGGGACGTAAGGGAGGTGCGACTGCCCCATTAGCAATAAGGGGCGGGGGTCTGCGCGGCATGGAATATAATACCCCGGTCGCGAGCGCGCAGGTTAAGTCGGCCCTTATACTCGCTGCCCTGTACGCCAGTGGGGACAGCGTGATTACGGAGCCATCCCCATCCAGAGACCATACTGAAAGGCTTCTCAGGGCTATGGGCGCAAGGATTGACAGCCAGGGCAACACCATCAGAATAAGCCCCCTGAGCGCGCCTTTGAAGTCCCAGGACGTTCGAGTCCCGGCAGATATAAGCTCGGCGGCATTCTGGCTTGTGGCCGGCGCTATTCACCCGAACTCCAGAGTCACAGTACGCGGCGTGGGAGCAAACCCGACCAGAACTGGTATTATCGATGCCTTACGCAGCATGGGCGCCGATTTGGTGATCGATAACCAGAGGGAAGAGGGTGGTGAGCCGGTTGCAGATATCATAGTCACATCCAGCGATTTATATGGTACAGTAATAGAAGGAGACATTATTCCATCGCTGATCGATGAGTTGCCCGTTATAGCGCTCGCGGCATGTTTCGCTAAGGGAGATACCATAATACGAGACGCTGCCGAACTCAGAGTAAAAGAGAGCGACAGGATAGCCACGACAATCGAGGAGCTCTCCAAGATGGGCGCGAGGATCGATGAATTGCCTGACGGAATGATAGTCCATGGCACCGGCGGACTTCGTGGCGCTTTGGTTCGCTCTCACGATGATCACAGATTGGCCATGACCTTAGGTATAGCTGGAGTGGTGGCCCGTGGAGAGACTACGGTACAGGGCGCTGACAGTGTGGATGTTTCTTATCCAGGATTCTGGCAAGATATCGCGAGGCTCCAAAACATAGGCTAGGTTTCGCACACTATTTGGAGAGCGAGATGCCCACTGAACTGGTACATATTGGATTTGGCAACGTTCTAGCTGCTAACAGAGTTATCGCAGTGATCTCGCCCTCCTCTGCCCCAATTAAGCGTTTGGTGCAGCAGGGGAAGACGGACGGAAGGTGCATCGACGCTACCAAGGGTCGTAAACCTAAGGCGGTGGTAATAATGGATGATGGTCATTTTATCCTCGTGGCAATAACTCCGAAGTCCATGGTTAACAGATTCGCAACCTCACAAACAGAAACTCCAGAGATGTGGGAACAAGAGGAAGCATCGGAGGAGTGACCTCAATGGGCCGTTGGACTCGTGATAACATCGTGGTCTTAATAACCGGTCCTTCCGGGGTCGGTAAAGACGCGGTTATCAGCAAACTCAAAGAGGCCGGCAGAGGAGACAGGCACTACTCGGTCACTGCTACTACCAGGGTCAAGCGGTCCGACGAGAAAGATGGAGTCGACTACTTTTTCCTCAACGAGGAGCAGTTTAGGATCGGTATAGCCAACGCCGAGTTTCTGGAATGGGCGATTGTATACGGCAATTTCTACGGTGTTCCTAAAGACCAGATAGAACAAGCGCTCGCTCGAAAGAAAGATGTAATAATCAAGACCGACGTCCAGGGCGCAGAGACGTTAAAACGCATGATTCCTAACGGAGTATCCATTTTCGTTGCGCCCTCGACAGATCGTGAGCTCCAGGCTCGCCTTGCTTCAAGAGATTCAGGCCACAACGACGACCACCACCTGCGCCTTGCTACCGCGATCGAAGAGCTTGAGCGGATACCGAGCTTTGATTATGTCGTTGTAAATGGAGATGGAATGTTGGACAGGTCGGCTGAGCAAGTTGACGCTATCATAGAAGCAGAGAAATGCAAAATCGTATCACTGTAAGATACGCCCGTTGAAGATGGAACGGCAGAGAGTAATAGGCAGCAAAAGCACATCCACACGCCTTGTCGGTGTCATTAGTTCGCTCCTCATGATCTCCGGAGCAGCGTTGACCGCCGTCTCATTCCTCTACGTTGTGTACAGCGGACAAGCTCAAGTCCAGCTGAAAAACATAGAGGCAACTCAAAGCAACGTCTCAGAACCGGCATTTATGCTGCCGGTCCCCCAGTATCCAAATCTACTCCCCAATACCGCTCCGGATGTACAATGGATAAGCATCCCAAGCATAGACGTTGACTCTGCAACGGTGGAGCTGGGCACTAAACTTGATAATAACGGAGCGCTGGTCTGGGAAACGCCCGACCATGCGGTAGGACACCATCGAGGAACCGCTAATCCAGGAGAGACGGGCAACGTGGTGATGTCTGGGCACATCAGCAGTCCGGTGAGAGGCGAAGGGAACGTGTTTCGCCGTCTGCCGGAAATAACGGTAGGTGATGACGTTTTAGTGACAACTCCGCTGGGCCAATTTCATTACCAGGTAGTACAGAAGAAAATTGTGCTTCCCGACGAGGTGAGCGTTATGGACCCCACTCCTGAGCCGGTATTAACCCTCATAACTTGTGTGCCAGACTTGGTATATAGCCACCGCCTGGTTGTTATATCCAGGCCGGTAAGAGTAGCCCCGCTTTAATTATTGAGCTTTCATTTCTCTATGTTAGAATATCAATATACCAAACCTCTGCTAGACCCGAGCTTTTAGAAAGGTGCGTTGAGCTATGCGCTTCTTACGACTAGGTATATTCTCACTGTTAATAATTACTATAGTTGGCGTATCTTTTGGCATGGGCTTCGGCCTGGGCCAGAGCGCAATAACTAGTGCGGGCGCCGCCCGCACACCCATTCAAAAAAGCGACATCAGAAGCCTTATTGCTGAGCCAAACGAGTTTAAGCTGCTGGGGGAGGTGTGGGACATACTGGTCAGCGACTTCGTGGACGCTAAAACGATAAGTAAGGAGCAGCTGGGCAGAGGCGCAATAGAGGGAATGATCCAGGCCCTCAACGACGCCCACACATCCTACATCGATCCGGACAGTTATTCCAGAGAACGACTGGGGTTTCAAGGCAGCTACGAGGGAATCGGGGCACACGTCGCAATTCAAGACCAGCAGTTGACGATAATTACGCCAATCCCGGGCTCGCCTGCTGAAATCGCCGGCATCAAGCCTGGAGACATAATATTAGCCATAAACGGCGACGCCACAGACAGTCTCAGCCTGACAGATGCGGTGAGGAAGATCAAAGGGCCATCCGGCAGCACCGTAATCTTATCCGTGCTGCATCTCGCGGAGGGCGCTCCTGTTACCCTACGCATAAAGAGGGAACAGATCAAAACGCCCAGCGTAATCGTGGAAAACTTGCCTGATAACCTCGCAAGGCTCCGCATACTGTACTTCTCACAAAGGACAGATACCGAGGTAGAAGAGGCTTTGAAGCAGCTGCACTCTCAGGGCGTGAAGGGAATAGTCATAGACCTCAGAAACAACCCGGGCGGCCTGCTGTCGACGACCATCAACGTAACAAGTCAGTTCGTTAAGGGTGGTGTAATAGCCATTCAAGTAGATAAAGACGGTAGGCAAGAGCTATTAAACTCCAAGCCCGGCGGCCTGGAGCCAGATATCCCTCTTGCGGTCTTGGTAAACGGCAACAGCGCCAGTGGAAGTGAGATCATGGCAGGTGCACTCCAGGACTACGGCAGGGGACCTATAATTGGGACCAAGAGCTTTGGCAAAGGGAGCGTCAACCATCTCCGAGAGCTGAGCGACGGCTCAGCGGTATACGTCACTGTAGCCCGCTGGCTCACTCCTAACGGACGGCAAATCGAAGGCGAGGGCCTATCGCCTGATATTGAGGTTACTGTGACCACGGAGCAGATATTGCAAGGCATGGATCCGCAGCTGCAGACGGCGACAGAGTATCTTACCAAAGGACATAGTTGAGCAGCTAAGTAAAATGGCAATTAAGACAATTTCGGCCAACAGGCAGGCCTACCATGATTACCATATCCTGGAAAAGTTTGAAGCCGGCATATCTCTCACCGGCACTGAAATAAAGTCCATTAGAGCTGGACAGGTCAATCTAAGGGAATCCTATGCCAAAATGGAAGGACGCCAGATATGGCTTCACAACTTTCATATCGCCCGCTACGATCCCGGCAACCGCTTTAACCACGATCCACTGCGTTCCAGAAGGCTACTGCTTCACAAGGATGAGATCAGGAAGCTTAAGCAAGAGGTAGAGCAGAAGGGACTCACCATAGTGACTGTCCAGTTGTACATTAAGGACAGGCACGCCAAAGTAGAGATCGCCTTGGCGCGCGGCAAGAAACAGTACGACAAGCGTGAATCCATAGCCAAGAGAGACATGGAGCGCGACATAGAACGAGAGTTTGCCGGCGGCGCGAGAGGTCGATGACTAAAAGCCCTGGGCCGTTCCAAGGCTAACCTTGAGCAGGACGTGAACCAAGATAATCTGGGACGAGGTCGAGTAACCAACCTAGTCTTTGAGAACGGAGAATGACCATGCCATTGGAATCCCCCAGTCGAGACGAGCTTAAAGAACTGCTAGGCGTTTACAACGAGTCCCCCAGCGAACGTGAACGTATCGAGGCCGAAATTAATAGGACGTTCCGCCACAAAGTTGCCATCCTGGTTCTGGACACGTCCGGCTTCACACGAACGACTAGAGTGTATGGGATAGTCCATTTCCTGGCGCTCCTGGAGCGACTGGAACGGATGGTAGTACCGACCATTGAGCGCTTCGGCGGGAAGCACCTTAAGACCGATGCTGACAATATCTTCGGGGCCTTCGCTGATGCGAGTTCGGCCGTCGATTGCGCTGATAGCATCCTCAACGACACCACAGCGGTGAACGTAATCCTGCCTGCATCGGATGAGATCTACGTTTCTATTGGCATCGGTTTCGGAGATTCGCTGCTCATCGGCTCTGAAGACAGTTACGGAGACGAGACGAACCTGGCATGTAAGCTGGGCGAATACCTGGCCGACAAGGGCGAGGTATTGCTGACACAAGCGGCCTACGACAACATGGGCGAAACCACACGCAAATTTCAGGAACTACGCCTAAGCGTTTCCGGCCTGTTGCTTGTCGCCCACAAGCTGGTGCGCTAAGAGGCCCGTAGCAAAAAACTAGGGCCTCCCCTTCGCACTGATTATTTGGTTGTAGAGCCGAGACCTAATGCCTAACTAAATTCGCAGTCAC
>SHYC01000027.1 GCA_009693005.1 Dehalococcoidia bacterium | reverse complement strand
CGCCGCATCATGGCGCCGTCAGTCCAACCAGGACGGAAGGTGCTCACGACCACGAATTCAGAAGCAGCCTGAACAGCGCCACACTCAGGAGACTTGCGAAAGCGCCAGGCAGTCATGGTTACGCCTCTACCGCCTGGGTCTCTTCCAGTTTGGCCGCAGGGATCGCTCTCTGAAAAGGCAACGCCTAACGCATCGTGGGTGCCACTTGGTTTGATGCCTTTCACAGCGTCCTCAAAGCTCCTCCATGTTGCGGGGTCGGTAGAACTAGCTAGCTTATCGGAACCCGCCACGTAAGGTTTCTTCTGGGGCTTTTTACCGCCAGGCTGGGGGACGATCTTGAAGTTAACCCACTGTTGAAGCTGGTGCAGGTCGAGGGGGATGGAGTCTAAAGCGCTCATTTCCTGACCTTCTCTGCCGGATGAAGTTCTCTGACCACATTAAAGGCCGCCATCGCTACGCTCGTGCCTCTGCCAGGTGCTTGTCAATGAAGCGTGCAAGAGCATCGCGCGGTATAAGTCTTCTTGATCCTATAGTTATCGACTCCAACGAGCCATCCATCAAGAGGCTATATAGTTTTGTGCGTCCAATTCCCAAAGCACGGGCGGCATCTTCAGGTTTCAGCAATAAAGGCTGTTCTGCCAGCATATTTGTTCCCCTTTCAGTATTCAGACCTATACATTCCTGTTCAGTGTGCTATAGTTCATTATAGAGTTCTCATACAGCCCTGAGCAAGGCTTATAAGGTCGGCATAATGCGGCAATTCGCCACAACGTGCAATTAAATAAAAAGGGGGAGAAAGAAAATGGCGCCGCCGCGCGTAAACACGTACTGGGTAGCTAAAGTGGGGGAAATATATGAACAGGCCGCACAGGAAAAGGACCGCAGCGCCACAGCGATTTCCTTACAACTGAAGCACCATTTTGCCTTCGAGTTGAAAGACCGTGAGAGAGAAAAAGCGGAATACCATGCGCCTCCGAGTCCCCGCTCCATCAGCAGGATCATTAAGGAGCACCAGCAAAAGCCAGAGGCTCAGCGCATCCAGCACCGCCTCTTCTCCTGGCCCCAGAGCATGGGAACTCCCGACTTGCCTTGGGAGGCCAGCCGAGCCATGCTGGAGCTATTGGGCCTACTATCCCAAAGTGGTCACAATAGGCCATTGAACCGCAACGCCAAATGGTATTGGCGCATCTCACAGGCCCTACCAGCCGCCCCACCCATAGTACGCTATCACCTGGCTGCTGAGATGGCCTTCATGGAAGTGGCAGGCGTGCTAGCCCACCGGCAGTTTACCGAACCGGTTGAGAAGTACTTGGTGACTCGTGGAAGCCCAACTGCGGCCATCGACTGGACAAAAGAGTTTTCAGCATACGGAAGCCTCGTCATCGAGTCAGACGACCCCATACAAGAGGATCTATTCGCTGAACGGCCACAACCAAACCCAGAAGAAACAAAAGCCGATACAAAGAAAGGAGAAAACAATGAGCAAGCGACGCAGTAACGGCGAAGGCAGCATCTACAAGAGAGCAGACGGCAGATGGGCCGCCGGAGCGATGGTAAATGGCGAGAGACGGACGTTCTACGGCAAAACCCATGAAGAAGTATCAGACAAGCTCTTGAAAGCGCGCCAAGCTAACAGGGACGGCAAGCCGCTGCCAAAAGAGCGGCTAAAGGCAGCTGCATACCTAGAGAACTGGCTTAAGGGTATCAAGCCCAATGTCAGGCCATCAACCCACAGTTCGTATAGTGACCTTGTACGCCTGCACCTTATTCCGGAGATAGGAAAGGTCTCTCTGGCTAAACTCACACCAGCACAAGTCCAGGCATTGATCACTAAGAAGCTGGCATCGGGCTTGAGTCCACGAACCGTCCAGTACATTCGGGCGGTGCTCCGCCGTGCTTTAAGCCAAGCGCTGAAGTGGGACCTAGTCTCCCGCAACGTGGCAACCCTGGTTGACCCGCCCCGCGTGCCGCGCAATGAGATAATGCCGTTGGGCCCACAGCAAGCGCGTAAGCTTCTCGAAGCGGCCACACAGGAACGATTAGGCGCGCTCTACACCCTGGGCCTGGCTACTGGTATGCGGCAATGCGAGTTACTAGGGCTACGTTGGACAGAGGATGTTGACCTTGAGCAAGGCATCATTCATGTAAACACGGCCTTACAGCGCATCAACGGAGAGTACCGGCTAGTCGAGCCAAAGACAACCAAGTCCCGCCGAACGCTCCATCTTCCGGGGATCGCGATCACCGTGCTAAGGGCGCAGCGAGCCAAGCAGCTTGAGGAACGTCTGCATCTTGGCCCTAACTGGCAAAATACTATGGGCCTGGTCTTCACCACAGAGTTCGGCAGCCCCTTGAACAGAAGCGCGGTTACACACGGTTTTCAGAAGTTCTTGGCCCGCTCAGGGCTGCCCAAGGTTGCGTTTCACTCCTTACGCCACAGCGCGGCGACCTTGCTACTTGTCCAGGGAGTACCCGCTAGGGCGATTATGGAGGTTCTGGGCCATAGCCAGATATCCGTAACAATGAATACCTATGCCCATATTCTCCCCGCCATGCAGCAAGAGGCAGCCGCCAAGATGGACGCCATTTTGAGCGGTTAAAAATACGGTTGCTGTCAACGTTGCTGTCAACTTAAAAAGTAAGAAGGCCAACACCACAATATCTAGTGTTGGCCTTTGCGTTTATGTCTATATATTGGTGCCGAGGGGCGGAATCGAACCGCCGACACCATGATTTTCAGTCATGTGCTCTACCGACTGAGCTACCTCGGCCCTTTAGCTCCGCAGGTATTACCCTGTTACCCGGAACGCCCCTAATATTATCGTATCGTGGCATTAGTTTCAAGAATCGCGAAGGGCTAATGTCTCGATCTTGCAACTGGATCAAACGGTGAAGGGACGCCAGGCTGCTTGCAAATGCGCTCTGCTGTGTAGTTAGGGATTTCTCGATGGCGTGGTATAGACGCGCGATGTCCGATTGATGGACTCCCCCATATCGAATGCTCGCCACTCTCTCGTACAAGTTGACAACCGGCCTGTTGAAGATGTTCGAGTAGGTCGCGCCTTCTCATAGAATGGCATCTTGGGGTACCATCGCAACACGAGAGGATGCCTGTAACAATAGATGGATCGGTTCTTCTAAATCGGCATCAGGGTCTGTACGAGATGGATCGGGCTGTGGTAGCGGCTCGCCATTAAGTAAGTTAGTCTCTGCCATGTCTACTAACGCGTTAGCCAGCGCTCGTCGCGCCTCCTCCAGATCAGCGCCAAAAGTTATCGCGCCTGGAAAGTCTAGCACTTCAGCATGAACGCCTTCATTAAGATATTTGTACATAGCTTTGTAGGTCAACATACGACTAGCAGTTTACCATGCCTTTCTTTACATCCAAAATGTAGTGTAGCCTGATCTACTGTGAAAATGCCACCAATTGAAAATTCCAACCATGATAGGCCTCTCGGCGCGTCAGCCGGACCTCCTTAGGTTAGAAATGAACGGCAGGTAGATCTTGGGCGGTTTTAGTACGTTTAACTCAATCTGGACCCGTACGGACATCCCGCCGGCGGCGCTAGATACCAGAATGTCTCCTCTGTAGCTGCCTTGCGGCAGGCCCTTTGGGTTGACGGTCACGGATATGGTCGAAGGATAGCCTTTCCCTGACGCCGGAGCTGCGCTGAGCCAGCCGGCCGGAGAAGAAGCAGTAACCCCCCACGCCGGTGTTCCGCCGCTGGCGGTCCCGTCCAGGACGATCTTATACGGCGCCGGAGATTTACCCTCATAGGCGGTTATTCTTATGGCGCTGGGCACGGCCGTTAGCGAATTGCAAAGGGAGGTATGGGATGGCTGCGGCGTGTTCATGGGCTGCGGTTTTTCGCCAACATCCTCTCGCTTCGGCAGGGTCAATGGTACTGGGTCCCACAAAGGGATACCACCGGACTTGGGTGGATTCGCCGCGAATCCCCACACGAGCTCCTGATACGGATAGTTACCCCGGCTCTGCGTGCCCGTAAAGGCCGGCCTAGGCCAGGGTAAGTCGGGGTTGTTAGGGTTGTTCTTGTAGAACAGGCCGTTATAGGCCCAAACCGCGTAGTACCAGTTCTCCGCGATAGATGGATCGCGGTTGCCGACGGGAGGAATGGTGTCGGGGCCGTAGTTCCACTTGTCCACCAGCATCCCTGCGCCATAGGCTATGTTATAAACATAGTCCGCTGCAATCTTATTCTGGATATCCAAAGAAAGCTCTCCAGTGTTTCTCATCCCGGAGGTTATCTGCATTATCCCGTAACCGCAAGACGGAGAGACCTTCGTCGGCCCGGCAGCACCATCAGCTATGGAACCGGCCGCCTGCCCCCACGAGCTTTCCACGAAACCGATGGACTTTAGGATCACGCAAGGTATTGGAGCATCCGTCAACGACGCTTCAGGGTATCCTACCTCCAAAAGTCGTGCCTGGGGAAAACCGGGGCCGAGCGTCCTGCTGCCAGCCCGCTCAAAAACGCCGGCTACTTCGGAACGCCAGGGCTGATACGATGAACTGCCCGTGACCGCACAGGCGAAAAGTGGGGAGTTGTTAAGAAGGAGCAGAGCTGCGGCTAAAAGCAGGCTGAAGGATGAGGCCCTCTTTCCGAAGCCCGGTCTCTTATATCGTCCCTTTTTGGTAAGCTTGTCTAGGAATTGCATTGCAACTGATGCCATTCGGCTCACGGCAGCCACCCTATAAACTCTACTTGCCCGACAGCGTCGACATGGTGCAACATACCGCCGGCATCCGCCACTCCCAGACGTTCTCCGGTGACGCCTTCTAATGAGCCGCCGGATAGGTCGCGGACCGCTATGAAACCGCCGTCTGGAGACCAGGCCAGAGGCAGGTGGAAGCTGTTCTTGGGAACGCTATAGACCTCCGCCGGCATAGTTGCCTCGCCGATGGAATCGGGGTCGCTCAGTCGACTGCCCGACCGGCCAGAGGTCTTTACCTTAGTTAGCACAGCAGTCTTGGAAAAAGAGGCGAAGGTGAGCGCTTCGTCACGCGCTCCCCATACCGCTGAGGCGGCATCTGGGTATGTCCTTGCCGCGCCATCGCTAACCCCGCGAGTCTTAACTTGAGGCCCTGCGCCCCGATCAAGGGTCGTATAGGCCAGGGTATCTCCATCGGGGGAGAGACGAAAGTCTCTGGAGAAATCATCCAGCTTTTGCAGGATATGCGAAGCGCCGAATTCGGATACAGATGCGTAACTCAGATAAACGCCTGGACCTCCGGTAGATACGTAGTACAGCTTGCTCGCGTCCGCGCTCCACGCTACCAGAGAAAGCCATTCGCCTGGTTGCGCGGCCGCCAGCGTCCTGGCCCCGCCCGAGCCGATATCCACAGAGACCGCCATCGCGGCACCCAGACCATCAACATCCACCGATGTCTTGACCACGGCCACCTTGTCCCCCGTTGGCGACCATATCGGCGTGCCGAGCAGCTCCACGGCATCCAGCAAGTGAGAAGGGCTTTGACTCGTGACATCTATGAGCCATAGAGTCGAGTTAGTGGTTGAGGCGACGGAATCGTATCCCAGAGCCTTATATGCCACCCATCTACCATTGGGAGACAGGCTCGCCTTGATCCCGTAGCCCGGCACATGGGAGACCGAGGCTAGGCGTCGCTTCTTTCTCAGGTCGTGCGCGGAGGCCTGCCAGATGATACTGGTGGTAAGCCCGGTTGAACCGGAGGCGTCACCCTGCATCTCTGAATAGACCAGCTTCGGGCCCGGGACCTCTCCTCGCAAGTCTATTGTGCTGGCAAGGGCCTCCACCAAAGGGCTCGCGGGTCTCCAGAGTAAGACCGCAGCAACAGCTACCGCCAGCAGGGCACCGAGCATCTGCCTAGTTCTGTGAATTGTCTTATTCTTGAATTTCTTGCTTTCCTTCATAGTAAATATAGGCCTCTCCTAACCTACGCGCTCAGCCCGTACCTCTTTTATGCGGTGGCGAATGTACAGCGCCGCCAAAACCAGTATGACCAGGATAATTGGAATGTCGAAGGGACGCATGACCTCTCGTATCCTCTCCCAATGGTCACCCAACACATAGCCGCCATACGCCAACGGCACGCACCAGATGAAAGAGCCGACGAAGGTGTAAAAAGTGAACTTGACCAGGTTCATCCGGGCAATGCCTGCCGGAACACTGATAAAAGTGCGCACCACCGGCAGCAGCCGGGAGACAAAGGTAGTGGCCTCGCCGTACTTCTCGAACCAGTGGTCCGCCCTCTCCAGGTCACGCCTGGTTATAAGCACGTACTGGCCGTAGCGCTCCAGAATAGGACGCCCACCTATCGCGCCGATCCAGTAAGACAGCAGCGATCCTATGGTACAGCCGACCGCGCCGTAAAATCCGGCCAAAAGCACGTAAGCCACCGGCAGCCCCTTCTCTTTTATCAGCATCCAGCCGCTGAGAGGCATGACCAACTCGCTCGGCAGCGGAATAGAGGCGCTCTCGATGGCCATAAGGAGTATCACCCCAGGCCAGCCCATGAAGTTATAGGTGTCCCGTATAAACTCTAGAAGTACAGCCTCTATTTCATGCATTGATAGTAATAACGCAGCTTTCGTCTAAAATGTACGGTGTTGGTTTTGCAAAGGGTGAACAATGGGGTCGAGGGATATGCCTCATTATAGTATGCCTTTACATCCAGTTCAGGTTTCCGTAGTATATAGTAGTGAAGCAAAATGCAACACTTGACTCGTCGTTCTGGATCAACGCGACCGTGGCAGGCCTGATAGGCAATCTGCTGGATGATTTCTATATCCGGGTTGCGCCAGAGATTACACGGGAACTTACGGAATCCTATCCCAGCGGCGCATACCTGCGTCGTCTAATCGCAGAGCAGAGTATCGTAGTCCTAACTCCAGAGGCTTCCGCCGTGAAGCGATTCTGCCCTGGGGAGCGTGCCGCCATCAGCCTGGCAGTAGAGCATAAAGACTGGACGCTCCTGCTCGATGACATACGTCCCTTTCGCGTGGCCCAAGAGATGGGGCTGAATCCTGTGTGCAGCCCGGCCTATGCGGCCTGGCTCTACGAAAGGGATGTCCTGGACAATGTAGCAGTCCTGGGAGTGCTTTCTCGGTTAGCGGCTAGGTCTACCGTGAGTCCTCATCTGCTGGCGCTGGCCCTACGCCAGATCGCCACCATTCGTAGAGAACGGAGGTGAATTATATGGGAACCAAGCTAAAGACTGTATCCGTGCGCCTTGACGAGAAGGCTGACGCCAGGCTAGATAGGGCGTCGCATCTCCTGCATCAGTCTAAAGGTGCTTTCCTCGCACAGGCGGGCGACCAGGAGGCCCAGCGAGTGCTGCTGGATTGGGCTGCCCAGCAATATCGCGCAGGGACAGCCTCTCTGTCGGAACTGGCCGCCGAGACCGGGGTGCCGTTGGAAGCCATATCCCAGCAAATAAGCAGCCAGGGAGCGGAAGAGGCGATGGAACTCTACCTGGGTAGCTGCAAAAAGCTAGCGGAAGCCTTCCAGATGCCGGACTTCTACACCAAGGCCCAGCAGGCCGTCCAACTTGTGGTCGAGGAGAATCAGTTATCCTGAGAGATATTTTGTCGTCCAATAACACTTATGGCTCCACTATACGTCTTGGGCCCCCTTATCTCAGCGTTCACGAGCGCCGCTTGCACAGCATATAACATCGCATAGTAGGCCCTATTCGCTGCGGCCTTAAGTCGATGGCCTTCGAGTAAATAGCGCGCATCACTTAGGGCCTCATCCGCTAACTGCAAGTAGCTGTTTACTTACTCCGGTGACGGTCTCGTTGTCATAGAGAATTACGCCCCCTCTCAGACCTTCATTGATAAATGGTGACTGAAGCTCTATCAGTTTATAGAATTCAGCCCTACCGAAGTGTACTAAGGAGATGAAAAAACTGAAGTTATGCTCATAAGTAAAGTCGCTGCGTATTTGCTCGATCTTATTGTCTGTATTATTCGGCTCTAAGCTAATTAGGAGAATATCAACATCGCTCTCTCGCTTGGCCTGACCCCTGGCCACCGAACCGTACAGAACTATTGAATCTATCTGGTCGTGTACGGACAGTAGAACTCTATTAGCAAATTCCCTGGCCTACTCTTCATATATCTTGCTGAGCTTTTGTCCCATCAGAACACCTATACTCTACCTTCCATCATTGTAAGTCTAAAACAATATTTTGGGTAACCCTTACGAAGAAAACGCGTTTTTAGAATCAGCATTCCGATGGTATAATATGGATACAGGGGCTGGCCAATGCGGAAAGCCCTGTATCATTGTCTCATGCAGCTTACACCACTGTTACCTCTTATAGAGAAATATCTTGACCCACTCTTCCCCCCGGCGAGTGGGCAGCCGCGCGTTAGGGTTCTGGAGACTGCCAAGCCCGCTTTGCTCGCCGCGCTTTCGCACAAGACGAAGGCCACGGTGGTGGTCGTCACTACATCGCCGCGTCAGATGACCGAGCTCGTCGCGCAGTTGGAAACATGGCTCGGCGATGAGGCCAGGGTGTTCCCCTTCCCTGAGCCGGACGTATCGCCTTATGAACCGGTACCGATTGATAAGAGTGTCACGTGGCAGCGGATCAGCGCCCTGTCAGCACTGCTGGAGTCTCCGGCTTGTCAAGATGGCGCCGGTCTCGTATTTGTAACCACCGTTAAGGCCATCATGTACCACACTCTGGATACCAAATATCTTAGAGAGAAGACACACGAGATAAAGGTCGGCGCTACCCTCAGGCGGAACACTGCTCTCGCCAACTGGCTTGAGGCGGGATACACGCCGGTATCACTGGTAGAGCATCCAGGTACTATGGCATGGCGTGGCGGCATCATAGACATCTACCCGGTGTCTTCATCACTTCCCGCAAGGATCGAGTTGTTGGGAGATGAGGTAGACAGCATACGTCTCTTCTCGCCGGTATCCCAGAGGTCGGAGGAGAACGTAAAGTCGGTTAGGGTCTTACCCGCCATAGAGCTAACCGCTAAATCAGCGGTAACAGGTCTGGAGCGGTTGGAGTTTGCCAACTGCCGTCCCGACGTAGCGGAGCGCCTTCAAAGGGAGATTTCCCAAATCAAGGACCTGCAAAAGCTTCCCCAGAACTGGTGGAGCCACGCCCATCTGTTTAACACCGGCTCCTTCATGGACTATCTTCCGGAGAGCGCCACCATAGTGTTGGACAGCGTTGAGATACTGGACCGCAATGGGGCACAACTTGAGGAGAACACCGGCGAGATCCATTCGAGACTTGAGGAAAGGGGTGAGCTGCCAAAGTCGTACCCATCTCCCCTGATTTCGTGGGGGAGTCTGCGCACGAGCCTGCTCCAGCAGGAAGAACACATACTGCTGAACGGATGGAATACCGAGGATGGCGAGCCAGACGAATCGAGCTTCGGATCCGTCCCGTCTTATCTGGGTCGCATTGGGTCTGCCATACGAGACATCGCGGGCCTGGCAAGGCGCGGCTGGAGAGTGGTGGTAGTGTCCCAGCAGGCGGCCAGGATATCCGAATTGTTGCAGGAGAGAAAGATCGGCGCCCCCGCGCAGCATGACCTGGATGATACGCCGAAGGCCGGTTCCGTAACCGTGCTCCACGGGCAGCTGAACGGAGGCTGGAAGCTGTCGGGCCGTGATGGCAGGGCTAATGGTTCGAAAAAGCAAACCACGAGCGGCGGCGGCATAGCCCTTATAACCGACGGCGAGCTTTTTGGAGTCATGAAGCAGCCGCGCAGGATCGTAGACGGCAGACGCGTAAAACGGCTGAGCCTGCCGCTTCAACTAGAGGTGGGCGACTATGTGGTGCATATTGAGCATGGCATCGCAAGGTTCGGAGGGACCACCGTAAGGGCCCAGGAAAACGGCGAACGGGAGTACCTGCTCCTGGAGTACGCCAGCGGGGACCGCCTGTACGTTCCCACCGAGCAGTTGGACAGGGTCACCAGGTACATCGGCGCTGAAGGCAACGATCCGGCTTTGACGCGCCTCGGCACTCAGGATTGGGCGAGGGCAAAGGCAAAGGTACGCCGGGCCGTTAAGGAGATCGCCCATGAACTGCTTGCAACATCGGCAGCACGTGAGGCCGACGAAGGGATCGCCTTCTCCCCGGATAATACCTGGCAAGGCGAACTGGAGAGCTCTTTCCCTTACACCGAGACTCCAGACCAGATAGAAGCGGTCTTGGCCGTAAAAGAGGATATGGAAGACCTAAAGCCAATGGACCGGCTGGTATGCGGGGACGTTGGGTACGGTAAGACGGAGGTGGCCCTGCGGGCGGCCTTCAAAGCTGTGATGGACGGCTACCAGGTGGCAATACTTGTGCCCACCACAGTTCTCGCGCAGCAGCACTACGAGACCTTTTCCGAGCGGCTCAACCCTTTTCCCGTAAGCGTGGACGTCGTCAGCCGCTTCAGGTCTGAGAAGGAGCAGTCTAGAATTGCCGGCGCGCTCGCCAATGGCGAAATAGACATCTGCATAGGCACTCACAGGCTGATTCAAAAAGATATGCGTTTTAAAAACCTGGGGCTTGTGAT
Source organism: Dehalococcoidia bacterium (assembly GCA_009693005.1). Taxonomy (GTDB): domain Bacteria; phylum Chloroflexota; class Dehalococcoidia; order SHYD01; family SHYC01; genus SHYC01. Next base: position 5,241 of record SHYC01000027.1, on the reverse strand, counting down.
CATAGACGAAGAGCATCGTTTCGGAGTCGTGCACAAGGAATACCTGAAGAAGCTCAAGACCAGGGTGGACGTACTGACTCTTACCGCCACTCCAATACCGCGCACGTTGCACATGGCTATGGTTGGCGTCAGGGACATGAGTACCATAGATACGCCGCCCGAAGGTAGGATGTCTATAAAGACAACAGTCCTGGAGTTTGACGAACGCGTGGTAAAAGAGGCGGTACTCAGGGAATTAGACCGCGGCGGCCAGGTGTTCTATGTGCACAACAGGGTGCATGACATAGAGTATGTAGCGGAGCGACTGCGGACGCTGGTGCCAGACGCCAACATCGTCATCGGCCACGGCCAGATGCCGGAGGCAATGTTGGAGCACGTTATGATGACCTTCGCCACCGGCCAGGCGGATATACTTCTTTGCACTACCATAATTGAGTCCGGCCTGGATATGCCCAACGTAAACACCATAATAATCGACCACGCGGACAAGCTGGGCCTTGCGCAGATGTACCAGCTCAGGGGCCGCGTCGGACGCGGGCCGGTACGGGCTTACGCCTACTTTTTCTACGAGCAGGGCAAGCCCCTATCGGAGCCTGCATTCCAGCGTCTGCAAACAATATTTGAAGCTACCGAACTGGGTGCAGGCTACCAGGTAGCCATGAAAGACCTGGAGATCCGCGGCACCGGGAACCTGCTTGGAGTTGAACAGAGCGGCCAGATAGGCGCAGTTGGCTTCGATCTATACTGCCGCCTTCTCGCAACCGCGGTAGAGGAGGCCAAATGGGCCAGCAAGGATGGCGCCGGCCCGAAGAACTCGGAGCAACCGGTCCTTGGCCCCTCCGCAGGTCCTAAGCCGCCGCCCACAGTAATAAAACTTCCCATAGACGCCCACCTGCCTCTCCACTATATACCAGACCTGAGCATTCGGATGGACTTGTACCGCAGGCTGTTGGATATCGAGCGTTTAGATGAACTGGAAGAATTAGCGGCGGAGATAAGCGACAGGTTTGGGTCTATACCAAGCCCTGTGCAGGAGTTGCTGTATACAGTGCGCCTTCGGGTCCTGGGTGCGGCGGCCGGGGCGCAGAACATTTATCAGGACAGCGCTACTGTCGTTATCCAACTGTTCCAGGGCATCAGGGTGAAGATACCCGATAACAAGGCAAAGAAGCTGCCTCGAGGAGTCACTATTGGCACAGCCCAGATACGGCTGAATACTTCCTTGCTTGGCGAGCGCTGGAAGGAGACAGTCCTTCAGGTGCTGGAGGCAATGGGTTCACAATTCGATCAAGTTCAGCCGCCCCGTCAACTGTCCCATGCCAGGTAGAGATTCGGTGGGGTCCGCTCAACTTGCCATAGAGACCTGCGTGCTTAGCTGCGTGATGTGACACGAAAGGACTCGTATGCTCTCGATGCTGCCTCGAGATCTGCTAGCTGGCTCGTCACGGCATCTTCCTGGGCCTTTACTAGTAGTGGATGCACTTCTGCCTCTTGTGTCTCTTGCTTAAGACTCTCTAGAGCGCGAGCAAACATCTGGACCTGTGCCGTGGTTATCTTGTATTGGCGTTCATTCTTGATCATTGGAGCCCTGCTAAGTCTAAGGCGATGATTTCCTCAGGATTGCCGGTTTGCTTATCAATTTGAAAGAACTCGAGAAAAGTAACTCCTTTAGAGCTAGCTACTATCGAGGCTGGAAACAACTCTCCTAGATATTTGGCGCTTTTGTTACCCTCCCTGGATCAAAGATCAGCAGAACTGGATCAAGGAGATCGGGGTCTACACCGCTGAAACCCCAACAGGCGGCATAGTCTTCTGGGTCCACTTTACCGCCTACAAAGCTACTGTCAATGCATACTGTCCTGCAACCCGCTTGCTTAAGCACTTCTAAAGCTGCCCTTAAGCCTTTCACTAATTCCCCACGCCAAAGAGAACTACTTGCCGTTCCAGTGTCTCCTCCCAAGATGCCCAGTAGATACCGGGAGGCAAATTCCCGTCGCTTCCAAAGGAAGGTATCACAGCACAATAGTTGGGTTTACTGTGATAGTGTCAAGACAGCGGTCCGTTTCCTACCGTGCATAGTGATTCTCTGAACAACCTTGTATGTGCTATTATTCAAGTGAAGCTCGCGGGGACAATAATCTACGAGGAGCGGCCCTCGGCAAGAAGGCTGATTTCGAGTATGGTTTAGAGAGACCTAAATTATTCATGACTCCGACTAAGGAGTCTCCAACAATTTACTAGAGAACGTGGAAATGTTAGAACTGCTATCACAACTTAACCCGGCCCAGCAGGAGGCCGTCCGGCATACCGATGGGCCGCTGCTCATTCTTGCTGGCCCCGGCAGCGGCAAGACCAGGGTGATCGCCCACCGCGTGGCCTATTTGGTAGAAGAGCTGGGGATAAGCCCGTACCGAATCATGGCAGTCACTTTCACCAACAAGGCGGCAAGAGAGATGAAAGACCGGGTGGAGGAACTGTTGGGACAGGCCGCTGAAGGAATGACTATAGGCACGTTCCATTCTATCTGCGCCCGCATCCTTAGGCTCGATGGAGACCGGATCGGGATAGACAAAAGCTTTGTCATATACGACGGCGACGACCAGCGCTCTTTAATAAAACGCAGCATCCAGGAGTTGGGGATAGATCCCCGGCGCACCTCGCCCGGCGCAGTGCTGGGAGCGATTTCAAACGCCAAGAGTCAGCTGATCACTTCCGAGCGGTACCTCGCAGACCACAATCACAGCTACTTTGATGAGATAGTCTATCGCTGCTACAGCCGGTACACAGATTTGCTCCGTGAAAGCAAGGCTTTGGACTTCGACGATCTGATCATGAAGACAGATGAGCTATTCCGTGATGTCCCCGATGTCCTGGAGAAGTACCGGTCCCGCTATCTTCACCTGCTGATCGACGAGTTCCAGGACACCAACCATGCTCAGTACGTTTACGCCCGGCAGCTCGCGGGGATACACAACAATATCTGCGTAGTTGGCGATCCTGACCAGAGCATATACAGCTGGCGCTCGGCGGATATTCGCAACATCCTGGATTTCGAACATGACTTTCCGGACGCGAAAGTAGTATATCTGGAGCAAAACTACCGCTCCAGCAAGACCATACTGGAGGCCGCTAACAAGGTAATTACAGCCAACAAAAGGCGAAAGGACAGGAAGCTCTGGACGGAGAATGAGGCGGGCGCGCCGCTTGTGATAAAAGAAGCGTTCGACCAGGATGAGGAGGCCCGATTCGTCTGTACCGAGCTTTTGCGCCTCGAACGAGCAGAGGGGATTCGGCTGGGAGACTGCGCAGTGATGTACCGTACCAACGCCCAGTCACGCGCACTGGAGGAAACGATGGTGCGCCAGGGCATGCCCTACAGATTAGTCGGGGCAACCCGCTTTTACGAGCGCCGTGAGGTCAAAGACATTATCGCTTTCCTTCGCCTTATTGCCAACCCTTTCGATAGCGTGAGCCTAACCAGAGTGATCAACGTACCCGCGAGGGGCATTTCACAGCGCACGGTGGACGAACTGATCCTGTGGTCCAAGTCTCAAGGGATTCCCGCGTACACCGCTATGCAGCTGGTGGCCTACGGCCCGACGTCGCCGGAAAAGGAGTTGAACAAGCTGCCTCAGCCGCTCCAACCAAGAGCCGCCAAGGCCGTGACTTCCTTCTTGGACCTGTTGGATAGCCTCATCGAGGGGCACCAGAGGAATCTCCCCCTGGATGAGATCTTTGACGCACTGTTGGAGAAGACAGGCTACATGGAGTATACCTTGAGCCAGGACGACGGCGAGGAACGGAAAGAGAACATCATGGAGCTCAGGACCGTGATGGAAAACAACACGGGGCTTGACCTTTCCGCTTTGCTAGAGTCTATTGCCCTAATCTCGGATATCGACAACTACGATTCCAAGTCAAACGCTGTGACTTTGATAACGCTCCACGCCGCCAAAGGACTTGAGTTTGCCGCGGTCTTTATGGTGGGTATGGAGGAAGGGCTGCTGCCACACATCCGCTCCTTTGACGACCCGGAGCAGATGGAAGAGGAACGAAGGCTGTGCTATGTTGGAATGACAAGGGCAAAGAAACGACTTTACCTCATTCGCGCGTTCCACCGCAATACCGGCGTGAATAGAGGAGGTCTCACAACGGAATCCCGTTTCTTAAAAAACATCCCACGGGACCTAACAGGGCCGGGCGCTTCCATCGCACGGGCCGCGTACGTATCTCCCGCGGTCGGGCCGACAGCGGTAAGCCGAGAGGAAGCAGGTGTCCTTCCCGCCTATGTTGCCGGCGAGCATGTGGTACACAGTCACTTCGGCGAAGGGATTGTAGTCAGCTGCGAGCCGGACCACGGCGACCAGACCATAACTGTGGCTTTCAAGGGCGCGTTTGGGATAAAGAAGCTGCTGCTGAGCTACGCGCCTCTTAAAAGACTAGGGGAGGAGTGAGCTTGTCGAGAATGTTGCCTAAGGCTCACTAAGCCTGTCCTGAGCGCTATTGGAGGCTGGCATGCCGTTCCTTTCGAGAGCCTCAAGGAACCGCTGATCCGGAAGTTCGTGCGCCGGGGGTAAAAGAGATGTTTTGGAGATTTGTCTTGCCCGAAGAGACTGGCCGCCATCTTAGAGCGTACTGCGTTGAGCGATTAAGAGCTGCCAGAAGCCTGATCGACAAGCGCATAGAAAAGATAGAGGAAAGGGAAAAGACCGTATTGCAGGAGGAGCAAGCTTAGACTATTTGCCTTCCGCTCTCTTGTGAGAAACGTCATCGCTTCTTTCGGTGGTACTGGACAAGCGAATGCCCTTTTCACGCTCGTGAGCAAGCCGGTCCATAATCCAGATCTGGGCTAACGCAACAAAATCGGTGTCCTTACTCGAAGCCACGGCTATGAGCTCGTCCAGCGATTTCGCGTCCAGGCTAACCAAAAAACTGTGTTTCAATGGCCGCTCGATGCGCAGTTCCACTTTCTCTAGCTCTTCTTCAAAGTCAGCTACGGAGTGAGTATCCCAAAACCTGGCTTCTTCCTCATAATTCTTAAATCTTGGGATCTTGCTCCTGGGCTTATCCATGTGTTATCTACCTTACACTTTTGCTAGATCGGCAGGGTGCCCCTATCGCGTTCGCGATAGGGGCACAATCGTCTGAGTTTATCCGTTTCTCGGCGCTACACCCGCGCCTTCGCTCCAACCAGAAACCCCAGGACAGTCTTATTGTAGTCGCCAGGTACCTCGATAGGTG
>SHYC01000026.1 GCA_009693005.1 Dehalococcoidia bacterium | reverse complement strand
TACCGGGCTGTGGAAAGGCTGTGGCAGTCCCCGTTGCTAGACCCTGAGACTAAACGAAAGGAGGTAGCCAGCGCCGCTCGGTAACATTCCTATATGAGTGAACTACTTCCCCCTCGGTAACATTCCTATATGAGTTGACACGTATCTTTGTTTTTCTGCCAACCATGCCATAAGATGTAGGAGTATCTCAACTGAGACCCCGGTCTTATTTTGTTAAACAATCTTAAAACAAAGTTCATTTTAGGCATAGCCTTTGGCGTTGTAGTCCTGGCCGGGCTGGGCCTATACGCAGACTTTCACAAGCTGGCGCAGGGCGTTTTAGGATTCCCCCTGAAATATGTCCCGTTCTTACTGGGGCTAACACTGTTCAACTATTTGCTTCGCTTTTTTAAGTGGCAGTTCTACCTCCACCGGATAGGAGTGAGGGACCTCCCCTGGCAAACCAGCATGATGCTGTTCTTTTCAGGGCTTTCTATGGCAGTCACCCCTGGGAAAATAGGAGAATGGCTCAAGAGCTATCTGCTGCGGGAAGTTCATGGTACGCCCTTTGCCCGCTCTGCTCCTGTAATCGTGGCAGAGCGGCTCACCGATGGCATCGCTATGGTGCTGCTAGCCTCCGGCGGGCTAGTAATATTCCGGACTGGCTGGCAAGTAGCCTTGCTTGTAACGGTACTTTGCGTCTTTATTATCACAGCGATACAGGTCAGGCGCGCGGCCTTATTCTTTCTCGGGATCGCTGAGATGCTCCCTCTATTATCCAACTTCACCCACCACTTTCATGACATGTACGAAAGCGCTACCGCTATTTTCAACTTCAAGAGTCTTGCCGTGGGGATTGTGATAGGATTGGTCTCATGGAGCGGAGAGTGTCTCGCGTTTTATCTGGTCTTGAACGGTCTGGGGCAGGAAGCTAGCCTGCTCCTCCTCCTGCAGGCTACGTTCATCCTTGCCGTTGTCTCGCTTGGGGGATCGATATTCCTCATGCCTGGTGGCCTCGGGATAGCTGAGGGAGGCATCATTGGGCTTTGTCAGGCGCTCTTGGGTATGCCAAGGGATTTGGCTGCCACAGCAGCAATAATCATCCGTCTTAGCACCTTATGGTTCGGCGTATGCGTTGGGCTATTGTTTTTGGCGTTGGCAAACCGCCGACTAAAGCCCCGGTCGCCGCTCCTTGGCCTGGGTAAATAGGCGGTAGTAACGAGCACCAAGACACGACACAACCAAGCAATCTCGCAATTATCCTCAGACACCCTCATAACAGGCAAGTCCTGGCAGGCGTGATACCGCTATCGGAATTTAGCGTCAAATCTAGTATAATGAGTAAAGACCCAGGAGGGGTGGCCGAGCGGTTGATGGCGGCGGTCTTGAAAACCGCTAGGTGATGAGCCTCGTGGGTTCGAATCCCACCCCCTCCGCCATTAAATCTTTTTCCTCCTTGATAGTACTTATCCCGATGGAGGGTCTGAGCAACAGAGAGAATATAGAAGCTGTCATGTCGCTAAGCGCGAACAACATGCTGGTCTGGTTACCCGCTACTCGCCGGCAAGGTACCGGCGGAGCCAATTGGCGGTACGGTACATCCGGTCAACCTGCTGCGATGGGCTATGAAACGCCGACGAATGGTAGCCGTTTGGATACCGCACGAACTCCGTTGCTTTGCCCAGTGCCTTCAATCCAACAAACATCTCTTCCGACTGGGCGATGGGGCAACGCATATCACCTTCCCAATGGAGCAGGAGGAGAGGCGTGGTTACTTTCGTTGCAGCGTAAGCCGGCGAATGGGCAAGAAAGAGTTCGGGCATCTCCTGGGGCGTCCCGCCAATCTGTTTCAGCCCCAGGTTGGTCCCAATGTCACTTGTTCCAAACAGACTCGAGAGATCGCTGATGCATGCCCCGCTCACCGCGGCGCGGAACCGGCCTGTTTGAGTTATCGCCCAATTCGTCATGAACCCTCCGTAGCTGTACCCTGTCACCCCAATTCGCTCGGGGTCCGCCCACCTCAAGTGCACGATCTCGTCTACACCTGCCATCAGGTCCTCGAAATCGCGACCTCCCCAAATCTTGTACCACGGCGCGGGAGAAGGGTTCCCCATACCCCGTGGACCCGCGTGGGTTCGTGTAGAGACCCAGAAAACCCGCACCCGCCAAAGCCTGCGCGTGGGGCATGAAAGTATTGCCATACTGTCCATGCGGGCCACCATGAATGTCCAGCACTGCTGGAATAGGCTGCCCCACCGTGAATCCACCCGGTTTAATAATCCAACCCTCGATGAGCAATCCGTCAAGCGCACGGTAATTGATGCGCTCTGCTGGAAGCAGCCTCACTTCGTCAAAGAGGTCTGTGTTCAGTGAGGTCAGGCACACCTCTTGCTGACCCTGTCTTAGGTGGACTTCGCCGGGACTTTCTGGCCGCACCCCGATGAAGCCGATCTTGGTCCCGTCGCTCGAGAGCGTGAAGCCTGTAATCGAGCGCTCAGTGTCCACCAAACGGGTGAGTTGCCGGTCGCTCAGTGTCACGCGCATCAGATCAACGTTGCCGCGGTCGAGCGCCAGAAATGCCAGACCAGAGTCATCCGGAAGCCAGGCGATGGCATTGCCAGTAACCGCCGGAGCAGTAGCAACTGAGCGGTCGAATGTCTCCGTTATTGCCTTCGCTTCTCCGCCCTCGGCCGGAATGACCCAGATGTGGCTGGTACGGCCTGAGCCGTCCTGTCCTTGGGCATGGCCGGCATAGGCAACCCATTGGCCGTCAGGCGACCAGCGGGCCATGTCGGACGGGCCGCGACTCTGGGTTAGTTTGCGGGCTGGTCCTCCTTGAGCTGGCACGATCCAGATATCATTACGAGCCATGGGCGCGGTGGCGTTTCGTCTTCCTCGCGATAAGAGGTAAAGGCGATCTGCTGGCCTTCAGGCGACCAGACAGGGTTCGTGTCGTCCCAATCGCCATCCGTGATCTGCTGCGCCTGTCCATCAGCGACGTTCACGACAAACAGGTGCGGGTGACTGCCGTCAAAATAGCCCTGGCCGTCCAGCTTATATGTCAGGTCGTTGATGACCAGTGGCTTATTGCGCTCGACCGGCGAACGCTCTTGGACCTCTGTATCCGGACCGCCGGTGCGCCCCACCACGACCATGCGCGTCCCATCAGGCGCCCACGCCAGGCCACTCACCCCCTTTTTGAGATCGGTCAGGGCGCGGGCCTCGCCACCATCGGCGGGAATGAGCCAGACTTGAGGCCGCCCGCCACGATCGGTGATGAACGCAAGGGCGCGGCCGTCCGGAGACCAGCGGGGCGAGTGATCGCGCCTTGGTCCATTAGTGAACTGTCGGCCTGGGCCACCGGCGATAGATGCCATCCAGATGTGTGAGCGGGTCTCGTCTTGGGTAACACTGTAGGTTGAAACGACAAACGCGATGCGGGAGCCGTCCGGAGTGATCTGAGAGTCACTTGGGGTTTTGATACGAAGAAAATCCTCGGGGCTGAACGGGCGTTTACTGCCTGCAGTTGGCATACCACACCTCCACGGAGCCGCTCAAGGCGCTAGATTAAATTCTACCCTCGTGGGTTCGAATCCAACCCCCTCCGCCATATTTCTTGTTCCCTTCAATCCCTGCCTATCTTGCCGTAGATCCACTGCGGTTCCGGCGCGCTGCCCTTTGCGCGGCAACACGGGCCTTCTCTGCCTTGGAGCGGAAAAAGCGGTGGTCCTTAAGGTCACGAAGGACTCCGGATTTGGCTACAGACATCTTAAAACGTCTCAGCAGACTTTCGATATTTTCTCCATCATGGAGTGATACATAGGACATACTCTATTCCTTTCTAGCACGCATAAAGATCTCGCTTAGCTCCCTATACAACGTCCCGTTAATTTTAGTGATTTACATCTCTAGCGACTCGTCGAGCCCGATCAATAACCGATTTTTGCGATTTTAGCATATACTTTGTCGCTCGGCTACTGGTCGTATTCACTGTAACTGTTCAGACTCGCGGAGGCGACCTCGCCCTGCCCCGCGACCATCGCCCCCGTTTCCCGTCTTCCTGTCCTGAGAAGACGGGGAGGAAGTTAGTGTTCCGAGGGGACACCCCTCGGACTCCCTGGCAAACGGGCTGCCGCCCTTCTGCACTTCCCGCGGCCAAGGCGCCTTGCGCGGATTTGCCCTCAAGCGTGAACAGGTACGCGTGAAAGTAACTGTTCAGACTCGCGGAGGCGCCCTTGCCCTGTCCTGCCCTGCGACCATCGTCCCCTTTCCCCGTCTTCCTGGCCAGGGAAGGGGGAGGAGGTTAGTGTTCCGAGGGGACACCCCTCGGACTCCCTGGCAAACGGGCTGCCGCCCTTCTGCACTTCCCGCGGCCAAGGCGCCTTGCGCGGATTTGCCCTCAAGCGTGAACAGGTACTACTCACTACTTCCAAATACCAAAAATAGCAGCCATACTGAAGCGGACCCACACCTACGAACGCTGACAATAGGCCATAATCGTCGCTGCGAGTGGAGCGAAGCAATATCGACAACTCGCGGTCTATAGCGAAACACGTCGGCCTTTGCCTCGCAATAACGGTCCCAGAGCCGGTGACAACGCCAATACACCACACTTTTGAGGTGAAAAAGTCTGAATTCCTTCGAGAGACTCCACCTTACATGGTAGAATAGCCCCACATAGTATCTTTGAGTTTTTATGGAAATCGCTGTGAGAGATAGTCACGCTGCTTTAAACGTCGCGACCTTCGTGGAAAAATCTGGCCTGCTATGCGATAACATCAGGCGCATGGTGGTGGCGCGTGAGGATACCGTCCGGCTGGCGGTTGTGGGGCTGCTTAGCGGCGGCCACGTGCTGCTCGAGGACGTGCCCGGCGTGGGCAAGACCCTGTTGGCGAAGGCGTTGGTCGGTTCTTTGAAAGGCGCTACATTTCGCCGGATCCAGTTCACTGCCGATATGCTTCCTTCTGATATTACGGGCGGAGCGGTATACAACCCCAAAGAGGGTCTGCTTACCTTTTCACCCGGCCCGGTGTTTGCCAACATCGTGCTGGCAGATGAGATCAACCGTGGCACTCCACGGACCCAGTCGGCCCTGCTGGAGGCTATGGGCGAGGGCCAGGTATCTTCAGAAAACGTCACCTACCCCCTGGCTAAGCCGTTCTTTGTAATAGCCACCCAGAACCCGGTCGAGACTTACGGCACGTTTCCCCTCCCCGAAGCCCAACTAGATAGGTTCCTCTTATCCCTTAGCATGGGCTATCCCGACAAGCAGCAGGAGATGGAGATTCTTACCAGGTCCGAGCATCTTGAGCCTAATATCTATCCGGTACTGAGCATGGAAGATGTTATATCCATGGAAGCGACAGTACGTCAGATAGACGTCTCACTCCCAGTAAAGGAGTACGTCATCTCTCTGGTCTCCGAGACCAGAGAGATGACGTACTCCTTGGGGTTAGTCCCAGAGGCGCTGTTGCCCTTCAGCGGGTCGCTCAGGGACTCGCCGCTATGTCGGGCCGCACTTATGTGCTGCCGGATGACGTAAAATATGCGGGCATACCAGTCCTCTCCCACAGACTTATTATGCGTTCGTCTCAGGGAACGTCTCCTCGTGAGACTATCAAACGGATATTGGAAAGGGTCACGGTGCGACTATACTGATAACGCGGCGCGGGTTTGGTTTTATAATCATAACCATGGCGATCTACCTCGTTGCTAACGAGACCAACGTGGGGTGGCTATACTTTATCGCGGCGCTCTCTGCCAGCGTGATCTTGACATCTGCACCGCACACAATTTTGTCCCTCAGGGGACTCAGTGTAAGACGCGGCATCGGACGCGGCATCGGACCTGGCATTGGCGCCGGCGCCGGCAAGTCCACCACGCTCGCCAACGGTAGGTCTAATACGCCGACTATGCACACGGACGCTTTGTTTGAAGACGATGCGGTGGAGATCGCGTTGACGATGGAGAGCCGGCAGTCAGCGACTCTTATTACTGTTACCGACCATTGTCCTTTTGAAGCTCCGGGCAGGGAGCATAAGAGGTTCTTTTTCTTGTCCGATCCGGAAAAAGGCAACAGAGCGACTTACCAAGTCATCTGCTACAAGAGAGGGGTATATTCTTACCCACTTGTTGAGCTTGAGAGCAGGGGATTATTGGGACTCTTCCGCGTCAGAAAGAGTGTTGCTGTCGATGCCACAGTAACTGTATATCCAAAATACTTTGAGACGCCAAACAGATATCACCCAGGCGCTAAGGCGGAGTTAGACGCCTTCAGACCGAGGCCTGGACACATAGACGAGTTCTACGGCACAAGGGAGTACCGGAGCAGCGACTCCCCACGCCATATCCACTGGAGAAGCACCGCAAGAGTCGGGGTGCCTATCGTAAAAGAATTCCAAGAACAGACGCGGCCCAGGATAGTCATCGTCATGGATACATCTCTTGATTTCGGAGAAGGCAAAGGATCTACTTTGGAATGCTCTGTCAAGCTGGCTGCCACCATAGCCCGCTACGCCTTTAAGACAGGACATAGATTATGCATTGTAGCAGAAGGGGCGCCGGAACGAGATATCTCGTGGAAAGATACTTTGGAATTCTTGGCCAGGCTAAAGCCGATAGACAGAATACCCGCTGGGCAACTATTGCAAAGACGATTATCTGCTGATATTATCGTTGTTCTCTCTCCATGGACGGATAATAGTAGCGAGGCTATTCTGCGCAAGTCTGCGGCTGGTGCACATGGCTTCGTCACTGTACTGTTTACCGGGTTCCCTGGACAGCGTCCCTTCGAGCCATTACGATTCGGTGATGGTTTGGTAGAATGCCGGTATCAAGACTCATTGCCGGACGTCGCCTCAAGCCTCATCCAGCAATTAGACTTGAGCATTGCATATAGGCGGTCATCTCGACCATGAAACGAGGATGACTACTGTAATGCGGACTTTCCGCAGGCTCACTTCCCTTCACCGGCGCCCTCCGTCCATTCCCGCGGTAGAGGAGTCGTTGGCTGTGCGCGTCACCGTGGCTGTTGCCATGATGTGGCCGGTGGCAGCGCTATCTTGGGCTGGGGGTCTATATCTGACTGGCTTTGCTTGTGTTGCAGCGATATTGGTGGGTCATGTGTACAGCTGGAAGCACAAACACCAGCCTTCCAGTAAACGCACGTTTGGACTCTTCGCTCTCGCAACTTTGGCATTCCTATGGATGATAGCCGATCTCACTACAGCTTTCGCAGGCGGCTGGTTGCCTCAAGCGCAATTTGGGATGCTGATTCAGGCCATAACAAGCTTCGAACTGCGGTCCAGGACCAACCTCTACAGCACTCTTATCCATAGCCTTTTGATCATGTACGTGGCAGGAGACCTATCCTTTAGCATTGGTCTCATCTTTTTCATAATAGCCTTCGGAATAGCCATATCGGGATTCCTGGTTATTGGATATCTTGAAGATGAGAAAAAGAGAAGCCTTAATTCTCTCCCTTTGTGGTCAGTATTGAGGTTGAAGTGGACCTGGGCTGGATTTACCCTCCTTTCTTTTGCGCTTGCCGCAGCACTGTTCCTGGCCTTACCCAGAGGTGTCACCAGGCAAGTCAACAGCCCCAATATCCCGGCCATCGCACTGCCGGGCGGCGTCAAAGGCCAGACCGTGACTCCGCTTTATCCCTTCGTCCAGCTAAGCAGCGGCGGTGAGTCCGGGTTTAGCCCGAAAATGGACCTGGCTTTCCGGGGAAGGCCATCAAACGCCGTCGTGATGCACGTTAGAAGTCCTTTGAGCAGCTATTGGAGGGGGTTAGCCTTCGACAAATATGCCGGCCAAGAATGGATATCCACATCCTCCAGGACGAGAGTGATCGGAAGTGCGGGAAGTGAATTTAGCATCAGGTCTGGGACCAGTACCCTTGAAAGCACTGAATATGCTCAGACCTTTTTCATCAAACGAGACCAGTCAGATGCAATTTTTACTGGCTACCAGCCTGTGAGAGTGAGAATCCCAGCTCGTCAGTTGTATCTCGCCGCAGGCGAGGAAGGTATTGCCCAGGCGGGCGCCGCCCTTGCCGCCGGCACCACCTACGCTGTGGTCTCATCCAAACCGATACTGTCTGGCGACGCCTTGCATCGGGACAAAGCGATCTCTTCAGAGCGGCGTTATCTGGAGCTTCCGCAGATGCCCGGTCGCGTGGCAAATCTGGCTCAACAGATTGTGGCGGGTGCGGAGACCGACTATGCCAAGGCCTTAACATTGGAGAAATATCTTAGCACTACATACCCGTACGATCTAAACGTACCACCGTCACGGCCGGGCGCGGATGCTGTTGACCGCTTCCTATTCGAGGACAAACGCGGCTTCTGTCAGCAGTTTGCGACTGCTATGGCGGTTATGGCACGGGCGGCAGGACTACCGTCCCGCGTAGCAACAGGTTATCTTCCCGGAGAGTACAGCCCGATGGCCGGCGGCTATATTGTGAGGGCCAGGGATGCCCACTCATGGGTCGAAATATACTTTCAGAAACATGGGTGGGTCCCGTTTGATCCTACACCTGCGGTAGGCGGAGCGCCCAGAGCCGGCGCCGTCAACACTTGGTGGGGGAGTCATACCAAAGGTATCCAAATATCAGGAGTGGGTGCAGCAGCCGGCACTTTGATAGGCAGTGCAGGCATATTATTAGGCCTGTCTATCGTTCCAATCTTGTCCTTAAGCGCCGCTGCGGCTTTGGTATTGCTGTGCTTTAGGCTGCTGAGAATATACAAGCGAAGGACCGGCCGCAACTTTTACTTGGATTCAGAAAGAGGGTCTATCGTCAATACCTATAAGCAAATGGAAAGATGGCTGAAAAAGAAGGGGGTTCCTAGCAGGATCGACGGAATGACTCCCAAAGAATACTCTCTACAAGTAAGAGCAAGAGTACCTACTGTAGCCGAAGCGGTGGAGGTTATCACCGAGGCCGTCAACCGGGCCGTGTACGATCCCTCTCCGCTTCAACCATCTCTGGTATCTGACTCCAGGACCGCACTCGCCAGGCTAAAGAAGAGTCAAACATAGCCCTGGACGATTCAAGGCACGAGTTTGGCTTTTGGGCTATGCTTACGTGCCCTTAACATATGACACAGCAGGTTGAGACAGGTTCAGCTTCTTCAAGACTGGAGAAACGTCTTTCAATTTGGACAGAAGCTGCTTATACTGCGCTTTCTGCTCAGCGGTCATTTGGGATGATCTATATGCGGCCTCCAAGTCATGCCTGAGTAAAGAAATAAATTGTTCCCAGCCCAGTGACCAGTCCGCTTGTTCCCAGTCTGGAATTTCATCCCATTCAGGGACAATTTCTTCTAGTTCACCCAGCATAGCCGATCCCATTTTTAGAGTATGGTCAATCCTATCTGCACTAATTATCTCCATAGCCATCTCGCGTCACTCCTCTGAGGCTGCCCAGCTATCGTATCCCAAGTATCGGACAGTTGATAAGCTGTTACCCAATGCCCTGTGCTTAGCCTATATTCTACCAAAATCCATTCCCTACCTCTAGGACCCAGCCATTGACCGGTAGGAACAATAACACTTAGCTGCCACCCTCGATTCCTAAACCTACTTGCGAATATGCCTGCTGCGGGACTGAGTGCCGCCTCCACTATGCTCTGGGTATAAGCTTCCAGCGTTGTATCTTCAGGCCATTCTCTTTGTGCAATCACATGCCGCAAATAATGTACCTCGGCGGGAGATAACATATCTCCGCCACGAAGTAGCTGTCCATGCCAGTTTAGTCCTGCCAGCCTACCACGAGCTCTCTCATGCGCATCAGCGTCGAATCCAGCCCCTGCGACATGCTCAATTATGTGCTGAAGCTCCTCATCCGTAAGTCGCCTTACTCCTGTGGCTGCCTCCACAATGAGTCTATCAGCATCGGAGAACTCACTTCCAGAAATAGTGCTCGTTCGGATTCGACAGGCTCACTACAAGTAGCTACTGAGATAGGTCAAGAGACCAGAAAGCCGAGATTGTTTTTCCACCTCTTCCCCTTACGCTGAAATTCGGACAAACTAAACGGGCGCTCTTTAGCGCCCGAACTACCTGAATTATATGGGGTGAGCGGAGGGATTTGAACCCTCGATCTCCAGGGCCACAACCTGGCGCCATAACCACTAGGCCACGCCCACCATTCGGACTAATTCTATCATCTGCCGCGGCGTAATTCAAGTTGAGTTGACAGGATGCGATAGCCTTACGGGAGGAACGTAAATAACTTCTAGATCGTATATCTGATCACGGTTCCGAGACCAAACCAGCCAAATACTCAGCAGGAGTGAATATTGCAATCTTGGCACACTCAGCAACCAATCGGGAAAAGTGCCTGGTGTTACCGATTACTATGCAATCCGCCTCAGTTTTGATGGCCACTGCTAGTATAGGCGCATCATCATCGTTAATGCACTCTCTGGCTTGATTTATCTCCTCTAAAGTAGGGTCAGGATAAACTTGAAGTGCAGCGTCGGTGAGGTAGAGGTACAGAATGCTCAGCAAGGCCGGCCTCTTATTATTGAAGGTATGGAATCACTGTAGTAAATCTCCGATTTATGACCTAGTCTTTTAGCGTGCGGTCCTAAGAGTCATGTGTTCCGGCCGGTCCTGCACAAGTAGTCCCTGAGCGATAACATGCGGTATAATACGAAGGGAAGAGCTTGCCCGTCCCCACGTGCTTTTTGCTGCGGGGCTTTTGTTTGAAAGGTGGTTCGACACGTTTCTCATGAGCCACGTCGAACGGCTCCCCACCAACAAAACGGGTGTGCATAGTCTAGGAAAATTACGTTGGTAGTAATTTAAGGAGAGAACAGTGGCTCGGGAACCCTGGGAAGAAAAGCTGGAGGCCGTTGAGGCGCGATACGAGGAGCTTAACTCTCTGATGGCTCAACCGGAGGCGCTGGAAGACCCCCAGAGGCTTCAGGCGCTGGCGCAGGAGCACGGGGACATGCAGGACTTTGTAAACAAGTATGTAGCTTTTAAGAACACGCGGCAGACCCTTGAAGAGCTCGAGGAGATCCTTAGCCAGGATGACCAGGATATGGCTGAGATGGCTCAGGAAGAGCTGCCGGCCGCGAAACAGAAGTTCGACGAGCAACGAGCTGCCATAATAGAAGCCCTCATGCCCAAGGATCCTTACGACAATAAAGACGTCATCGTCGAGATAAGGGCCGGGACCGGGGGCGACGAGGCTGGGTTGTTTGCGGCAGACCTTTACCGCATGTACCAGAGGTATGCTGAGAAGAAACGCTGGCAGGCGGAGGTACTCAGCGCTAACCAGGGGTCCACCGGTGGATTCAAGGAAATAATCTTTGAGATCAGAGGCAAGGGCGCATTCAGCCGCCTGAAGTACGAACGAGGGGTCCATCGAGTCCAGAGGGTGCCGGTGACAGAGGCCAGCGGGCGTATCCACACCTCCACGGCAACCGTGGCCATATTACCGGAGGTAGAGGAAGTGGAACTGGACATAGACCCCACTGAGCTCCGGATAGACATATTCCACGCCGGCGGCGCCGGTGGACAGAACGTAAACAAGGTGGCAACGGCTGTGCGAATAACCCACTTGCCGACGGGTATGGTCGTGGTATGCCAGGATGAGCGTTCACAGGGTAGGAACCGGACCAAGGCCATGGCTGTTCTTAGAGCGCGTCTTTTGGCCCAACAGCAGGAGAAACAGGAGCAGCAGACCAGTGATGACAGGCGCTCCCAGATCGGTTCTGCTGACCGGGCGGAGAAGATACGTACTTATAACTTCCCACAGGATCGAGTGACGGACCACCGCATCAACGCAAGCTTTCACGGTCTCCCTTCTATTCTGGACGGCGAAATAGACCACATAATCGATACTTTGTCCACTAACCTCACCGCCAGGGAGATGGCAGAGCAGCTAATCTGATAGTTCGAGAGCCTCGCTCCGAGTAATCCAGCCGGCTCATTACACGCTACTGTAGCGCAGGCAAACATGGTAAGAGTGATAGATGCGCTCGTCCGGGCTGAGGCTGAAATCAGCGTGCACGGCGGTCCGTATGCCAGACTGGAAGCTGAGGTCCTGCTGTGCCATGTCCTAGATATAGACAGGACAAGGCTGTATGCGGCCCTTCAGGATATGCTTCCGGAGGACTGCTATGGCTCGCTGAGCCGGTTGATCGAACGCAGCGCCAAAGAGCCTCTAGCCTATTTGACTAACACCAAAGAGTTTTGCGGAAGAGAGTTTTATGTGGACGGTCGGGTCCTCGTTCCGAGACCGGAAACTGAGACTCTGGTGGAGGCAACCCTCCAGGTTGCGAAGACCAGGGTTCCGGTTGCCGGACAGAGCTTAAAGGTCGCCGATATAGGTACAGGCTCCGGAATCATAGCGATTACTCTGGCCCTGGCCATCCCCAATGTCAGTATGTACGCCGTTGACGTCTCTAAAGCGGCATTGGAAGTGGCAGCCATAAACTGCTCCAGGCATGAGGTATCAGACCGGATAACCTTGCTTCACGGTGATCTGCTTATTCCTTTGCCTGATCACGTAGATATCATAGTTGCAAATCTGCCCTACGTGACAGAGGATGAGTTGGCCGCCGCGGAACATGACTGGTCAACTATGCCGCTGGCCGCTGAACCGCGCCTTGCCCTAAATGGAGGAAGTGACGGCCTGGAGGTGATTCAAAGGTTAATTGCGATGGCGTCGCAGCGCCTAACACCCGGAGGATCCATCCTTTTGGAGATTGGCTATGGCCAAGGCAGCAAGGTTATAAGTATCGTTAAGCGCTACTTCGTAAACGCAAGGTGTTCTATTCATCAAGACCTAGCTGGGCTGGACAGGGTGCTCGTAGTGGGTTTATCGAACTAGCGGTCACACCGGCCTGTCAATAGAGTGTGGGGGTAAATTGGAACAGCACGATCTAGTCACAAAAGATGACTCCGGCAAGCCCATTACTATCGATACTGAGCGTGGCGGTCTGAGGGCTGTCCTCCACCATAAGGATGCCGATACAAGAGCGATGATACTGGTTGGCGGCATTGATGGTGGGTTTAACGGGCCATCCGACCTCTACCGAGACCTTGCGGAAGCGTTAACGTCCGCTAACATTAGCGCTCTGCGTTTGGACTTTCGGGTCCACGGCTCGCCGGGAAACATTCCTGAAGCTGAATACGATACGATGCGGGGCATCGACTATCTTAGGGGCCTTGGTATCCGGAGCATAGCATTGGTGGGACATTCCTTTGGTGGCGCAGTGGTCATAACGGTTGCTCATCAGAGAGACGAGGTTAAAGCAGTGATTACCCTTAGCTCCCAGACCTATGGGACAAGGCCGGTGGCGAACATTTCTCCCCGCCCGCTGCTGCTGGTGCACGGAGGGGATGACCAGAGGCTGCCGCCGTCCTGCTCAGAGTACCTGTACGCCCGGGCCTTGGAGCCGAAAGAGTTGGTGATAATGCAGGGTGCGACTCACAGCTTAAGGCAGAGGCGTGAGGATGTGTTTAACCTGCTGAGGGACTGGTTGAAGGAGAAGCTTGTAGATTGACCTTTCGTTCGGCGAGGCTTCACGCGCGCACCGTAGGCGCTAGCCCCGGCGAGACGGGCGCCGGTGTCGCCTCTGACACCATCCCGAAACACGGTGACCCGTCTAACTGATGGGAGAGGCCGCACCCTGCATAAGAGATTCGTTGAGGTTGGCTGTTATGAAGAAAAAGGATCTTGCGTTAATAGTGAGCGGCGCGACTTTGGGCACGATTGTGCTGGCAAAGTCGGTTGCGTCCAGGCGTTCGATCGAACGTATACCCACTGGACATCATGCCATAGAGAATGATGAGCTTGCGCGGGGCTATGCCAAAATTAGCGCGTTCCCGATAACTAGACCCCTCGTGCAATCCCTCGCAACGCGAGCCCTTCGTGGTGTTAACGGTAGTGGGAAGTTCCTGGATATAGGCGCAGGGCCCGGTCTACTAGCCATCGAGCTGGCAAAGGGCGCGCCAAAAACACGCGTCACCGGTATCGATCCGTCCGATGCTATGATAAATTTGGCCTACGAAAACGTCTGGCATGCGCCTGGTCCTATTCGAGAGCGGGTGCAGTTTCAGAGGGGCAGTGCGGAACTACTGCCATTTCCGGACAAAAGCTTTGATCTGGTTGTCAGCACCTTGGCCCTCCACCATGTAACCGATCCGATAAAAATGTTCAATGAAGTGTCTAGAGTGCTAAGGCCAAATGGCAGGTTCATGCTGTTTGATATGAGAAGGGATATGGGAGACCTCGCCTGGTTTACCCTCTGGCTCGCGAGAAACTTAGCTCCTGCAAGAGTAAGAGAGGCCAATGAGCCGCTGGCGTCCCGAGACGCATCTTATACTCCAGCGGAAATAAGCAACATGGCCTGGCAGTCCGACCTGCCCCTATGGCGCGTTGCAACCGGTAACTTCTGGCTGAGCTTGGAAAATATGGACACCGCATAATGTTGTGGAGACGCCGTATATGGCCTCTCTACAACATTATGCCTGCTGTCGCTCCACATAGTCCATAAAGTCCTTCACGGTATCGGAAAGCTTTGAAAGCTTGTCGCTATCGAGCAGGTATAGGATTCCTATTATCATGGCCCCAACGAATATTTGCATGACCGTCCTCTCCTTTGCCCTTAACAAAGACCTAAGTACTACCGCAAGGTCGCCGGTAATAACCGCAGCGGTCCTAACTGTTGGTTAATTCGACTACCGTGTTCATACCCCACACCACCTGCTAAAGTCGGTTCTCCCCTCTGAACAATATTCAGGCGTCATTCAGCACAGTGTGTTTACGCGCTCACCACGCTATGGACGAACCGCGGTCCATTACTCCGTTCGTCCCGTATCACTTCTGGTGGAGTGGAGTCCTCTGATACCCTAAGTATATCCCATAGTGTCAAAACTTGAAATTGCGGCACGTTAAGTAGGATGGTAGACTTATGAATAGGAGTTCTAGTTCGATGACGACCAAGGACCCGGAAGAAGCCAGAAATAAGCTATTCACCCACTTGCGGCAGGAGATCAGGGACGACCGTGTGGTCGATGCTATGATGCAGGTGCCAAGAGAGCTATTTGTGCCCGAAGCACTACGGCGGATGGCATACGATGATATCGCGTTGCCGATAAAACTGGGCCAAACCATATCCCAGCCTCTTATCGTAGCTGTAATGACCCAGGCCCTTGAGCTTACGGGTGAAGAAAAAGTCCTCGAGGTTGGGACGGGCAGCGGCTATCAGGCCGCCGTCCTCAGCCACCTGGCAAAAGAGGTGATATCGGTCGAAAGACATCTCCAATTGATCAACGAGGCCAGGTCGATCCTGGCCTCGTTAGGGTGCGATAATGTGCAGGTTAGACTGGCGCATACCGATTCACTGGGCTATCCTGAAGAGGCCCCTTATGACGCTATAATTGTGACCGCGGCTGCGCCGATGGTCCCGCATTCTCTTACAGAACAGCTCAAGGACGGGGGTCGCTGCGTGATCCCCGTTGGCACTCGCCATGAACAAGAATTGGTTGTAGCCACAAGGGTCGGGGACAAGATCACGAGAAAGTCCTTAGGCGGCTGCAGGTTTGTACCCCTAATCGGGCAAGAAGCCTGGGAAGAATCGGCCTAAGGCTAACCTACGCAACGACCTTTTGATTCTTGAGCTTGTCAATGAGCTCAGAAGCTTGCTTGCGGGACAGCTCTTTGACATCCTTACCAAACACACCTGCAGAGCGCTTGTTCGTCTCCGAATCGCTCCAGTTGTACTCACTTCTGCCGATAGCCAATATCGCCTTCACCTGCGCCTCGGTGACGCCTCGACCTTCCTGCCGTCCTTTGGTGACGCCGTCAGACCATGAGGCGTCGCGTGGCTTGGATACCGGCGAGTCCACTATAATGGCTTCCCGCTCTTTCTCTTTGTCCTGCGTCTCAAAGTCCGTGCAGAACTGAGTGCCATATCCAAGAGCTGCCAGCGCCCTGCCCAAGGCCTTGGTCTCAGCGGCCTCAATATACTCATCAAAGTCATTGACGCTTACTGTCCCCCATCCGGTCGACTCCCCGCCTTCGACAAGCCTAACGTGAGCCTTGAATACCGCCATCTCCTTGTCGTGCTCTACTAGCTCAGTATTTATTATGGCATCCGGATGTTACGTCCTTAGCCATAGCAGCCGCCACTTGACCCCCAGATACTCCTGGCCTTCAAGTTGAGTAAGGTATCTACTGGCGTCGAATAGCTTTTCGCTCATATCTTTCCCCCTCTCAGTGATATAACTGGAACTGCCGTTCTATTTAATTATAGAACATCAATTCGCTTTTGTCATCAAATTCGAAGAACAGTAACTGTTCAGACTCGCGGAGGTGACTTCGCCCTGCCCCACGACCAGCGCC
>SHYC01000025.1 GCA_009693005.1 Dehalococcoidia bacterium | reverse complement strand
ATGAGTGAACTACTTCCCCCTCGGTAACATTCCTATATGAGTTGACACGAAGAGCCGATCCCTAAACTACCGCAATATTTCCTCCATCTTCTTGTGCAGCTCCTCCGCAGAAGAGGCCCCAGCGAGACCTTGCACCTGGCCGCGGAGATTTGGCTCCTCGGAATCAGAACGCCGGATAAGCGCTCCGGCAGATGCATCCCAGGCGAGCATTATCACCGGCGGGTCGCCTGTCCGTCCTGACCACGAGGCCGTAGTGTCTCGCACCTGGAGATACCACTGGCCAAACTGACAGCAATACGCGTATGGAGGGCTGATGATCGAAACGCGCTCGGTGACTTCGGCCGGCATGAACGGTGGCTGGAGCGCGTAGGGCAAGCTAAATCCCCAGAGCCAGGTCCAGATCCTGGGAGTTGGACCAGGCCCCGAGACGTTTATGACCAGCAGACTTCCTTCCGGAGCGGTTGTCGCTTCGCGCTCTACGTCATGGGAGATCTTGCTAGAAAGAGATCCCACAAAATTCCACTGCCCTACAGCCCATAGAAGGACCATGGCATAGCCGACGATCAATCCGCCGCCAGACAGGCCGCATGCATAACGCCAAAGTGTCTTGCGCGTACTCCATACACCATCGATAACCAACCCCAGCACGACAGCCAGACCAACGGAGGCAAGATAAAGATGACGGGAAGAGAGGTAGTTTGTGACAAGCAACGGCCCTACGCTTAGCGTCCACCATATCGGCCCGAAGTAGAAGAGCCGGGCCCACGTTACGGGCCCGGTATCTCCGCTATGCTGCCACCGCTCGATAGCCGCTGCGCAGAAGAAGCCAAACCCAACGGTAAGGGAGACGGTCACCACTATAACGTCGAAACGGGATGAATGAACGCCGGTCAACAGCATTTGAAGATATGTCGCCTGCAACCCCCCAAAGTCGATAAGCTTTTGTCCCGTTATAGTCTCCTCTCGGATTGCGGTATTAAACAACAGCAACCGCAGTCCCAAATAACCGGCAGTAAGCGCGGCATAGGGGAAATAACCCGGAAGCTGTGTCCAGAATGACCATGACAGCCTGCGCTGGATCTGCGGTGATCCCGTCCTAGCAATCAGCGCATCGTAGAATACCAGCGTTCCCAGCATCGTGATTGCCGACTGTTTGCTGAACAGCGCGAAAAAGAACAGCGCGACGGAGGCCAGATATAGCAAGCCTGCCCTGTTCCGCCTCCATAAAGCGTAGGTGAGAAAAGACGAGAGATAAAAAAGCGTGGGTATCGAGTCGGCACGACCGCTGATCCAGGAGACGGTCTCGACGTGGACCGGCATGACGGCAAATAGAACCCCGGCGAAGCATGAGGCCGGAACGCTCAACCCGACAACCAGCCGCCCAATCGCCAGCACAAGAAGTGCGTTCAGAGCATGGAAACCGATATTGCTGAGGTGATAGGCCGTCGGGGAAGCTGCTCCCCAGGCTCCATCGACCTGATATGATAGCGCTACTAAAGGACGGATCTCGTCTGCGCGATAACCATAAATGGTCTCTGTCCAGGGATTGGTGAATAAAGTAAGAAAGTGCAGCGGTGACTTCTGTGAGAGCAGCCAGATTAGGCCAAAGTCATCGCAAAGAAAGTAACCGGAGAGCGTGGATAGAAATGGGATTATGGCCGCAGCACATACCAGAACCGCGGCAAGCCATACCGAACGTGACTGCCTAGCCCGTTCCTTGAGGCTCTCGAAAGGAATGGGTGGTTTGCCTTCGAGAACCTCGGGCAACGCTGCGTCAGGAGGTACAGCCACGGCGGCCCGTCAGCGTCCTTTCCGAACAACCACCACGTTGTGGGCAGAAATAGTTGAGATGACCGGCAGCCGTTCCAGTAATGCCTCCAGCGCCTTGAAGGCAGGCAGGGCCCAGGCCGGGGCAAAGTCGGGTGTCCAGCCGTGCCGGGAGAAGCCAACGGTATGCCCGTTCTTGTGGTCAAGGACAGCCAGGATCTCCTCCAGGGGTATCAAACGGGTGTCCTCCTCGTCTTGAGGCATCCGGCGCATCAGTATGGGCCAGTAGGGATTGCGAGGATTATGGTCCCAAATCATGGTGGCCCCACCAGGAGCTGTCACGCGGACCATCTCCCTTAATGAAGCAGCCACCATTAGAGGGTCCGCGATGTGGTGCAGCGTCGCGACCGTAATCACTCCCGGAAATGCGCCGTCCCTAAAGGGTAAATGAGTGGCGCTTCCGAGCAGCCGCTCGGCAGGGCCGTCTACCGGGACCTCATGGAGCATGCCTAAGGACGCATCTAACCCAGTCACGTGGTAGCCCAAGCCCGCCAGCTTCCAGGCAAGAAGTCCAGTGCCAGCCCCTACGTCCAAAATCGGCCCCGGCAGCGGTATTACCGACTGCACCAGAGCCACACGCTTCTTAAGGTAGTGGGCAACTACGTGGGATGGGAGACTGGAGTTGTATTCCTTGGCGACGCGGTCGAAATGATTATCTGGCCTCATGACGTGAGCGCTCTCATTCGCTCCCCCTCCGGGCCGGCCGGGACGCAAGTGCACACGCAGAGTGGCGTCCCAGGAAGCTCCGTATCCGGTAGTCAAGAATGAGCCATACCATCCGCAGCGCCAACTCGACCGTCTTTATCGGAATCCCGGTCACGGATGAAATCCCAACACGTTTCGTGTAGTTCATGGGGACTTGAACAATGCGCTGGCGTAAAATGAAAGAGATAAGCATCATCTCGAGGCCGAAAGCACTGCCGCCAACCGTAAAATGAGGTTGCATCTGTTGAAGCGCCGAGCGTGAAATAAGCCGCATCGTACAACCCACATCGCTTAACGTTGAAGTATTAAAGAGAACTTCCACAAGCTTGGCCACAACATAATTGCCCCACTTGAGCCCCCATCCCATGTTTGCGCCCGCCCAGATAAACTCTCGATGTGTCCTCGTCCCATATACAACATCGCAGTCCTCGGAATAGGCCAATAGCTTAAGCGTATCTCTTCCATAAAAGGTTCCGTCCGGTTCCGAGATAATGATGTAGTCTCCGGAAGACGCCTCCAGGCCGCACTGGATTGAATAGCCGTACCCCTGACGAGGTTCGTGAATAAGCAAAGCGCCTGTACCTTGTACCGCTTCGTCTGTTCCCTCGGCCGCGTTGTTATTTACAACTATGACTTCATCGACGATACCGGTCGCGAAGAAGTCCTCAACAGCGCTTCTTATTGAGTCTTTTTCGTTGTAGGTTGGGAAGACCACGGAGACCGACTTAGCTCGCCACATGGTTATTCTCTCGCGGGATACCTGCCACGCCATCCTGCCAATAAAATTAGGCAGTTCAGGTTAATCTAATATTATACGGGCAGCCAACTGGGTAATATCCAACTGGCTGCCCGTGAGAAGGCCGTAGGTGCTAAAGGCTTATCTACCCTTCCAGACCGGCTTCCTCTTCTCAGCGAAGGCCTTTGCGCCCTCGATGACATCATCCATGTGATAGATGTCCGGTCCTACACGAAGCTTCAAAGCCTCGTTCACCGGCATGGAGAGGCCCTTGGTGAGGTTCTCCTTTTGCCACCTTGTGGACAAGGGAGCGCACTCAAGTATCTCGTTGGCGATCTCCTCCGCGGCTGCAATCAGCTGGTCCAACGGCACCACTCTGTTCACCAGGCCAACCTCGTAGGCGCGCTGCGCGGTCATGTGCCTTCCAGTGAATAGATATTCCCTGGCAATACCCTGCGGTATGGTCCTGGCCAGCCTGTGGGTCCCAACGCCGGCGCCCCTTCCTCGTCTGCCCTCAGGAAGGCCCAAACGCGCATGTTCCGCTGCCACGCGAATATCGCATGAAAGAGCTAACTCTAGTCCGCCGCCAAGAGCATAGCCATTGATGGCGGCTATTATCGGCTTCCAGGTCTCAAATGTCCCACTGCTTAGACTCGGATTAGGGAACTGACGCTCCGCGTCATCAAAAGTCCCTCTGTCAGCCGCTGCTTTCAGGTCTGCACCGGCGCAGAAGGCCCTGTCGCCAGTGCCGGTTACTATACAAATCCAAGCGTCCGGATCAGCATCGAAGTCGAAGAACCCTTTTGCCAGCCCGTAACTCACATCTCGGCCCAGAGAGTTCATCCTCTCCGGCCTGTTGATAGTCATATAAACTATCTTGTCCTTCTTCTCATAGATGACGGCGTCGTTGTCTGCCATTTTCTTTACCTCCCCTAAAACTATTGCTCTTAACCTGCACGCCATTATAGTAGTTTGATGATAATAACTTGTCAATACTCCCTGAGTTTGCCTGCTGCAACCATCCTTCTTGCGGCCAAAAACTCTATATAAGAAGGCTCGTTTATACCGCTCGCCGCCATAACCACGGCGTCCTCGTTGTTGTCGGCATAATATCCTCTGCGTACGCCGAGCCTGGTAAAGCCGTACTTTTCGTAAAGTGAGCGGGCCGTGGTGTTCGATATTCTAACTTCCAGGAACATGCTCTCAGCGCCCCTGCTGATGACGTCGTCCAAGGCCGAGAGCAGGAGCAGTTCTCCAATGCTTCTTCCTCTATACTCCGCTTTAACTGCTATCGACAACAGGTGTGACTCGTCTAGCACCAGCCAAACCCCGCAGTAGCCAGTGATCACTTCCGCACCTTTGCCCGCGGGTGATACGTAGCATGCGACCAGATAAGATGCTAAGCGGTTCTCCAACTCTTTTTGAAGAGGAGTGGGGGCATCTTCAGGAAACGCCTCGGCCTCCAACTTCGATACCACAGGAATATCGGACTCTGTCATATGACGTATGCGGACGTCCATACGTTAGGAAATGGCTGTAATAGCTTGGACTTTGCACCATGCCCCATCGCGGAGGACTCTGCCCGCGGCTGCTCCAACTCTAAGTCCTAGCAACATCCTCATATCCCCGTGATCCTAATTCCGGACCTAACGCCATATATGCGGTTGATGTTGAGAAGAAAGACCGTGATCCCTTCCAGATAGCGAGAGTTCTCCAGCAGGCCGCCGTCAATCGGCCTTACGCCGTTAACGCATGAAGCCAAAGACATAATAATCTCTTTGGCGCCCTGGTGGTCGCTGCATACTGGGACATCGCAGGCCAATTCCCGGTCCGGCGCCAAAAGGTCCTTGGCGCTGACGGTCTGAAATGCAGCCACAACCATACTATCCGGCAACAGCTGCTGCAGTTCAAGGGCGGCCGAGCCTCCATCCATTGGCAGTGAATATGTTCTAAGGTTTGAACTCGCCATAGGCACTACAGTGCTGACTACTACCTTGCCAGTAACCCGTCCGCTCAAGCGCTCTGCCGTCTCCTTTAGAGCATCGTAGGGAACAGTAATAAAAATTATGCTGCCTGCAGCAGCAGCCTCCTGGTTCTCCATGCCAGAGACGTCAGCATGGGGCAACCCGCGCTTAAGGTCCTCGGCGACCATAAGTGCTTTTTCAGTACTTCTTGACCCGATTATTACTTTATTCCCAGCCGCAATAAACCTCTTGGCAAGTCCGGTGCCCTCAGCACCAGTACCTCCGATAATAGCTATAATGCCACCTGCGGCCTGATGCTCCATCTAATTGGTAACCCCATCTGTTGTGCCTTTAATCGGTATTAAGTATACTTTAACAAACTTGATTAAGGAAATTCTAGTGGGATCTCTGGTCATTTCTATAGACGGTCCGGCCGCTTCGGGAAAAGACACGGTGGGCAAGCTGCTTTCCGTTCACCTTGGCTATACTTTCATCGATACTGGAGTCATGTATAGAGCAATAACCTGGCTGGCCCTGGAGGAAGGAATAGACCCATCAGACTCCGAGACCATAGTCCGGCTGGCTCTGGAGTCTGAGATCAAAATAAGCTCTACTCTAAATGCAACATCGGAAAACGCGGTTATTGTAAACGGCGTCGATAGCTCTCATCTCCTCCATGGCCCCGAGGTAGATTCCAAAGTATCTCTCATATCCCAAATCAAAGGTGTGAGAGACGCCCTCCTGCCACAACAACGCGCGCTCGCACGTGGCGGCCGGGTTGTCATGACCGGCCGCGATATAGGCACGAAGGTGTTCCCGGACGCTGCTATCAAGATTTATCTGGAGGCATCCGTAAACGAGCGGGCAAGAAGACGCTTTGCTCAGCAAAATAAACGGGGACAGATCCTCCCGTTGCCACAGGTACTGGGTATGATAGAAGAGAGAGACCGTCTGGACGCTCAGCGCAGTGAGTCTCCTCTGAGGCCGGCAGACGACGCGGTCATCATCGATACGGACAACATGGACCCAACGGCAGTGGTAGACGCTATTCTCGAGAGGATTAGAGTCCGATGCCAGTCTGCTATAAATCCATCCTAGCGAGGGTACCCATAAAATGTCTCTTTCGAACCCGGGTTTTGAACCCAGGAGGAATTCCCCACCAAGGTCCCATTATAATCGTGTCTAATCATAGTAACTACGCCGACCCGGTAGTGTTGATCGCCGTCATAGCGAGGCGCTTAGCGATTATGGCCAAAGAAGAGTTGTTCGAGGTCCCGCTGCTTGGGGCGTTCCTTAGATGTGGTGGTTGTATACCCGTAAAACGACATACCGCCGATCGCGCTGCTTTGCGGAACGCTGGAGCTGTTTTAAGGTCTGGCGGGGCAATATGTATGTTCCCGGAAGGCACCAGGAGTAAGGATGGCAGGCTGCTCCCCGGTCAGCCTGGGGCCACTTTTCTAGCTCTACACAGCGGCGTCCCTATTATTCCGGTGGGTATAATTGGTACCCATACGGTTCACGGTCCTATGGACCTCCTGCGAAGACCTGAGATAGTGGTAAATGTGGGCAAGCCTTTTTCGATCACAACGGGGCCGGGCACGCCCACTGGTCAGACCTTACAAAACGGTACCGAAATGATAATGTTTGCTATCGCCAGGCTTTTGCCTCCGGAACAGAGGGGGGCGTACGAAAGCGTGACCACCGATAAGCTCGACCTCATTGGATAATTTTCTCAAGTAACATATAATAGCAAAAGCGTAGCCTGGGGCTGTTGGTCCCTGCAGTTATTTGGAGTACACATCTATGCAGATTATACTAGCGACAGATATGGGGTTTTGCTTTGGAGTGAGGCGCGCTATAGTTATGATGGAGCAAGCCGCTCAGGCGCAGCCTCGTATAGAGAGCCTGGGAGCAGTCGTGCATAATCCCCAGGTCGTTGACAGACTGAGTAGCCAGGGCGTTCAGGTAGTCAAAAACATCGGTGATATAACGAGCACAAGCGTTGCCATAACCGCCCACGGTGTCGGTCCCGATGTCGTTCGAGAGCTTGAAAAGAGAGGGCTTGATGTCCTGGACACCACCTGTCCTATAGTAGAGCGCTCCCAGATTGCCGCTAAGAAGCTGGTAGAGGATGGCTTTATAGTTGTGGTCTACGGCAACAGCGACCATCCGGAAACCAGGGGTGTCCTGGGCTGGGCGGGGGATAAGGGCATCGCCACTACCGACCACGATTTTCTCAAGGGGTACAAACGTCCACCAAAGAAGATAGGCATCCTCGCTCAGACCACGCAGGTGCCGGCTCACTTTACCGCATTTGTGAAAGATATAATGGACCAGGCTCTGGAAGACGCTACCGAGATAAGGGTTGTCAACACCTTATGCAACGCTACCAGCTCTCAGCAGGAGGCAGCTATAGTTCTGGCCACGCAGGTACAGTTGATGGTAGTTGTTGGCGGACGCAACAGCGCCAACACGAGACATTTGGCAGAGCTTTGTACCTCGGAAGGCGTAGAGACGTACCATATTGAGAGGGCGGACGAGATCGACTCATCCTGGCTGGTCGGAAAGGACAGGGTTGGCGTTACGGCCGGCGCTTCCACACCGGACGAGGCGATCAATGCGGTGGTTCAGAAGCTGGAGGAGATAAGTAAGGAGCTGGCTACAGACAGCCGCTAACTTCACAGGAAGCAACACGGTACTCGGGCCTAATTCTAGGTATTAGGCCCTTTTGTTTTATCAGCAGTCTTTGACAAGGCACAGGTCATGTGTTATATTTATTGTGAGCTAATACCCATACCCAGTGGGTATGGGTATTAAGAACATCCTGGAGGTAAATAATGGCCAAACCATTAGAGGTAAACGAGAAGTCATTTGAACAGCAGGTCCTAAAATCCGCTAGCCTGGTCCTGGTAGATTTTTGGGCCCCCTGGTGCGGACCTTGCCGTATGGTTGCACCGATTGTAGAGGAGCTTGCTGAAGAATACGAAGGACAGGTTGATTTTACCAAGGTCAACACAGATGAGAACTCGTCCATCGCCGTCAGATACGGCATACAAAGCATACCGACGCTTATGGTCTTCAAAGACGGCCAGCCGGTGGACCAGATTGTCGGATTTAAGCCGAAGGGCGAGCTAAAGAAGCACCTGGATAGGGCTTTGGCCTTGTCTCCAAATACGCCCTGACCTTCCGAAGGTACGGACTCATTCGCTGGCAGCCACGTGCCCGCTCCGTCGCGCTGCACTCACTCATAGGACTGAGTGCGGCTCGAAACAAACAACCAGGAGAAATATGGATAAAGAGTATGATGTCATAATAATTGGCGGTGGTCCCACGGGAATGGCGGCCGGACTTTACGCGTCCCGGGGTCGCCGCAAGACGCTGCTGATGGAAAAGGCTGTGACCGGAGGGCAGATCGCCACCACGTCTTTAGTGGAAAACTATCCTGGCTTTCCCGAGGGCGTGGATGGTTATGAACTGGGCCAGATGATGGAGGAGCAGGCCAAGAAGTACGGTACTGAGGTCATCGAAGCAGAGGCCACGGCGCTTGAGTTTGATGGCCGCTATCGCATCGTGAAGACCACCGAGGGCGATGTGAGAGCTCCTGTGGTGATCGTTACCACCGGCGCCGAGCATAGGAAGCTTGGAGTAGAGGGTGAGGCCAGACTTACCGGCTACGGAGTATCCTACTGCGCCACGTGCGACGGGGCCTTCTTCAAAGACCAGGTGGTGGCTGTGATAGGCGGCGGTGACGCCGCGCTGGACGAAGGACTCTTTCTTACTAGATACGCGTCCAAGGTGGTAGTAATCCACCGCCGTGACCAGCTGCGGGCCAGCATGATCCTTCAAGAGCGGGCGTTTGCTACCCCTAATATGGAGTTCATCTGGTACACTGTAGTCGAGGAGATCATAGGCGATAAAAAGGTAAACTCGATTAGGCTCAAGAACGTGAATACCGAACAAGAGTCAATCCTGGAAGTGGCCGGTGTGTTCATCTACGTTGGCCTTGTGCCCAACACCGCATTCCTAAAAGGTATTGTGGCCATAGATAATGCCGGGCACGCGCCCGTCAACCTGTGGATGGAGACGAAGGTACCCGGACTTTACGTCGCGGGTGACGCTCGCGCAGACGCCGCTCGCCAGGTCGTATCCGCCGCGGGAGACGGCGCTACCGCCGCCATCGCCGCCGACCGCTACCTTAACGAGCTTCAAGAAGAACTCAGGCGTGAAGAAGTCAGCGTAGCTAACCGTTCCTAGCGGATTTCCCCTCCCCTTGGGGAGATGGCGAGGGCGCTGAGTACGTCGAACCAAAAGGGCTAGCCGTTTCAACGGTCTAGCCCTTGTCCAATAGATCTGGGAGTGGATGGGTCCTGGTGGGTCTCGCGGTCTTCAAAACCGTTGCGACGGCACCCGCGTGTCGTCGGGTGGGTTCGACTCCCACGCACTCCCGCCATGTGTATAACGCTTGTGTACTCAAAAGTTATTAGGACGCGGAGGTATGTTTCACCAAGAAACCTGCGCGTTTTAGCTGGACGCAGATACTAAGCTGTCACCACGCCTTGAGAAAGGCATGGTGACAGCTTATAGTTTCACCTAGATTTTGGCTCCTCCATACTTTGCGGGGTTAGCCACGCTCAGAGCACAACTGCCTTCTAAAGGGTGTCGAATACCGGGGCTGCTTCTTCCAGCTGCTGGATGTCTCCCCGGTTGAACAGCGTCCGCTTGCTGGACAGACAGGACGCCCGGCCTGCCGGCGTGATCAGGTAGCGTCCCTCACCATGCTCGATGATCTTGTTTTTTTCCAGGGTTTCCAGCGCCTTCGTTACGGCTTCGACCTCCACTCCGGCAGCGAAGGGCGCAAAGAGCGCGAAGCGCCCCGCCAGGCTCTCGAACATGGCTGCAAGTCGCGCGGTGTCGTCGGTAAAGCTGTCGCTCTGAGTGCTCCCCAGCATCCCTGAGAGCACTTCGTGCAACGCGAAACGCATGGACGCGGGCCCACTTGATGTTGTCATTGTTTTTTATCCACCTTTCCTGGGGCAGCCAGTCTTTCTAACTACCTCTTACCACAATACAATATATGATATACAATCGGGCTACCTTCTGGCTATTATAGCAGAAAGCACGATCACAATTGAGAGTTACCTTCGCCGGCCAACGGCGCCCTTCCACAGCGGAGGCGCCTGCCGCTGCCAGGTCCGCTCACCTTTGGAAAGGAATGCTGTACCGCCATTGTCGTGGCGACAACGCGCAATAGGGGCGGCTGACCGTTGGTCAGCCCTTTTGCCTTTAGAGGCTATATGCTACAATACGGGACAGCAAAGTGACAAGAAATAAGGAGAGTAAGTGGCTGAAAGGATATTCATAGGCGTTGCCTGGCCGTATGCTAACGGTCCGCTGCACTTAGGCCATGTGGCTGGATGTTACCTGCCGGCCGACATCTTTGCCCGCTTCCACAGGGCGCAGGGCAATCAGGTGCTCATGGTGTCCGGCAGTGATCAGCACGGCACTCCAATTACCGTCCGGGCGGAGCAAGAGGGTAAGAGCCCGGCGGAGGTGGCCGAGCAATATCACAACAGCTTCCTCGGCTCCTGGGAGCAATTAGGGATAAGTTTTGACCTCTTCACCAGGACAGGCACCGATAACCACACTCAGGTCACCCATTCTATCTTCAACGACCTGCTGGAAAAGGGTTTCATCTATAAGGCGATAATGCCTCTGCCCTATTGTCCCAAAGAGTCCCGCTTTCTCCCAGACCGCTACGTTCACGGCACGTGTCCTCACTGCAGCAACAAGGACGCCCGCGGCGACCAGTGCGATGAATGTGGCAAGCCCCTGAACGCGGTTGATCTAATTGAACCCAGTTGTTCCTTTTGCGGCACGGCGCCGGAGATTAGGGACTCTGAGCATTATTTTCTAAGACTGAGCGCCTTTAACGCCCAGCTAGCAACCTGGGTAGAGGAGCATCCTCACTGGCGTCCAAACGTGTATAACTTTACGAAGCGCTTGCTGGCCGATGGACTATTTGACCGGGCGATAACCAGGGACATCGAATGGGGCGTCAGGGTGCCGGTGGCAGGCTTTGAGAACAAACGGATATACGTATGGTTTGAGGCCGTTATAGGATACCTTTCGGCCAGCAAAGAGTGGGCTGCTGAGAGGGGCGAGCCGGACGCATGGCAAGAGTTCTGGCAAGCCCCCACGAAGAGCTATTACTTCATCGGCAAGGACAACATATCTTTTCACACTATTATTTGGCCCGCCATGATTATGGGCCACGGCGCCCTATCCCTACCGTACGACGTGCCGGCCAACGAGTTCCTCAATCTTGAGGGACGCCAGTTGTCTACCAGCAGAAACTGGGCGGTCTGGGTGCCGGACTATCTGGAACGCTACGATCCGGACCCGTTGCGCTACGTACTTTCGGTGAACATGCCGGAAGCAGCAGACACCGATTTCTCGTGGCGAGAGTTCGTGCGGCGTAACAACGATGAGCTGGTTGCCACGTACGGCAATCTGGTACACCGGGTCCTAACATTTACTTATAGAAATTTCGACGGCAAAGTGCCTGATCCTGGCGCGTTCGATGACAGCAGCAATGCCATCCTGCGAAAAGCCGAGGACGTGTCGAAGACTGTGGCTGAGCACATAAGTCTATGTCATTTTAGAGAGGCAATTAAGACTGCGATGTCTCTCGCTCAAGAGGCTAATCGGTATCTCGATGAGAAGTCTCCCTGGAAAAGCATCCGCAGCGATAGGACTGAAGCCGCGACCTCTCTCTACATTGCCATAAGCGTGATTACATACCTTAAGACGCTGCTATATCCGTTTCTTCCTTTCAGTTCTGAAAAGCTTCATAAGCTCCTCGGGCTGGAAGGAATGATTAGGGATAAAGGCTGGGTCTTCGAGCTTCCTGCTCCGGGAACACAGCTGGCGCAGCCGGAGGCGTTGTTCGTAAAGCTGGATGATACCACAGTGGAGAAGGAGACCGCGAAGCTGGGAGTTAAGTAAGGGTAAAGGGGGCTAGAAGTAAAACAGAACCATCTCTGCACCAACGCTATGATTGACGCTCACGCACACTTAGATGACAAACAGTTCAAAGACGACCTGAAGCAGGTGCTTCAACGAGCTATGGCCGTTGGAGTTTCTTATGTCCTCACTGCTGGGTCAGACCTTGACTCCAGCCGCGTTGGAGTTGCGATCGCAGAGCAGAATCCTATGGTCCATGCTGCGGTGGGATACCATCCTCATGAGGCATCCAGGGCGACTGTAGAAGGTCTGCAGGCTATTGAGGTACTGAGCAAGAGCCATAAAGTTGCAGCCATCGGCGAAATTGGATTAGACTTCTACCGGAATCTTTCTCCAGCCGATGTCCAAATGAAAGTCTTTAGAGAACAACTTGAGATCGCGGAAAGACAAGGCATGCCTGTGGTAGTCCACAGCCGAGAAGCAGACGAAGACACCTATGCCATGCTGGCAGAGTGGTGCAAGGCCGGAACCAACGCCAGATGCATGATGCACTGCTTCGGGGGGGACACAACTCAGGCGGACAGGTACCTTGAACTTGGATTCTACATCTCAATCGCCGGGCCTGTTACGTATCCCAATAACCAAACAACCAGAGATGTTGCAAAAATATTGCCGCTGGACAGATTAATTGTGGAAACAGACAGTCCGGTCCTCGCTCCGCAACGGTTTAGGGGTAAACGAAACGAGCCTGCCTATCTGAAAGAGATTGTGGATTGCATTGCCGAGATCAAGGGGTTGTCATCGGATGAAATAGCAACTGCTTCAGAGGCCAATACTAAATCCCTTTTCGGCCTGAACACCTTCGTATCAGCGTAGGCCGAAGAAAGAGAAAGGCGCACTTTGCAGAACTTCGCTGTCTATGGGCCTATAGACCAAGACTTGATTAAAGTGGAAGATATCATTAGAGAATCCAGGGATGTGCAGTTTCCCTGGCTATCTGAGCTTCTAGGACATGTCCTGGATAAGAGCGGCAAGCGAATTCGTCCGGCCATTACCTTGTTAGCCGGCCGGTTCTATAATTACGATCTCGACAGATTGGTACACATGGCCGCTTCTGTTGAGCTACTCCACACCGCCACCCTGGTCCACGACGATACAATAGACAAAGCCTTTGTCAGAAGAGGGACGCCCACAGTTAACAGCCTCTGGGATGGCAGCACCGCGGTCCTTGTAGGCGATTATCTGTTTGCAAACTCAGCTGAAATGGTCTCCCGCACCGCGAATGTTAGAGTTATGCGAGAGTTTGCTCTTACTCTAATGAGCATTTGCCTGGGAGAGATGTCACAAGACTTCCAGGCGTTCAGCCGGCGTCAGAATCGGGAGCATTACCTGCAGCGTATCGGAAAGAAGACAGCATCACTCTTCTCTATGGCCGCAGAGACTGGGGCCGTGTTGAGCGGCGCTCCCGAGGGCGTTATATCATCATTAAAGAGCTATGGGTACAACTTGGGAATGGCCTTTCAAATAACAGATGATATCCTTGATTTCACTGGACAGTCAGACGAGATGGGCAAACCGGTAGGCAGCGATCTGCTTCAGGGCACTCTGACAATGCCTTCTATTATCTATATAGAAAAGTGCCCGGATGCTAATCCAGTGTTGGAGTTTCTGAAAGAGTCCAGGAATACCGGTTCCTTGGAGAAAGCGTTAGAAGAAATCGTCTCCTCCGGCAGCATCGAGGACGCATATAAGGTGGCCAATGACTTCTCCATGGCTGCCTTGCAAGCCCTGGAAATTCTACCTCAAGGTCCGGAACGCGGCGTGTTGCAACAGTTGGCGGAGTCAAATCTGATACGTCGCAGCTAGATGGGCCAGTAAAATTAAATCAGGAGGTTTTATATAATATGAAAGTACACGAGTACCAGGCCAAAGAGATTCTCAAGAGCTATGGAGTTCCAGTACCGAAGGGCAAATACGTGACTACCCCTCAAGAAGCAAAGGCCGCTGCACAGGAGATTGGGGGCAACGTTGTTATCAAAGCCCAGGTGCATGCTGGAGGTCGCGGTAAGGCCGGGGGAATCAAAGTTGTAAGCTCACCGGAAGAGGCAGAGAGGGCCGCGACGGAGCTTCTGGGCACCAGACTCGTGACCCATCAGACCGGCAGCGATGGTGTGCCCATCAGCGGCCTGCTGGTGGAAGAGACGGTGGAGGTGGCACGGGAGCTTTATCTCGGAATAGTCGTGGACAGCAGCCGGGGGCTGTCGGTCATGATGGCAAGCGAAGCCGGGGGTATGGAGATAGAAGAGGTTGCGGCCACCAACCCGGAAATGATACTTAGGGCATACATAGACCCAATCATGGGATTTCAACCCTCACAGGCAAGAAGACTTTCGTACGGCATGAACGTACCGCAGCCTATGAGCCGAGGCGCCACGGACGCGATGATCGGTTTGTGGCGAGCATACAAGGACAAAGACTGCTCCCTGGCTGAGATCAACCCCCTTGTCGAGACCAAAGACGGCCGAATAATGGCGTTGGACGCCAAGCTGACCTTTGACGATAACGCCCTGTTCCGTCACCAGGACGCAGCGGCTCTTAAGGACGCTGCCCAGGATGACCCCATCGAAGTAGAGGCAGAAGAAAATGGCATCAACAACTTCGTAAAGCTGCACGGCAACATTGGCCTGGTAGTAAACGGGGCGGGGCTTGCAATGGCCACCATGGATGCGGTCAAATTGTTCGGCGGTGAGCCGGCTAACTTTCTGGATATCGGCACAGTTAATAACACCGACAGGGTAGTAAACGCATTCAAAATCCTGACGGCGGACCAGAGTGTTAAGACGATCTTCTTCAACATTTTTGGAGGCTTGGCACGGGTGGATATAATTGCTCAGGGCATTATAGAAGCTCACGAAAAGATGGACATTAAAGTCCCTATTGTGACGAGGCTCACCGGAAACGGGGTCGTAGAAGGAAAAAGACTTCTTGCTGAGGCAGGAATCAAGCTGATAGAGGCATCAGATATGTCAGACGGAGCCAAGAAGGCGGTGGAGGCCGCTAAGGGCCGCTAAGAGGCGATAATAATCATGCCAGTCTTATACAAGCCACAAATAATCTTAGAGACCAAGAAACGCACTGATACATACCCGCTAGAAGTTGCCCTGAAACATTTTCAGCGAGGCAACGACCTCTATTGTAACGGCGAGTACAAGCAGGCTTTAAAAGAGTATGAGGCGGCTCTACAGGCTGCGCCGGACTTCGCTTCAGTTCATGTCAACATTGGTGCGGCCCAGGCCCGTCTCGGAAATAATGACCTGGCCCTTGAAAATCTTGATAAACCTGTAGCTCTGCAACCAGACCTTGCTGAACCCCTCTATAATCGCCGAGCAACCCTGGTCAGGAAGCGCGACTACAGAGAAGCACTAATAGCCTTCGATTAGGCCATAGCGCTGAGACCTGATTATCCGTCAGCCCAAAAAAGTCGCAAGAGGGTCTTGGAGATTCTACTGAAGCGGATGTCAAGAGAAGCTGGACACTATTGGTACGGTGGCAGGCCTACAGGCTACGATGGGCCTATTACTCTCACTCCTGGTCCGCTTATCTCCAGCTACGTTATTGAGCGCAGGCGGTGATCTTGTGTCTGGACACGTCCAGTGCCGTCAAGTTATATCTACTAGAAGCCGCCATAATAGAGGAAGGAGCGCAGGAAGCAAACAAATTAGTTGAAGACGCGGAATATATCGCAACCGCCAGTATAACCTATGCCCAAATCAGAGCCGCTGCGGCTACGGCGCGGCGCCTTCGGAGAATACCAAACGATGAAGAATACGGGAAGGTAGCCCAGGCGGTTTATGAAGACTGGATAACCTACACCCTAATTCCAGTTACCGACAGAGTTATCAGAGTAGCCGGAGACCTGGCCGACAAGCATGGTTTAAGAGGATATGACGCCGTACAGCTAGCGTCAGCTATAGAACTAGTTAACACAACGCCGACGGACATAGGTTTTTCATCCTTTGACGATGACCTGCCAAAAGCAGCAGACTTACAGGGACTTACGATAGTTTAGGAGGATTCATATTGAGCGTACTTATCGATAAAAACACCCGCCTTCTGGTCCAGGGGATAACAGGCGGCGAAGGCAGCAACCACGCGAAGCTCTGCAAGCAATATGGCACCAACGTGGTTTCAGGTGTCACTCCTGGTCGAGAGGGAGTGGAGGTCGAGGGCATTCCGGTATTTAATACCATAAGTAAAGCGATGAAGGAGACACATCCTAACG
>SHYC01000024.1 GCA_009693005.1 Dehalococcoidia bacterium | reverse complement strand
CCGTGGACGCTCTTTGAGTAATCGGGGAGGGGGCTCATGCCGGCCCGTATAAGACGCCGTGATAAAAGCGGCGCTACGATGAAACGCAGTGACCTAATGGGGGTTGCCGCCGAAGCGAAGTTGTTTCCACGGGAATCTTATACTGACTCGAAACGGTGATCTGGAGTTTTATATGGATCCAGATAAATTATGTTAGCCACATAGAACATGCACATTACTATGGATATTGATTCGATCATTTCCGACCTCTTTACCTCACCCAAGCGGGTTAACGATATTCACGAATTTTCTGATCAGCCAGGGATTTATGCGTTCTTCTATCAAGGTAAGTCGACGGTCGTTAACTCCATCACCCTAAAAAGTAATTCCCTCGCATACATCGGGAAAACCGAGTCAAGTCAGCGAAGTCGAGATGCCAACACTCATTTCAAGAGCGGAAAAACAAGTAGCTCAACAGTCCGCAAGTCTTTTGGTGCGATACTCAGAGAAGAACTCGTTCTTACCCCTATCCCAAGGAATGATTCCAATTAACAACGGGGTAGATCAAGTCCCTACAAATTTGACGAGCGAAGCGAAGAAAAGCTTACAATATGGATGAAGGAAAATATATCTGTCTCTTTTTACGAATTCAGAGGGCTCAATGAAGATCTAGAAGCTCTTGAAACAGCAATTATTGCTAGGTTAACACCTCCAATCAACATCGATAAAAATCCAAACAATCCGTTTAGGGGTATTCTGCGAAGACTACGAAAGGAATGTGCTACGGTCGCTCGTATCGGATCTCGAACCCCAATTAAAATTGATAATCAAAGCAAAAGAGCTAATGCTACATCCCGAGCAGGAAGAACTATGGGAAAATACAGCGACCTCCGGAGAGAATTACTACCTGAAATCAAGAGAAAGCTAGAGAAGTGTGACATTCCTCAGCAGATCCAGTTAGAGAGGAGGACGTTCGACCAATTAGGGAACAGACAATCATATAGTTTCAATATCCAGTACTCGGTTGGTCAAGTTATCAATAACCTGGGTGGCTCCGCGGTGGCTCGAGACTTGAACGGAGAAATCCAATCTGATTTTGGGATCCAGGCTATTCTAAAAAATGGTGATTTCAAGATCAACATGGATAGTTCTTTTATCTTCTGGATTCGGAAATTCTAATCCACTGGCTAATAGGTCGCTCCACCGGTGGCTGAACGGGTAGGCGATGTTCTGTAGTGAACCATGGGTCTTGTCGGGAGTCTGGAGACCATCGGGGCAGTTCTTAACCTACGCAGTACTTGACATTGAGACATTAAAGCCGGAAATTCGGATAATAAATATCTACGCCCAGGTTCAAATCAATGCATATCCTTGCTAATCTGCACTCTGTTATCCTCCTCTCGAACAGGGCTACCGAGGGCTGAAACCACCGTCTTAATGCCACAGGGCGTTCAGCACGGGGTGCCGAATGAGTACCTCTCTAACTCCACTTCCAATAAAACCCTTCTTGTAGTATAGTAAATCCCGTCTGCCCTATAATTCATTATTTGCGGCAATTACTGCTTTCTCAAGGGGACTTACACATAATACTATGCCAGAAGAAACGGATGTACTGGAACAATGTATTGACGAGTTGAAACGGCACTCGCCCACTGCACTACAAGCCTTTATGTCCGCAGCCCCTCTTATGCGGCAGCGTTTGTCCCACGAATATTTTCAGCGGTGGATCGTCAGCGGCCTGGAAATAGCAAGAGGTCCTTTTAGGTCTTGGGAAGCGGCTGTTGAGTATTTCAGAGCCAGCCCGGACGTACTACATCTCTTGAAATTCCCTCAACTAATTCAATGGGGTGCCCGCGGCAAAGATATTTCCAATACCTCATCTGAGTTGGCAGTAGCCTACTTCAAGGCGAGCCCGAACGTACTGCCCCTCCTGTCATCTTATCAAGTTGTCCTCTGGGCCGGTCTCGGAGAGAGCTTATATAGAGGCGAATGGCAATCCGGAGCGCTGGCTGTGTATTTCTTCGAGTCGAGCCAGAGGCTGCTCCTTACCACGTCTTTTAGCGAGACCGAGACCGTTGTCAACATTATGAACAATCTGATTGATGAGGGCGCATACGAGTCGGCGCGACGATGTCTTGACAGCTCGCTGGAATCGATACCGAAGCTTGATAAGGCCATACGTAAGCATGTACTGGAGTTAATCTCCGTTCTCGTGCTGCGGACCAAGAAGGTACCCGTTGGCCTCTTGGAGGCTGCCTCGATCTCATTATCAATGGTGGCGCGAGAAGAGCAGATCAAGTTTGTGTCCCTGGGCACAAAGATAGCCTGGCTGTCTCCGGAAGACGCAATTACCTACTTTCTCGAAGGGTCTCAGTCGCTGAACAAGATAAACCACTCCGTACACGCCAGAATTCTATACCTTACTGAAGAGCTCTTACAGTACTCTCCTCAACTGACCACAGCATTCATTAAAAACTGCCAGAGCCTGCTCACAAAATTAAGGCCCTTAGATCTGGACGCCTGGGTAGCAAAGGGCATCCAGGTATTAAAGGAAAGGCCCGATGCCGGGCTCAGCTTCTTCAGAGTCCAATCGGCTCAGGCTGAAGAGTTCCTGACCGAGCTTTCAAGAGGGGTAGAGCTTCAGCAGATTGCGGAGCTCATGCAGTTGTACGTCAAGGCCCTGACAGGTGTAAACATACAGGTGCTGCCCCTGGAGAATCTTACCAAAAAGGGTATAGGCTGGACCTCGGAATCGGCGCCAACCACCGAGGGGACTAACATCTTCTTGCCATCGTATGTCCAGACCTATCAAGAAAAGAATGAGAACTTTAACTGCTACAAGGTGTACGCTACCCATCAGTCAGCTCACCTGGAGTTTGGCAGCTTCCTATTCCAGTTTGAGCGCGAAGGCCCGGCCTTCTCCATCCTGAGGGTAGAGTTGGCAAAGCATCTTACCCCAGACGGTTCGTCGCTCGTAGAGATGGAGAGGTTCCTGGATCTGTTCCCCATCAGGGCTTTGGTGTCGGATTTGTTCGCAGTCGCGGAAGACGCCAGAGTTGATGCTATCACGAAGAGCGAGTATCCAGGTATCCGACGGTGGATCAAGAAGATTCAGAAAGACGAGGTCGATAAGCGATCAGACCTCAGCGCCATGCCGATAAGAGAAGCTTTTGTCGACGCTCTTCTAAGGTGGAGCATGGACGAGTCCATGACGGTGTTGATGCCCGAAGAATATCACCTGGCCTTTCAGGTCGCCGCAACCGTACTGAAGCAGGTATTCAAAAATGGAACGCTGGTGGAGGACTCCGCCGAAGCCGCCCTTAGACTGTATCTGGTCGTCTCAAGGCTGCCCGGCCGCCAGCAGCCGTATGCACAAGAAGATCAATGGACCCCGGTTGACCTAACAGCGATGCAAAATATGACCGCAGACGAAGGCATGGAGAAACTGCTTGGCGAATCGGTAGGCAGCAGTTCCAGTTTGGCTGCGTTAATCTCGGCGAGTAAGGACTCCTCGGAGGAAACCACGTATCATAGGATAAGCGATGTTGAATCCAGGGGCGAGTTCAAGCCGGAGCTGGTCCAAACCCTGATGCGTCTAAAAGAGGACGCTAAAGATCCAAAGAATGCGATGGTATCTCCGCTATCCCAGGAAGAGCTTGAGGCCCTGCTTAACAAAATTGGAGAAACGGAGATCTCGAGTTTGGGTGAAGGAGAGGTAACCACGTCTTCAGGTCTGTTCGTTACCAATCTCATTAGAGAGGCCGGAATCCCGGCCAGCGCCATGGCGCCGGGGTCTTCGATCGCCGCCCCCAAGAGCAAGGATGAGCCAAACGATGAGGCGTTGAAAGCTTCTGAGCCGGGTTGGTACCTGTACGATGAGTGGGACTTCAGGGCCAACGACTACAGGCCGGACTGGTGCCTGATTAAAGAAAAACCTCTCGAAGATGGCTCGACAGAGTTCTACGATGATACCCTCAAAAAGCACAGCAAGCTTGCGGCCGAGATCAGGAAACAATTCGAGCTGCTTCGTCCGGAGGTGTTTAAGAAGATCAAGAAGCTCACCGATGGCGAGGAGTTCGAGCTGGATGATGTTGTGGAGGCCGCGATAGAAAAACGGGCCGGGGTAACGCCGAGCGACAAGCTCTACTGGCGCCGCAATAAAGAGGAGCGCAGCGTTGCAATGGCATTCCTTCTGGACATGAGCGCGTCCACTGATGAGGATATTGTCAAGGATAGAGAGCAAAGCGTCGAAATAGACTGGGACGACCCCAGGGCATATATGATATACCTCAACGAGCGCGCCAGAATCGGCAAGAAAACGCGGCGCCGCATTATCGACGTGGAAAAGGAAAGCACTGTGCTTCTGGTGCACGCCCTGGAGACCGTGGGGGACACCTACGGAGTATACGGCTTCTCAGGCTACGGACGTGACGACGTTGAATTTTTTATAATCAAGGATATGAAAGAGAAGCTGTCAAACGCGGTTAAGGCCAGGATCGATCGCATCCACCCGGTCAGGGGCACCAGGATGGGCCCTGCCATCCGCCACACCATCGCAAAACTGAACAGCACGGACGCTAGGATCAAGGTGCTGATTCTGGTTAGCGACGGCAGGCCCCAGGACCATAATTACGGGCGAGACAGGACCGAGAAGGACTATGCGATCAGGGACACCCACATGGCCCTTACCGAGGCGAGGAGAAGGCGTATTGTCCCCTTCTGCCTCACCGTCGACCAGGAAGGCCATGACTACCTCGCTTCCATGTGCGACGATATGGGCTACGAAGTAGTACACCAGATCGAATCCTTGCCCTCTCGCCTACCGACACTTTATCGAATGTTGACCTCGTAGCTATCTTTCGAAGAAAGGGGTGTCCAGAGGGAATTCTCCCCTTTGGCGGGGGTGCAGGAGTTGTCCCCCTGTTCTCACAAAACGAAAATGGAAGAGAACGCATCGTTAATATATGGTCTAGCCTCTTGTCCGGCCACCTCCTTTCATGAGGAAATGGTGGCCGAATTTATCTTGGCTTACCTCAAGGACTTTGGGCTGGAGGCTGACAGAGACTCCTTTGGAAACATCATAACCAAGTACCAAAAAGGTGAAGCTAGGGACACCATGGCCCTTGTGGCCCACATGGACCATCCCGGCCTTGAGATCATCGAAGCAAACGGAAATGCCCCGCGGTCGAACCTTCTCGGCGGCGTAAGGCCGGAATACTTCCAAAAAGATGTCTCGGTAAGAATATTCTCCGGAGACAAAGTGGTTCCCGGAGTGATAAAACGCTGTACGCCGGCCCAGGCAGACGGCCTGTCGGTATTAGACCTGGAGACGCAAGGTCAAGTAAAAGTCGGCGACTTCGGAGTATGGGATATAGATGACTTCCAGGAGCGTGACGGCTTCTTCCACTTGCGTGCAGCCGATGACCTAGCGGGCTGCGGAGCAGCTCTAGGGACCCTCAGAGAGCTATCAAGGGCTGGGGCGACCGCCAGTGTATACGCGGTCTTTACCAGAGCGGAAGAGGTCGGCCTTATCGGCGCGACCCTAGTCGCTAAAGAAGGACTTCTGCCAAAGGACACCATAATCGTATCCCTGGAGTCGAGCCGAGAACTGCCGGGCGCCCAGATTGGTGAAGGGCCGGTTATCAGAGTGGGAGACGCAAGGAGCACATTCCATCCCGAAGCCGAGAGGTTTCTGCTGGCGGCACGAGACAAGCTGATTGCAGAGGACCCATCGATAAAGATACAGCGGCAGTTGATGAGTGGCGGAACATGCGAGGCCACCGCATTCTCAGTTTTCGGGTACAGATCGACCGGCATCGCCTTTCCGCTTGGAAATTACCACAATATGTCAGAAGGCAACGAGCTAAAGGCAGAATACATCAGTTCAAAGGACTTCGATACCGGAATATCGCTTTTGGTAAAGGCCGCTCAGGAGGCCGCCGCGCCCGGCGAGAACACCTTAATGCAAAGGTTCATAACGCTTTCCGACAGGTATCGGTCTAGGATGATGCTGTAGCAGAAAGAGTGTAAGGAATCACGGTGTAATTGTAGTTAGACCGTACTGATTAAAATGATGGTCGAAGGTAAAGGCATCGTGAACTACTACGTCGCATCATGAATCTTTATTATGATGTAAGTATGCTTCGGCAACGTATTTATGTATGTTTGAGGATACGTCCTCTGGCTCCTCTGACTCGCCAATACCTATAAGGTTCGAAAGAGGATCATCTCTGGTCATTAGTCTTACTTTTGCCCGCTGCTTCGTCTTAGGCTTGAGCGGTGTAATCT
This sequence comes from Dehalococcoidia bacterium, assembly GCA_009693005.1. Lineage (GTDB taxonomy): Bacteria > Chloroflexota > Dehalococcoidia > SHYD01 > SHYC01 > SHYC01. The sequence goes on along the minus strand of SHYC01000024.1, from coordinate 11,168 downwards.
GGACTATATCTTCATGGTTTATCTGCAGGATACATGGCTCACCGCTATCCTCTACCTCTTTAGCCAAGCGTAGCAGCTCTGGTATGCTGCTTATATTTACATGTTTTGCCTTTTTGCCTACCATCCTCATTATCCTTTTGGCTCTTACTCTCAGCAACCTCCAGGCAAGATGAAGCGTAATCAGACCCTGAAAACCACCTTCTTGAAGGACTCTGTGATGCGGCCTTCGTTCTTCTCTTTGGCCTCCTCCAGCCTCTTGCGCCATCTCTCTTCAAAAGCCTCGGGGTCCCTTATCTGGCTGACGTGGCAGCGGGCAGCCTTCATTCTTGTCTCAACGTAGTCGGTGACGTCGATCTGCGTATCCGCCTCTGCTGAGCCAATAAGATAGACCTCCGCTACCTTGTGTGTCGGCAGGCCTTCTTTAATGTGTTCAGGATAGTGGAATATATCTCTTGCGTATGGGAAACAGGCGTCCAAAGCGACTCTTCCGACCGTCCGGTGGTCGCGGTGCTGCCATCTGAAAGGGTCTTGAGTAACCACGATCCCCGGCCTATACGTCCTGATCAACTTAACGATCTGGCCGCGGAACTCAGGCGTCTCCTCCACGCCGCCATCGGGATAACGTAGAAATATTACGTCCTTCAGTCCGAGGACTGCCCCCGCGTTGCGCTGCTCTTGCTCTCTGGTGGCAGCCAACCTCTCCGATGTCATGTTAGGATCGTCGCTTCCTTTGTCACCACTTGTGCAGAGCACGTAAATTACGTCCCTTCCTTCTGCGACCCATCTCGCGACCGATCCCGCGCTTGAGAAGTCTGCATCGTCAGGATGAGCTGTGACCACTAGCACTGGACTGGCTTCTACTGTTGTCATATACGTCCCTTCACTGTATGTTATCGCTAGTTAAATTTTATAATATATTATTATTTACCAAGAGCAATAGTAGGTTACAAGGATTTGAAAATATGTTCAAGGAACCGGCTCACCCTAACTCTCTTTCGCGAAGGCAGAGGTAACCAAATCTTGACTGAATTGAGCAATGTACTTTGCTCCGGCTACTTCGGTTATTATCAGTGTGCGTTTCGGAGCGATAACAAGTATTGTAGGCCGGTTGCGTAAATGAGGACAGACGAGTTCGACTACAGCCTTCCTCAGGCTCTTATCGCCCAGTCACCCGCGGAACCCAGGGACTCCTCCCGCCTCATGGTGTTGCATCGCCAGTCCGGCACGGCTAAGGGCACAGACGCCTCCTCCATAGCGCACCGTCGCTTTTACGAAATCGCGGAGTATCTAAGGGCTGGAGACCTGATGGTGTTGAACAACACCCGTGTCGTTCCAGGTCGATTATTCGGGCAACGCGAGCCTAGCGGCGGAAAAGTAGAGGTGCTGCTGCTGCGGCGCATAGAAGCCGGGTTATGGGAGGCCCTGGTCAAGCCGGGACGACGGCTAAAGGACGGAGACAAAGTGGTGTTCTCAACCTCCCACCCGGGCGCGCCGCTTTCGGAGTCCGGGCCCGGGCCTCAACGCCAGGCAGAGGTCCTGACCGGCCGTATACGGGGTCGCCTCCAGTCCGGGGCAAGGATCATAAGCTTCTCCGCGGAACCAACATCATATTCGGGTCAGATACCCCTGCCGCCCTACATACATAGTCCGCTTACAGACCCAGAAAGGTACCAGACCGTTTACTCCCAGATAGAGGGCAGCGCGGCTGCTCCAACAGCCGGCCTACACTTCACCAAGGACTTGCTGAATACCGTAAAAGGTATGGGTGTGCACATAGAGTATATCACCCTGCATATCGGCCTTGACACCTTCAGGCCGGTGCGGGAAGAAGATCCCAGGCTGCATGCCATTCATAAAGAAGCTTATACCATAAGCAGCGAGGCTGCCGAAGCCGTTTCCAGAGCCAGAGACAGGGGGAATCGGGTAATTGTTGTCGGAACAAGCACCGCGAGAGCCCTGGAACAGGCAGCTCTGGACCAGGGAATTGGGCCGGATACCGGCGAGAATCATCTAAGCTCCCACGAAGGATGGGCGAGCCTGCTCATCTTGCCAGGTTATCACTTTCGGATGGTGGATGTTATGATAACCAATTTCCACCTCCCACGCTCGACTCTGCTCATGATGATATCCGCCTTTGCGGGAAAGGACACGATACGTTATGCCTACGAAGAAGCTATCAGACAGCGCTATCGGTTCTACAGCTTTGGAGACTGTATGCTTATAATATAGGCGACGAGGTAACTGTTCACTCTTGGGGGCCAATCCGCACCGGGGCGTCGTGGCCGCGGGAAGTGCAGAAGGGCGGCAGCCCGTTTGCCAGGGAGTTTGAGGGGTGTCCCATCGGTAAACTGACCTCCTCCCCCTTCCCAGGCCAGGAAGAGGTGGAAAGGGGCGATGGTAGCGGCGCACGGCGAGGTCGCCCAGGCGAGTCTGAACAGTTACGCGGCGAGTATTATCTTGCGCATCATCCGCTGATTCACTGATAATAGACGAATGTACTGTGGACAGCTACGGGAACTGTAAGGCGGTGGAGGGTTAACAACACGCTGTCAGGAAGGTCTGAATGGCCGGATACCAAAAATGGTTAGTAATAGGGCTTATTCTGCGGCTTCTACTGATCCCCACCACAACGTACGGCGACCTTCACGCGATTGCGTACGCCCTTCATCTGCTTCCCTTCGAAGGAGAGACAGATATCTACCAGCGTCTCCGCGAGATAAACGTGGAGACATCGCCCGTGCCCTCGCTTGGTACTGATTTCTACACTTACCCGCCGCTGTCCTACTTCTTCTTCGGAGGCATAATGGGGCTTCTTAGGCCCTTGTATACGGACACATTTTCCACCGCTATCGCTTCAACCCAGGCTGTATTTGTAACCTATCCGCAGATATTCCTTTGGCTAACGCTGTACAAGCTGCCCTTCCTGCCCTTCGACCTTGGCGCGGCGTTTGTAGTGGCCAAATTCTTTGACGACCCGCGGTCAAAGGTGCGGGCCTTCGCCCTCTGGATGCTGAACCCGGCGCCAATCATAGCCGGCTATCTATTCGGCCAGTTCGACGTTGTGCCGGCCCTTCTTGTTCTGTTATCTTTCCTGGAGTTCAAGCGCAGCCATCCCTGGAGGGCAGCTTTCTTAATGGGAGTTGGGGCCTGCTTCAAGACCTATCCGTTGATGTTATTACCCGTCCTGGCTATCGTCGCAACACGGACATGGTGGAAACGTGGACTATTTGTATTGGCAGGATTAGCGCCCTTCGTCTTATCCCTACAACTTCTACGCGGGTCGCCGGCTGCATTAGACGTCATATTCAACTCAAATCCAGCTCAACGCATATTCCAGTCCACCATAACCCTGGGATACGCGCTGGACATGACGGGGTACGTATACGTGTTTGTGCTGTTTTACTGTATTGTGCTACTTCATGGATGGTTTAGAACAAAAGGAGACTTGGAGGACCTGCTCCGCTATAGCCTGGCGGTGCTTCTGCTGGCTTTTGCCTTCTCCTTCTCTCACCTTCAGTGGCTAACCTGGTCGGTCCCATTGATAATATTGGACTGGGTGCGTAACCCGCGCAACCAGGTCATCCACCTGACGCTGCTGGGGACCGCTATCCTGGCCTCCCTGACCTGGCAATTCGGACCGCCACAAGAATTCCTGGCGGCCTTTGGACCAAAGTGCGATATCCCCAAGAGCTGCCCCAGCTTTTCGGAATTTCTGGCATATTATATGGAACCGGTGCATTTCGCCAATATCATGCGCAGCATCTTCGCGGGAGCCACCCTATACTGGGTATACATCAGCATTTTCAAAGTCGAGCGACGCGAGGTCATTAACGGCCAGGACCCCACCTAGATTCATCGTTTGCCCATAATCGCGCCAACCGTTCGCGCAGCTAGCATTTAGTGACAATCATTGACTGTCGCGGCCCTACACTGTTAGACATTTACCGCTCGGTAGCGTAGACTAGGCAAAATGGATTTTCCCAAGACTTCTACTCGGCAGAGGCGCCCCCGTATCTTCTACGGCTGGTATATAGTGGCGGCCTCGGTCGCGATGAATTTTTACTTATCGCTGGCCTTTTTTCAAGGCTTCCAGATATTCTTCCTTCCCATACTAACTGAGTTCGGATGGAGCCGCACCGTCATGTCCGGTGCGTTCTCTCTCCGGCAACTCGAGAGCGGAGCGCTGGCCCCCTTAATAGGCTTTCTGGTAGACCGCTGGGGACCGCGGACCATCATTACCACAGGGGTGCTCATCGGTGGAGCAGGCATGGTCATGCTGAGCTTAATCAACTCAGTTTGGATGTTCTACGCCGCTTTCCTGATTATTTCTTTCGGCGCGAGCGGCGCATCTCATGGGATAACGTGGCCCATAGTCGTCTCGAACTGGTTCAGACGGCTGCGGGGACGAGCCCTTGGAATATCCTACCTGGGCCCGGTGGTGGGTGGGCCGTTTATCGTACTGGTCGCGTACCTGGAGGCTGCTCTGGGATGGCGGATGTCGGTACTGCTGCTAGGGATCGGCGCCTGGTTCGTTGGCGTACCCCTGGCGATGGTGGCGCGTACCAGGCCGGAACCTTACGGTTACCTTCCCGATGGAGTAGCCTTAGAAGAAGACCACAACCAGTGGTCGGATCATACGTCCCGTGTAGCAGCCGCCCAGCTTCAGGCAGAACCCATACAGGGACTCACACTCAAGCAGGCGATTAGGACGAGGGCTTTCTGGTATCTGGTGGTTATCCTGGGATTTCACGGACTGGGGGTAAACGGAATAATGGTCCACCAGATCCCTTACTTTCAGAGTGTAGGCTTTAGCGCTCAAGAGGCAGCGGTGGCGGTTGGTATGATCTTTGTTCTGAGCGGCATTGGACGACTGGGTGCAGGCAGTCTCATGGACTATTTCGACCCCAGACTGGTGCTGGCGGTAGTGCTGGCGGTGCAGGCGAGCTCCTACTTCATGCTCCTACTTGTGCAATCCTTCTGGCAGATGGTGCTGTTCGCACTTCTTTTTGGCGCTGCTTTCGGCAGCACGATACCGGCACGGCCTATCATGATAAGAAGCCTCTTTGGAAACCGCGCATTTGGCGCGATACAGGGCGCGGCTCAGGGAGCAGCAGTGATAATGGGTGTGGTAGGGCCGCTGTTCTTAGGGGCAGCATACGATTTAACCGGCAGTTATGCTCCGGCCATAATTGTGATGGGCGTGATAACCGCGGCTGCGATTCCACTGCCTATACTTATGGGCAGCACCAAGACCGCTATCACAGTTTAACGAATCCCACAGTTGTCAGTTCCCCCTGATTGGGTCAACAGATATGCCGATTGCGAGATATAATCAGAATTAGATGGTCCAATAAGCTCTACGCGGAGGCACAGTGCTATGGAAGTTGGCTCGATCATAAGGGACGTCTTTACAGGCGGCCCTCAGGAGATAATTTGCGACAGAATACACTCACTTTGGACTGCAAGGTTCAATGTTTGGCGCGGCCTTCCGCTAAGCTCGGTTTTGGGCGGCGTGCTGCAGGTGCCGTTGCATCTGAGAAACCACAGGATTAGCTATACGATTTGTACGAAAGACGACAGACTTTTAATGGGGGTAGACTTATTTGCCGGAGACCCAAGCCCACAAGAATTAGAGGCTTGCGGCCTATCGAAACAGGCCGGCATACCGATACACTACATAATTCTGCCTGACGAAAGCCCCCTTCATGAGGGATACCACATCAACCTGGTCGACAGCGTAATAACCAGCACGGTCGGCGCTGGCTACGCGGCCGAAGAACATCTGGAGTACGAGATGATGCAGCAGCCCTTCTTGAACCATGTAGCCGTCGAGATGCCGGGCGAAGGCTCTTCGCCAATGATTTTAGACTGGTATGGCGGTGACGAAGTGGACGCGACGATGAAATATGACCCGTTGACCGACCATTTCCAGCGTTTACACAGCGCGTTCATCGGATCGGATAGGGGCCGGTGTCCCTGGGGACTTGGCGCACTTTCCTGCACCATTAAGGTCAATACCGCGGTGATTGATCTCGGCCACAAAGAAGGTATGCTGGGACGCTCGACTACCGTGTCTACACACTTAGGAGACGCTGCCTCGGGTCCGATATGGGTAAGCGAGTTCGATAATGCCGACATCATTGCCTCCAGGCTGGCCGGAATCCTGGCGTTTGGTAAGGCCATAAGTCTGATAAAAAAATAGAGATTGCAAAAGGTGTTCCATACTGCCCTGCCTTATTGTAAAATAGGGGCAAGATTCGCCCTACGAGCCCCACAGATTCTATAAAATTGTTGCGATATTTCAAAACCCGGAAAGAAAGGTGATTATATGATTACGCTCAGCGTTATCAAGGCGGATGTAGGGTCTATAGGTGGTCACACCAAGCCCAGTGACGAAATGCTGGATGCAGTGAAGAAGCGCGTGAGGGACGCGATGGCAAGCGGCCTACTTATCGATGGTCTTGTCACTCATACCGGAGATGACATAGCCATGATCATGTCCCACACCAAGGGCACAGGACACCACGATATTCATGTAGGGTTAGCGTGGGAAGCCTTTCTGGATGCAACCAAAGTTGCTCAGGAGCAGGGGAACTACGGTGCAGGGCAGGACCTGCTGGTTGATGCGCCTTCCGGTAACGTTAGAGGCGCTGGCCCGGCCGTCGCAGAGATAGAGTTCGAGCCGCTGCCTTCGTATCGCCAGGCGGAGTCTTTTACAGTTTTTGCCGCCGACAAGTGTGCTCCGGGAGCTTACAATCTACCACTTTATATGACCTTCTGTGACCCGATGCACAATGGAGGGCTCCTACTCAGCCCGAGGCTGCATGAGGGGTTCACCCTTACTATCATAGATATGGAATGTAAGGACGGCGACCGCCGCATCAAGCTAAACGTGCCGGAGCAAGCCTGGGACGTGGCAGCCCTGCTGCGCGATATGGACCGATTCGCGGTAGAGGCCATCCATTCGAGGGCATTTCCTGATGAACAGATCGCTTCTATTTCGGCTACCCGGCTGCACAACATCGCCGGCCGGTATACCGGGAAAGACGACCCGGTAGCCCTGGTTCGTAATCAGGGAATATTCCCGGCCCCAGAGGAACTGGTGGAGCCATATTTAATAGGACACTTCGTTACCGGTGACACTAGAGGGTCCCACACCATGCCGCTTATGCCCGTAGCGATCAACACTCCAGTCTCAGGTCCCTATTGTCTACCCATAGTATCCTGCCTGGGCTTTTCGATGGATAAGAATGGCAAGTTCGCCAGCCGTTATAACGACTTTTTCGCCGACGGTTCATGGGACAAGGCGAGGCTGAATATTCAGCAGAAGGCCATAGAGATAAGACGTCAGGGATTCTTCGGTGTCGCTATGGCGTCGCAGACAGAGATCGCTTACACGGGTCTCATGGACACCATGGCCAAGCTAGACAAAGATTTCGTCATAACCGCTTAGAAAGTTCGCCGGCATAATCTAAATTGACCAAACGGCTTTTGATTGCCACGGGAAACAAGGGAAAGCTGGCGGAGTTCAAGTCCTTGCTGAGGGGTCTACACTTGGAGTTGACCGACCCCATCCAGCAGGGACTTGATATTGTTGTAGAAGAGGACGGGCATACCTACTCCGAGAACGCCATGAAGAAGGCCCTGGCTTATGCCGGCGCAAGTGGACTCCTGACTTTGGCCGATGACTCTGGGTTAGAGGTGGACGCTCTCGGTGGCGCCCCCGGTGTTTACACGGCGCGCTACGGCGGCGAAGGACTTACCGACGGTGAAAGGGTAGCCTATCTGCTGGAACAGATAAGGGATATTCCTTGGGAAAAGCGTACAGCCACCTTTAGATGTATAATAGTTGTTCAAGACGCCAGTGGGACAAGCATGGAGTTCGAAGGCATTTGCAAAGGCATAATAGCCCTTTATCCCAAAGGGGAAAACGGGTTTGGATACGACCCGATATTCTACTATCCTCCTGCAGGGATGACTGTGGCTGAGCTTCCTCGAGAAGTAAAAGAGGAGATAAGCCACAGAGGCAAAGCAGCCAGAGCCGCTATGGAAGCCTTAAAAGCCTTGATTTAGGCCATGAACGTCCGTTCCGAACGATGAAGCATAGTCGCGCATCGGCTTGGGTGAGTGCCTTAAGACCGGGAGGAGTTCTGTTTGACACGCCAATTGCTACTGCTAATGTTCAGCCACCGATTGGCATGGGTTTCTGACCAGACAAGCTCGATAGTGCGAACTCCTACAGCGGATACTCTTGAGGAGGCAACATGTTAGCTGACAGGTTCAATTACCCAACATACTTAGTGCGCAAGAAAGTGTTCAAGCTGTTTGGAGGTGCCTTTCAGATTACTGACACAAGCGGCGCTGTAGTTTTCTACTCAGAACAGAAAGCATTTCAACTGAAGGAAGACATACGCCTGTACACTGGGGAAGACAAACAAACCGAGGCCTTGGTAATCAAGGCGAGGCAAATTATCGATTTCTCGGCTGCCTATGATGTGGTTGACCCCACGACGAATGAGAAGGTCGGCGCGTTAAAGAGAAAGGGTTTTCAATCCACCTTCTTGAAAGACGAATGGGTATTCATGAACCAGAATGATCAGGAAATTGGGACCATCAAAGAAGACAGTATGCTCCTTGCTTTGGTAAGGCGGTTTCTGACTAACCTCATTCCTCAAAAGTACAACGGGGACATTGACGGGACAGCGGTCTGTACTTTTACACAGAACTTTAATCCATTTGTCATGAAAATTACCGTAGATTTCTCCCAGGACTTTAACCGGTTGCTTGATAGAAGATTGGGAATAGCAGCCGCGGTTCTTTTGTGTGCAATCGAAGGGAAGCAGACCTAAGCTACGACTTCTTGCTAACGGTCTTAAGACATTATTATCCCTGCGCGCTGGTGGCCTCGTTCATATATAATGGATGCTGTAAACGCAGTCCCTCAAACTCCGTCCCTTTCGTCGCACTGCGAGTTATCCTTCGTTGAGGGGGTAATATACGGGAACCTCCCTTGAAGGGCTTGGGGGTTGACCACATTCTTGGTTAAGATATATTCATGAGGCTGGTTCATATCAGTTTCCAAAAAAGGAAGCATAAACCCTTTGAAAACCGTAGACACGCTAAACAGGCCATTAAGAGACTTGAGGATATCGGTAACAGACCGATGCAACTTCCGGTGCACCTACTGTATGCCCAGAGAGGTGTTCGGGAAGGACTTCGCATTTCTGCCTCATAAAGAACTCTTGACCTTCGAGGAGATAACGCGCCTTGCCAGGATCTTTGTGGCTAACGGAGTAGAGAAGCTGCGTCTTACCGGAGGCGAGCCTACAGTTAGGAAGGACATCGAAAAGCTTATCACTATGCTGGCCTCTCTTGAGGACCTGAAAGACCTGACTCTGACCACTAATGGCTCCACTCTAACAAAAAAAGCCCAAGCTCTCAAGGAAGCCGGCCTGGACCGCATTACGGTTAGCCTGGACTCGCTGGACGACGAGGTCTTCAAGTCCATGAATGACGCGGACTTTCCAGTGCAGGGTGTCCTGGACGGTATAGAGGCGGCTTCAGAAGCTGGGCTTCATCCCATCAAGATAAATATGGTGGTCAGGCGCGGTGTAAATGATAAGGACATACTCGACATGGCCGGCTTCTTCCGTGGCACCGGCCACATCCTACGGTTCATCGAATACATGGACGTAGGCAGCACAAACGGCTGGCGGATGAACGATGTAGTGCCGGCGGCGGAGATTGTAAACGCTATCAACGAGGTGTGGCCGGTAGAGCCGGCAGACGCTAACTACTTTGGCGAAGTTGCGGAACGCTGGCGGTATAAAGACGGGGCCGGAGAAGTGGGCGTAATCGCCTCCGTAACCCAAGCCTTCTGCCGGGACTGCACGAGAGCGCGCCTCTCCGCAGACGGCAAGTTGTACACCTGCCTCTTCTCCAACTTTGGATACGACTTCCGGAAGCTTCTGCGCGACGGCAGTGCCGACGAGGAGATCGCAGAGTACCTGCGCTCCGTCTGGCGGATCAGAGACGACCGTTACTCCGAGCTGCGCTCCGAACAGACCATCGACCTCCCCAAAGTGGAGATGTCCTTCATAGGCGGTTAGCCCCTCCGGCTCCTGAAACCTCCCTGTCCTACGCGTGTGAGTTAGATGCCAATTGCCCCGTTAGAAACCGAGTCCGTTATCCCCAACGCCCACGCGATAATTTTCGATATGGACGGGCTCCTTATCGACTCCGAGCCGTTATGGCAGGAGGCGGCGATCGAAGTGTTAGCCACGGTAGGACTCCATCTGACCCCTGATCTTTGCAGCCAAACATTGGGCCTGCGTTTCGACGAGGCGGTTCAGTACTGGCATTCTATTTTCCCGTGGGAAGACCCGCCCCCGGCCCAGATTGCCAGGCAGTTGCTTGCATCGGCTCACCGGCTGATAGACAAAAAGGGAATAGCCCAGCCGGGTGCGCGATACGCGTTGGACATGGCGTCGGCCAGTGGCTCTGGGGTTGCTCTGGCGTCGTCCTCACCGATGATGCTGATCGAGATGGTTGTCGGCAAGCTTGGGATAGCGCACTATTTCAACGTTATTAACTCTGCAGAACATGAGCAGCATGGAAAACCGCATCCCGCAGTCTACTTGAAAACAGCGAAGAAGCTCGGCGTAGATCCCACTAATTGTATCGCGCTTGAGGACTCGGTCAACGGTGTCCTCGCGGCTAAGGCAGCAGGAATGAAGTGTATTGCTGTACCGGAACGTAACTCCTTAACTGACTCTCGATTTGAAGTCGCGGACATTATACTACCATCCCTGGAACACCTGGCGGCGTCGATGCTGACAACGATGTGACAAGCGACTAACCAGACACTGAAGCCATCCCGCCCGGCGCGCTATCTCATCGGGCGCTTGCTAATACTGTAGCATCATGCTCTGGCTGTCGAGCGGCACTACTACGAAACCGTGTTATCAACCCGTTCGAACCTGTGGATGCATTCAGGTCCACCGGTCGCTGCACGTGTCAACTCATTTAGGAATGTTACCGAGCGGCGCTGGCTACCTCCTTTCGTTTAGTCTCAGGGTCTAGCAACGGGGACTGCCACAGCCTTTCCACAGCCCGGTAGATCTGCTCACGCAGCCGTCTGGGGTTGGTCTCGGAGTAGAGGGCCGCGA
>SHYC01000023.1 GCA_009693005.1 Dehalococcoidia bacterium | reverse complement strand
CAGGCTCCACAACCATCATGGCTAATTCTAAAGGGGGATAACCATGGGAGAGAGAAAAGAACAAGATATACACCGCGAACGGGAGCGTAAGGACACAAGTAATCCAATTCTATCGGTACTGGAAGTGGAGTCCAGTTATCCCAACAAATGGATCTTAATGAAGGTGACCGGGTTTGGTGAGAATCGACGACCGCTTTGCGGCGAGGTTCTCGCAAAGTGTGCAACTCGCAAAGCGATCTCGAAAGAACTTGTCAGGCACTTACCCCAAACTGGGCTTGCCCCACCATTTCGAACCCAGGTACTCTTTGAAATATCTGATACAATATATCCTTAGAACCCGATATTCCCTTGATTCTTGTCTATACTACTCCTTGATAATCTACATGCCAGATCGAACAATGGATTGAAACATGATCCACGATTCATGCGTATGGAAGAAGGAACTTGCGCAGGAGTTACGGAATTTGAGACGGCGTTTGAAGACCGTTGCTAGTCTCGATTTCGATACTGGCTCAGACCAGGCTACAATAGCCGTCGAGAAGTTCGCCTTTATGGTAGGATTCATTATTCGGAAGTTAGTGGAATCTAAGAAACTCTCTGATGAATTTGAGCGCACCTCTGTTCCCGTCAAAGCGTATATCAGGCGGCGTGACCATATCATAATGCGCTCGTGGGATAGGAACGATGTCAGCAGATTCTATGACTTAGAGAATCATCGCCAGTCGCTTCTCTCTATAATAAAGCTCTGTAACGCCCTAATCCATAGCCATGCTTTCGTCACCGTCTTTGACGGCGAAGTTGCAAAACCGGATGGAATTCTTTTCAATTCTGATAGGACAAAGAATCATGAGTTGTTGTTCGTGAGTCTTGATGACCTAATGAAGGTAACGTGGGCTGCCGTAAATGACGATGTTGTGACTATGCAAATTACTTTACGCGATAATGACGAAGAAATTATTAAGAAATCTCGCAAGTGAGATAAATTTAGCAAGGTTCGTCGGCATTATGGGTAGGCCAAGACCTATTGTGTCCCATAATACCTACCATCCTCAACCTCTGGTTCAATGGACAGATTGGTACCTATACCGACCATTTAGCGGTACAATCCACCCTTTGCACCCTATCTTTGATTCCACATAATAACTAAAGCACATGGTTATTGAGACCAATTTTACAGGCAACTGGCCGTTGACCCGAAGAGACTCATATTGCTGTTGTGAGGGCGAACACAGGGTAAGTAGGCGAATCGCAAAACACCACAGATACTAATGTCTGGCCACGCGTCTATACACATCCTTCATGCGTGCCAACCATATTCCGGCGAATCATCCGTACGAACAGTTTCTAAGAGCATGTAGTATAATATAGGTCGGTTCTGGCGCGACTTCGGACGTGCCTTATTAAATTTTAGGGTAGATTAGGAGCACAGATGGCGCCAAAGACCCTGTTCGACAAAATATGGGATGATCACCTGGTCCATGAGGAGTCGGGTAAGCCTACACTTCTCTATGTCGACCTTCATCTGGTACACGAGGTTACCTCGGCCCAGGCGTTCGACGGCCTGCGCATGAACGGACGAAAAGTCAGGCGTCCTGACCTTACTATCGCAACGGCAGACCATAACGTTCCGACCGGAGACCGATCGCTTCCTATCACCGATGAGATATCGAAGGCGCAGCTGGAGGCGCTGTCCAAAAACGCCAAGGAGTTCGGCATCACTCTGTTTGATATTTTCAGTGAAGGTCAGGGCATCGTCCACGTAATTGGCCCCGAGCAGGGTTATACTCAACCGGGCAAGCTCATAGTGTGCGGCGACAGTCACACCTCCACTCACGGCGCGCTCGGCGCACTCGCGTTCGGCATCGGCACCTCCGAGGTCGAGCATGTGCTGGCCACCCAGAGCATACTTCAGAACAAGCCCAAGAGCATGGAGATAAGGGTCGACGGGCAACTGCCTAAAGGCGTGTGGGCCAAGGACATCATTCTCAGCATTATCGGCAAGATAGGTGTCGGCGGCGCGGTAGGCCACGTGGTCGAGTACACCGGCGAAGCCATCCGCGCCCTCTCCGTCGAAGGGCGGATGACCGTGTGCAACATGTCCATCGAAGGCGGCGCAAGAGCCGGTATGGTAGCACCCGATGAGAAGACGATAGAATATGTCAAGGGCAGGCCCCACGCTCCAAAGGGAGCGGCATGGGAAGCTGCGGAGGCGTTATGGCGAAGCCTCCCCACCGATGCGGCAGCTCAATATGACAGTTTGGTTAAGATAGACGCTTCAACCCTGGCCCCCTACGTCTCCTGGGGCACCAACCCCGGAATGGTGGTGCCCGTAACTGGCAGGGTGCCTGACCCGGCCTCATTCTCATCGGCGGCGGACCGTTCGGCGGCCGAGAGAGCGCTGGAGTATATGGGCCTTGATGCCAACATTCCGATGGAGGAGATAAAGCTCGACCGAGTCTTCATCGGCTCCTGCACCAACTCACGAATGGAAGACTTACGGGCCGCGGCCGAGATCGCGAAGGGACGCAAAGTCAATCCCAGCGTGTACGCGATGGTGGTCCCTGGCTCCTGGGCGATCAAGAAGCAGGCCGAGGCCGAGGGCCTTGACCGAATTTTCAAAGACGCGGGCTTCGACTGGCGGGAGGCTGGCTGCTCCATGTGCCTGGGCATGAACCCCGACATCCTGCAGCCCGGCGAGAGATGCGCCTCCACCTCCAACCGCAACTTCGAGGGACGCCAGGGCAAGGGCGGCAGAACACACCTGGTAAGCCCCCAAATGGCCGCAGCCGCAGCCATCGCTGGACACTTTGTAGACATACGGGAGTGGAATTAATGGAAGCATACGTCAAAGTAACAGGACTCGTGGCGCCCATGGACCGAGTGAACGTGGACACCGACCAGATCTGCCCCGCGCAGTTTTTGAAGCGCATCGAGCGTACCGGATTTGGGCAGTTTTTGTTTCATAGCTGGCGCTTCCGAGAGGACGGCAGCCCTAATCCGGACTTTGTGCTGAACGAGGCACGGTACCAGGGAGCGTCTGTCCTTGTCACCGGGCCAAACTTCGGATGCGGCTCCTCCCGAGAGCACGCGCCCTGGGCGCTGGAAGACTACGGCTTCAGGACCGTAATCGCACCCAGCTTTGCGGACATTTTTTACAACAACTGCTTCCAGAACGGCATGCTGCCTGTAGTACTGCCGGAGGAGCGGGTAAACGAGCTTATCAAAAGAGCCCAAAAGGTGCCCGGATACAAGCTCTCGATAGACCTGGAGAACTGCACCGTAACCGACGATGAAGGCTTCAAGGCCGAGTTCAAGGTAGACCCATTCCGCAGAAACTGCCTGCTGAACGGCCTGGACGACATCGGCCTGACCCTACAGAACGAGGACAGGATAACGGCCTTCGAGAAGCGCAGGCCGGCCTGGACAGAGCGGTTTTAGAGTCCTTTCCTGGGTATCCCCAAGATATTTATATTAAGGCGGTCTCTTGTGTTATTTGGCAATCCTCCCCAGAGAGGATGGGGCTACGGCGAGTAATGACATCCGTGATTGAGACTGGGTTGCGTTACACAACGGGAAGGTAGTGATCATCCAAACGATGGGGAAAGCATTATGCCCATTCGCGGGGTGTTGGTCGATGTCGAGGGCACTTTGTATTGGAAAGGAGCTTCTATTCCCGGGGCTGCGGCTACATTAGCCGAGCTACAGACGCTAGAGCTTCCGTTTCGCTTACTGACTAATAGTGATTCAAAAACACGAAGTATCTTGTCAACCGATCTTAATCGGATGGGGCTATCTGTTAAGGAATCTCATATCTACACTGCCACTGATTCTGTACTTCGCTTCTTATCCGATCGTGACGACAACTGCTGTTATTGTATAGCCCCCAGTTCATTGATGGAGATTTTCGCCCCATTCTGTCGGAACACAAATAAGGTTGACTATGTAGTTGTCGGAGACCCTCGCGAACAATTTACATACGCGGTGGCAAATACTGCCTTTCGCTATCTCATGGCAGGGGCCGAACTGATCGCACTTCAAAAAGGAAAGTATTTTGTTCGTGAAGAAGGACAATACATTGATTCTGGCGGCTTTGTAACCATGCTGGAATATGCTTCGGGTAAGGAGGCAAGGGTGTTGGGCAAGCCTTCGAAGGAGTTTTTTACTGCGGCTTTGGCTGACTTCAATTGTTCACCGTCCGAAGTGCTAGTGGTAGGTGATGATCTTAGTACTGACATACAGGTAGGTAAGGATATCGGTGCACGAACGGTCTTAGTCAGAACTGGAAAGGGCAGCACCGCTTCTTTGAGCCATAATGCGGCTGACTTTGAAATTGCGTCGATCGCAGCACTATCCGAGTTGATTCGTCAGATCGATCATCAATAAAGCCTAATAGAAAACCGGTAGTATGGGTAACATGGGCTGGAGCGCCTTCATGAGTTGTGCAACGTCTTCTAGATTAAGCGGTTCTACCCACGGCCGCATCGATAGCTAGGAAGAAGTATCTCCAGTAGCCGCGCGTGAAAGGAGCTACGAATGGCCCGTTTGCCAGACGTCACTTGGGACAACTTAACTTTGGAACAGCAGCAAGCATTGTGGCCTAGTCGCCGCATGGTGGGACCGTATCGGGTATTGATGAACATTCCAAGGATCGGTGAGGCTCATTTTCGTCTCAGCCAAACCCTTAGGGAAAGCCAAAATCTTCCGGCTGAACTCAGAAAACTCGCCATCTTGGCAACGGCGCGGGAACAGAATTGCCAATTCGTATGGTCATCTCACGAGGTATCCGCCCACAACGCTGGGGCTCGTCCAGAGGCCGTCGATGCAATTCGAAGCGGCCTGAGTCTTGCAACTCTTTTCGACGACGAAGCGCTGGTGATAAGCTACACCCAGGAACTCATTCGGTCGAAGCGGGTCACAGATACTACGTTTCAGACCGCTTTGAGTAGGTTTGGGGAGCTCGGCCTGTTAGAGCTTACTTCTACCGTAGGCTACTACCTGATGATGTGCGCCGTTAATAACGCCTTCGAAGTCCGCCCAGAAGATGACGGACTGCCGCGGCTGTTGCCAGAGTAAGTATCTTTTCTGGGTAGAGCGGTTCTAGTGATCGAGATTAAAGAAGAAGCGGCTACGATGGAGACCTTGATTGAATACGGGGTGGTCTCCATCGCTTTTCTTGTAGAGTCGCGATACAAAATAGAGCTTATCAACAGCGGCCTTGGCGGATGGACGCTAACCGAAGAACCTGTCGAAAATCCTTACATCAAGGACTATGACGAGGAGCACTGGGAGAGGCCAGGCGACTGGGCCCGCAGGTTTAACGTCTCCAGTTGGGGTATTCTGTCAGCGTTCGAAGGACGAACCAGGGTGGGCGGCGCCGTGATTGCTTTCGATACGCCCGAAGTAAACATGCTTGAGGGGCGCGCGGATCTCGCCCTCCTCTGGGACTTACGAATTCATCCTGACCATAGGCGAAAGGGCATTGGCTCGCTTCTCTTTCCTCGAATCGTCTCGTGGGCAGCGTCCAGGCAGTGCACGACTCTCAAGATCGAGACTCAGAACATCAACGTGCCCGCATGTAAATATTATGCGCGTATGGGCTGCGAGCTTCGCGCCATTCATCCGGAGGCCTATCCAAGCCTTCCTGAAGAGGTACAGTTGCTCTGGTACAAGCGTATATAGCAGGTTATCTGATTTACGAGAATGCTAAACAAACAAAAGGCCCCGCGATTACGCGGGGCCTTTTCGATACAAGACATGAAGTCAGTCGCCCTTATCGACCTGAGCCTTCCATTCGTAATATCCCATCACCTTCGACATGGCATACGCAGCCCGCTTGATACTGGGGAACACCGCGAGCCCGGCCTTCAGGCACATCTCCTGAAATACTTGAGTGCCCTCGTTGCCACCTTCATACCTTTCATTCTGGCGTATTACCACCGCCATAGGCTTTCCGGACTCGGTTGCAGCCTTCACCATGATCTCACCCATCTCCTCCGGCGTGAACCGCCGGTCCGAACGGGGCGTCCTGAAGCCGCCGGGCACGTGGACAATGAAAAAATCTACTTCGTTAGATTGTCCTATCGCGATCACCGCTTCCTGGAAATCCTCTGGGCGGCTAATAAGGACCCCTGCATCGATAGGGTTTCTGATGCTGGTACCGGCGATAGGTACCCGTTCTCTGAGCTTGTCCTGTACACTCTGCGAAACCCAGGGCACGGATAGCCCAACTCTGGAGCTGTCGTCGGCCGCGATTACGCTGGTGCCACCGCCACCGCCGACTATGCATACTCGCCGGCCGGCCGGGGGTATCATATGGCGCAGCGCCAGCACTACATCTACCATCTCATCCATGCCGTAGACTCTGATCGCGCCCGCTTGCCTGCACAGGCTGTCCCAGATCGCGTCCTGCCCTGCTAGAGAGCCGGTATGAGACGATACGGCTCTCGTGCCGTCCTCTGTAGCGCCACCCTTCAGGATAACGACTGGCTTTCTTCTGGTGACCTCTTTCAGTACGTTAAAAAACTTTTTGCCGTTCTTCACACCTTCCAGGTAAGTTCCTATTACCGTGGTCTCAGGGTCTGAAGCAAGATAATCGAAAAGCTCAGCTTCATTTATGTCAAGGGCATTACCAAAGCTGATCACCTTGCTGAACCGCAGCCCCCTTCTACCTCCAGCTCCTACCATGTCACTGGCGTTCGCGCCGCTCTGAGATATAAAGCCAACAGAGCCAGGCTCTATCGGAAACTCAGGACTCCAGGAGAGGTTCGTTCCCGGAGAGTATATACCCATGCAGTTTGGACCCAGCAGTCGTAGTCCACCTTCTTTGCCGGTCCGAGCTATCTCCTCCTCCAGCTCTGCTCGGTCTTGCTCGCCAGACTCATGAAAACCGGCGGTAAACATGTGCACGAGCTTAACGCCCTTTTGGGCGCACTGCCTTATCAACTCAGGCACCCCGGGCGCCGGAATGCTGGAGATCACATAGTCCAGCGGCCCCTCTATATCTAGAATCGAAGGATAGGCCTTTAGGGACAATATTTCTGTGGCCTTGGGATTTACCGGGTAAAGAGGGCCGGGGAAATTCATCTTCATGAACCCTCTGAGGAATTCGTTGCCAGACCCATTTGGTCTGGTGGAGGCGCCAACAACTGCAATGGAACGGTGGTGAAATAAGTCTTCAAGTGGATGGTGGCCGTCCTGTCCAGCAGCTATTGAGCCCTGACGAACTTTATCAGTCATATTGTCCTTTCTCTTCTAACAGTAGCATTTGTTATCACGGCGCATCACTGCTTCACTCTACCATAACCCCCACCGGCCAGCAACGGTAACGTATTACGCGTAACTGTTCAGACTCGCGGAGGCTACCTCGCCCTGCCCCACGACCATCGTCCGCTTCCCCCTCTTCCTGGCCTGGGAAGGGGGAGGAGGTTAGTTCTCCGAGGGGACACCCCTCGGACTCCCTGGCAAAAGGGCTGCCGCCCTTCTGCACTTCCCGCGGCCACGGTGCCCTTGTGCGGATTTGCCCTCAAAAGTGAAAAGTCACTCATACGCTACTACATAATACGTATTCGTAAATATCGCTGTTTTTTAAACCGTTCAGCGCTATTCTACAGCCCACATTCCATTCAAGCAAGCAGCGATTGGGATCCTGTTTAACATTAAGTTTTCATTGTCGGCGTTCTTAAGCCCAACGAGGCCGATCGCGCGGTTGAAGCATGCTATCGCCATAGTGTAAAATCTAGCGGTTGGACCTGTAATTAATAAGTGCGTGGAAAAGGTATCTTCTGTGATGTCTGTTCTCTCAGGTTGCTCGGATAAGCTCAAAGATCATCTTTCCCTTTGGGGATACGCTAGTGTAGACACCCCCATGCTGGAAGAAACTGAACTATTCTTGAGAAAGTCAGGCAGCGAGGTTATCACGAGACTTTACTCTCTAACTGACCAGAGCGGCAGGCGCCTCAGCCTGAGGCCGGAGTTCACTGCCTCGGTCATAAAGGCTTATGTCACAGACTATTCCTCCTCGCCGTTGCCGGTTCGCTGGCAGTACGGCGGCCCGGTTTTCCGGTATGGCAGCCGCTACGGTCCTTTCGGACAGTCCCACCAGGTTGGAGCCGAGCTAATTGGATCTTCCAGCCCGCTTGCAGATGCGGAGGTAATTGCGGCCGCATGCAAAGGACTGGAGATCTGCGGCCTTGACGGCTATAAGGTAGTCGTAGGGCATGCCGGCCTTCTGCCGGGGCTATTAGATGATTTGCACCTATCCCAGCGCTCTAAGAACCTCCTCCTGAGGAACATCCAAAGTTTGAAAGAGGGACAAGAGGGCATAGAAAGACTCAGAGGAATCCTGGGCCGCTCATCTACCGAGAGCACGGATGACCCAGGCAATGAACCGGCGCTAAACGCTATCGCAGATGAGGGGACGCTCACGATATTTAGAAAGCTTCTTACCGGCGCCGGTGAGCAATTCGCAGGCTCCAGAAGCGCCGCGGAGATTATTGGCAGGTTTAGCGAAAAGCTAACCGCGGCCCGATACGAAGACCTGGACAAGGCCGTATCACTCATGACCGAGCTTGCAAATATTCACGGAGGCAGAGTCCAGGCTCTTGCCGCTGCCCGGGGCGCGATACGCAGGTACGGCCTTTCGGATTCCGCCTTGGACAGACTGGAGAAGGTGCTGGAGATTTTGGAGCGCTGCTACGCCGTCACCTCCGTTAAGGTTGACCTGGGACTTTTAAGAGGACTGGCATACTATACCGGCCCGATTTTTGAGATTAACCTAAATACCGATTCTGAGTCCAACCCGGTGTGTGGGGGTGGTCGCTATGATGGTCTAGTCAGGGCCTTGGGTGGAGATGATGTCCCCGCATTAGGATTTGCTTATTATTTAGAACGGATCAGTAACACGCTGGGGACGAATAGTATGACCAGGCCCGCGCCAACCGGTACCGTACTTGAAGACACGCCTCAGCACCTACACCTGGAGCTCGTGATACCCGCATCCGAAGTTTGTTACTCTGCCGCCGTGGCAGAGGCCGAGAGAAGGAGAGGGACCAATCAGTTGGTGACGGTAGAGGCAGTGGAGCGCACGGTGGAAGATAGCTTACAGTATGCTGCTGCCTGCGGTATGAGTAGGGCTGTCGTGGTTGGCGAAGCCGGAATCGTCCGGGAATATTTTATGACGGAAAATGGATGGTCTTATGCTGCGTCTAGCGCTTCCAAGTAAGGGTGAGCTTGGTGATCCCACAACGTCGTTTCTAAGGTCCTGTGGTCTGTCTGTTGGTCGGTCCAGTTCCAGGAGCTATATGGGAGAGCTGGGCTCTCAAAAGGATGTCTCCCTGATATTCCAGAGAGCTGCTGACATACCCTTCAAAGTACAGGAGGGCAGCGTCGATCTGGGCATTACGGGCCTTGATGTGGTACGCGAAGGTGTATGGGAGAATGGCCCCTGCTCAGTGCTACTGGAAGACTTGGGGTACGGCGACTGCGATCTGGTTGTAGCGGTACCTGATATATGGATCGACGTGACCCATATCGTGGACTTGGCCGAGCTGGCGGCGGAGATGAGGGAGAAAGGCAGGGAGCTCAGGGTAGCTACCAAATACCCGCGTCTGGTCCAGCATTTTCTATTGGAGAATGGCGTTAGCTATTTCACCCTGGTGGCCTCCACGGGCGCCATAGAGGTAAGCCCTGCGATGGGCTTCGCCGACCTGATAGCCGACTTATCAGCAAGCGGCCAGACCCTCAGAGACAACGGGCTGCGTATACTGGACGAGGGCACCATTCTTCACTCACAGGCATGCCTCGTAGGTAATCTAGAGAAGTTGGGGGAGGACGAAGACAGGCTAAAGTCTGCCAAGATGCTGCTGGAGCTTATGGAGGCCAGGCTGCGCGCGAAACGATACTACAGCATAACCGCTAATATACGGGGCAGCTCTAAAGAAGATGTGGCCCAGCAGTTGATAAACTTCACGGACGTCGCAGGACTTCAGGGCCCGACCATTTCGTCAGTTTACAGCCGCCTCGGCGAGGATGCTAACTGGTTCGCGGTTACGGTCGTGGTGCCGGTGTCATCACTTTTGAGCGCCGTTGAGCACCTCCGCTGCCTGGGCGGCAACGGTATAACGGTGACCTCTCCCAACTATGTCTTTGAGGGCGAGTCCATCGCATACCGGAAGCTTCTTTCAGCCCTCGCCCGTAGCTCCTGACGCTCCACTGATATCCTAAGGGGAACGCTGCTCTGATGTCTCAAGAAAACCAGCCTATTGATATGCCTATCATAAATATCTACGGCGAAAAAGTAGCTTTAGGACCACATAGGCGTGATCTGCTTCCCTTTTATCAGAAATGGATCAATGACCTTGAGCTCACGGTGACTCTTGCCATTAGAATGGTCCCCATTACCCTGGATGAGGAAACGTTTTGGTACGAACGTTCCAGTCAGTCACGGGACACAGATATTGCTTTCACCATCTACGAACGGTCATCAATGCGGCCAATAGGTAACACCCGTTTATTCAACATCAGCCACCAGCACCAAACGGCGGAATATGGCATTATGATTGGTGAGAAGGACTGCTGGGGAAAAGGATACGGTACCGAAGTTACGGCGCTCATGCTGGAATACGGGTACACTGCGTTGTCCCTGCACAACATCATGCTGAAAGCTTACAGTTTTAATGAGCGAGGCCTCCGGGCATATACGCGGGCAGGATTTCGAGAGATTGGCAGGCGGCGAGAAGCACGTCGTCTTGCGGGCGCGTCATTCGACGAGGTCTATATGGACTGCCTGGCGTCGGAGTTCAAAGGCTCCGCGCTGTCACATCTATTGCCGCAGCCGAATGTTTAGCGGACATCCTACAAGCAGGCAAGGAACACCATCGCCCTCTCCCTTGACGGGAGAGGGCGACACCCGATCCTCCTTCCCCCTCGCGGTAGGGAGTTAGAGGGAGGGGGTTCGTACTCCTCCCGGATAGAAAGGTCCCTAATGAAGGTAGTATACGGCCTGGATGAGGGCATGAAGCTTATGAAAAGGTCCCCACTCGGTGACAGTGGGGACTGGATTGGTGCTGGCTCCGAAGAGCTGGACGAGGCAAGTCCCTTACAAGTAGTTCAGCGCATCCTGACGGAGGTCCGCAGCCGCGGCGACGCGGCGATACTTGAGTACACTGCAGCCCTGGACGGCGTCCGGCTTGACTATCTGGAGGTCAGCGGGGAAGAGTTCGAAGCTGCCGAGGCACAGGTGCCTGCCGATCTCAGAGCGGCGATAGACCTGGCGGCGGAGCGGATCAGGCGCTTCCACCAGAGACAGAAGCGTGAGTCCTGGCTGGACTTTTCGGAGGGAGCGGTTGGGATGCTCATAAGACCGCTGGACAGGGTTGGACTGTACGCCCCCGGCGGAAAAGCGGCCTATCCCTCCACCGTGCTCATGACCGGAGTCCCCGCGAAGGTGGCCGGAGTGCCAGAGGTCATACTGGCTACACCGCCCAGAAAGGACGGCTCTCTTCCACCAGCAGTACTGTATGCGGCCAGGGCTGCGTCCATTGATAGAGTCTACAAAATGGGCGGCGCTCAGGCTGTAGCCGGGATGGCTTTTGGCACCGCCTCCGTACCAAAGGTGGACAAGATCTGCGGCCCAGGAAACCTTTTTGTGACCCTGGCCAAGAAACTGCTCTACGGGGAGGTAGGAATAGATGGGTTGGAAGGCCCATCGGAGGCAATAATAGTCGCCGACGGCTCGGCCAGCCCCTCGCTGTGTGCGGCGGACATGATGGCTCAGGCAGAGCATGATGAGATGGCTGTGGCCTTCTTCGTGACTACCTCGAAGGACCTGGCTCGTGAGGTGGTAGAGGAGGTGGGCAGGCTTCTAACCAAGCTGTCTCGTTCTGACACCATTGCAAGCTCCATCTCTGCTCACGGAGGGATAATAGTGGTAGATACGGAGGACGAGTCGGCGGAGCTTGTGAACGCGTACGCTCCGGAGCACTTATCCATAATGGTAAAAGACCCCTGGGGGCTGTTGCCAAAGATAAGACACGCGGGCGCGATATTTATGGGCAGCTTCTCTTCGGCGGCATTAGGCGACTACGTAGTCGGGACCAACCATATCCTGCCCACGGGCGGCACCGCTCGCTTTGCATCACCGCTGACGGTGGACGACTTTACCAAGTCTACAAGTCTGGTGGCATTGAACAGGGACACTGCGCTTGCTCTCGGACCATTCGGCGCGAGGATAGCAGCGGCTGAGGGACTTACTGCTCACGAACGTGCTATACAGCTGCGCCTGAATCTATAACCTATGGTTGTTTTCATAAATGGATACTATGATTAACACAGATATTTTAGGGATGATGGCTCCACAGTTCCGCTCTCTAGAGCCTTATAGTCCAATAGAGCCGGTGGATGTATTAAGCGCTCGTCTTGGCATACCGGAGGATAAGCTGGTCAAGCTTGACGGCAACGAAAATCCCTACGGCCCTTCTCCCAGGGCGAGAGAGGCGCTGGCGTCCTTTCGGTGGTACAACATATACCCGGACCCTTTGCAGCGAGAGTTGCGAGATGCGTTAGCCAAATATACCGGAGCAGCCTCTGAGCATATACTGGTTGGGAACGGAAGCGACGAGCTTATAGATCTGACCATGCGTCTATTTCTGACTCCGGGGGACAAGGTTATCAGCTGCCCGCCTACTTTTGGTATGTACAAGTTCAACACCGAGGTCTGCGGCGGCGAGATTGTGGAGATTCCCAGGGTGGGGGGCTTATACCTGGATATAGAAGCGATAAAGAATGCGGTGGACCGGAGGACCAAGCTAATATTTATCTGCTCACCCAACAATCCTACGGGTAACACCGTTAGCAACGAGGAGATAACAGAGCTGCTTAGCACTGGGGCCGTTGTAATAGTCGATGAAGCGTACTTCGAATTTTGTGGCTGCACGGCTGTCCCGCTGGTCCCGTATAAAGATAGACTCATAGTCCTGCGCACCTTTAGCAAGTGGGCTGCTCTCGCGGGTCTAAGAGTAGGATATGGTATATTCCCTGCTGTTATAGCGGAAACTATCCTCAGGATGAAGCCGCCGTACAACGTTAACGTAGCAGCGTTGGTGGCGGCAAAGGCTACGCTAGACGACTTGGATAGGCAGCAGAAGGTCGTTCGTGCTATAACAGACGAGCGGCATAGGTTGTACTCTGGGCTGTCTAACATACCGTTTCTGAAACCCACACCCTCTCAGGCCAACTTCATACTCTGCTCTCTCAAGGAAGGCAGCGCTGCCAATCTTAAGGCGTTTTTGATGGAACAGGGCATCCTAATAAAACAGATTGATAGTGCACCCTTTACTAACGCCATCAGGGTGAGTGTTGGCAGGCCAGAGGACACGGACGCGCTTTTGCAAGCCCTGGGGCAGTGGGATATTCAATAGCCGCGATACGCATGGTTCGGGTGTCGAGAGCACGCAAAGGTGTCCCTTTACAGATTTGGATGCCAGCTGCGGGATAGAGAACAGATACGTTGTAGGGGCGCAAGGCCTTGCGCCCCACGGATGATGGCTATGAAAGCTGATATCGAAGCATACCATGCGGCCATAGAGTATCTGGAGTCCTTCATCAAGGGGCCTCCAGATGTACCCGCTGACCCTTATGCCATCGAAGTTGCTCGAAAGAAGCGCATACCGGCCACTAGGGCGCTGTTGGAGCTGTTCGGTTCCCCACAAGAGCGCTTTAAGAGCGTGCACATCAGCGGGACCAGCGGCAAAGGGTCTACGTGTACCATGGTGGCCCAGGTCCTCATGGAAGCGGGCTACAAGGTGGGCCTGCATACCTCTCCCTATCTTCAGACTCCAATAGAGAAGGCCATGATCAACGGTCGATATATGGACCCGGACGTCATGGTAGAGCTGATTGACTCTTCCAAGGCAATTATCTCTAGATTCAACGACTCCGAGTTTGGACCTGTTAGCTACACCCAGCTCTGGGTTGCATTGATGTTATCCTATTTCGCCAGAGAAGCGGTGGACGTGGCGGTTGTGGAGGTGGGAGTTGGAGGAAGATACGATTTCACCAACGTTCTCAGTCCTGAAGTAACCGCTATAACCAACGTCTCTATGGACCACGCCGAAAGTCTCGGCCCTACCCTTGAGGATATTGCCTGGCATAAGGCAGGCATAGCCAAGAGGGGAACCCCTATGGTGACCGGCGTAGATCCTGGAGGGCCCTTGCAGGTGATTGAAGATGAGTGCAGGGCGATGGGGT
Source organism: Dehalococcoidia bacterium (assembly GCA_009693005.1). GTDB lineage: Bacteria > Chloroflexota > Dehalococcoidia > SHYD01 > SHYC01 > SHYC01. The sequence continues at coordinate 4,313 of SHYC01000023.1, read as the reverse complement.
CACCTCTATATAGAGTGGGACATGAGATAAGCTACGAAATCATAAACGTCGATCCCTCCGGCTCTTCTTTCCGATGGAATATGAACAATTCTCAACTGAACCATCTTGAGGTAGGTCTTCTTGGCGCTCATCAGATATCTAACGCGTCTGTGGCCCTGGGTGTTATCCAATGTCTCAAAGAGCGTGGCTTGCATCTCTCCGAAGAGGCTATCAGGGCAGGACTTAAAGATTCGAGGGTCCCCGGCCGCTTGGAGGTGCTGGCAGAGAGGCCGACAGTGGTAATAGATGGGGCGCACAACCCGGCTAAGGCCAGGACACTGCGAGATGCTTTAGCTGCTCTGTTTACTTATCGCCATCTGGTGCTTGTCCTGGGCGTCATTGCCAGCAAGGAGGCGAGCGAAATTGCAAAAGAGCTGGCCCCGTTAGCCAGCTCAGTCATAACCACAGCTACCGGAGTAACCGGCAAGCCTTTCATACCGCCAGAGGAGATGGCAAGGATCGTATATAATGTTAATACTAACGTGGCATGGGAAAACGACCCCATGCTGGCCGTGGATAAAGCGCTGAGCATAGCGGGCGGTGAAGACCTGGTATGTATTACCGGGTCAATTTATCTAATAGGAAAAGTGCGAGAACGTTGGGTCCCTCTGGTCAGTATCTTAGAGGGTACGGGGAGATAATATGGTCGTTCAGGAGTAATGGTGCGGTCCTTGTCGATTATCATTCCTCTTTCAATCGCATCTGTCGGCAGCATCGGCATGGCCTTGGTATTCGTGCCGTTTTGGATTATGAGTCTAACTAACATCCTGAGGCAGGTGGGCAAGAAATAGTAGCATTTAGCTTGTCATTTGTCTGAAGATATACACCCGGTCGACGTTGCCTGAGGTTCTCGAAGGCACAGCCCGCTCCTATTTCGAGAACCTCGCTACAGGTTTCGAGAGCCTCGAGGAAACGGGATACACTCGCCTAATTTCATCGTTCGTGGGTGCCCGACTTGTCGGGGCACGGCGGATTCCGACAGGATTCATGATTAGGTTATCAAGAAGATGTTGAGCAAGCGAATAATACCATGTTTAGACGTGACCGATGGCAGGGTTGTCAAAGGGGTCAGCTTTGTGCAGCTTCGGGACGCGGGAGACCCTGTAGAGCTTGCCGCCTTTTACGATAGAGAAGGCGCGGATGAGCTCGTGTTCCTCGATATTACCGCGTCCTCTGACAATCGAAAGACTATGGTGGACGTAGTAGCCCGGACAGCGGACGAGGTATTTATTCCTCTCACCGTAGGAGGTGGACTGCGGAGCGTCGAGGATATACGTCTCATGCTCGAAGCGGGCGCCGATAAGGTCTCCCTCAATACCTCGGCAGTCCAGGACCCCGGCCTCATAACGGAGGGAGCAAAGCGCTTCGGCAGCCAGTGTATGGTCGTTGCAATAGACGCCAGGCGGGCTGATGATGGAGGGAATGGTCCCAGATGGGAAGTCTTCACCCATGGCGGCAGGACCCCTACCGGTATGGACGTGCTGCAATGGGCGAAGGATGCGGTGAGCAGAGGGGCCGGCGAGATCCTGCTTACCAGTATGGATAAAGACGGCCAGCTGACCGGCTACGATCTTGAGCTTACCCGTGCCGTATCGGAGGCGGTTAGCGTCCCGGTAATAGCCAGCGGAGGCGCGGGGACTCTGGAACACCTCTATGATGCTGCGGCGGCGGGGAAGGCGGACGCCCTCCTTTGCGCCTCAATATTTCACTATGGTACATATACTATTAGGCAGGCAAAGGAGTATTTGCTTTATCGTGGTGTTCCGGTAAGGCTTTAGGCTAACGTTTCTCGATGTCCGTATGAGTAGATACTCCCATATCCTAGGCCTTCTTGAGGGAAGCGACGCTAAACACCACCTGGAACGGCTTGCAGTATATGACCACAGCCTTGTATTCCTCCAAATTTAGGCTGCTTCTTATCTCATAGTTTTGGCTGCCTATGTTACCCTTTAGCTTATCTACTTCTTCATATCCTTGATGGACGTCCTCTGTGGTGCGCGGGTCTGAGTGCTTTGTTAATAGGACACGTAAGTCTGGTCCGTTTGTAACTTGAAACTCATCCAGGCGAAGCACGAGTTTCCCATCACTAAGCCTGTGCAGCTCCGCTTTGCCCCGCCCCTTATGGAAGCTGTCTGCGTCCGTAAAGCTACCTGAAAAAAGAACGGTAGATGCGCTGGAAGGCATTTTCTCATCTGTCCTGGTCTCTACCTTCGCGGCATCAGATATCTGTTTCTCCGCCTCTTTCCGGCTCATGTCTGACGGCAGTATGGCTGACGCTGATAGGGGGAAGTCTTCGCTTACACGCGTATTGATGAACAAAGGCGACGCCAGCCACGAAACCACGGGCGCGGCAAGAACAGATATCAAGATTACGGCTATGATGATGCCTTTTCTTTTGAATATACTGCCCAATCTGTCATCTCCGCCAGCTATCTATTGCATTTAGTCTACTATACTATCTGATACTGCGTCACGCATAGTGAGAGTACAAGTCCGTTTGCTTTTTACAGGCTGATTTCTTACACTTCAAAGGAAATAATCTCGTACGTGGAAGAGCGAGGTCAGGAATATGATTGCTTTTAACTCTCAATCTCTGCTTCCGGCTATTGTCCAGGACGCCGGCAGCAAAGAAGTGCTCATGCTGGGTTACATGAATCCGGAGGCGCTGCTGCGCACCGTAGAATCAGGCCAGGTCTGGTTCTGGAGCCGGAGCCGGGCCGAGTTGTGGCATAAGGGCGATACGTCCGGCAGCTTTCTAAACGTTAAGGGCATCTGTTTTGATTGCGACGGCGACGCGGTCCTATTGCAGGTGGACCCGGAGGGCCCAGTGTGCCATACCGGTAAACAGTCGTGTTTCTTTAATTATCCGGACCTTCGAGAGATAAGAGAGGCAGCGAGTTCTTATGGTGGGCCATCAGAAGAGACGGACGACGTTTTAGGGGACCTCTTTGAGGTTATCCAGAGCCGGAAGAGTGAGGCCCCGGAGGGCAGCTACGTAGCTTCGCTCTTCAGCCAGGGGATCGACAAGATCGGCAAGAAGGTTATAGAAGAGGCTGGCGAAGTAGTCATAGCCGCTAAAAATCCGGAGCTAGACCGGGTTGTCAGCGAAATGGCCGACCTCTGGTTTCACAGCTTGATCCTGCTGTCAGCCCGCGGCCTTACTCCCAAAGATATCTGGGAGGAGCTGCTTAGGAGGCGTAAATAGGGCAGAAGGATGGGGATAGAGTTGCGCACCCAAGGACTAAAGCCCAGGGGATGAAGACCGAATGCTACTGGCTTCAGCCGGTAGCGCTGTACGATATCCCGCGTTCTTTAAGTCATTAGGTGACCACGCGGTGTTAAGCGCGCTCTAAGTCTAATCGGTCCTCCTCCTCGACTGTGCGCAGAGCATTCAGGGCTGCTACGGCTACCTCTACCTGGCTATCGTCGGGCTGTCGTGTCGTCATGGCCTGAAGTGCGAGACCCGGTAGAGAGAGCGCTTTGGCAAGAGGGTTGCTCGGATGCGTTCCTGCAAATCTTATGAACTCAAAACTTATGGCCGCTACTACCGGTAGGAGCAGAATGCGGGACAGCAGCCTGATCAGCATTGGAGGCTGCCCCGCGAACGCGAAGACGAAGATTGATACGACGGCAACCGTGAGAAGAAAAGCCGTTCCGCAGCGAGGGTGGGCTGTTGGGAAGGGCTGTATCTGCTCCGCTACCAGGTCCTTACCAGCCTCAAAAGCGCTTATCGTCTTGTGTTCTGCTCCGTGATATGAGAACAGACGCTTGACATCCTCCATCCTTCCGATGATGAGAAGGTACCCCAGAAACATCCCCATGCGAATGAAGCCCTCTAGCAGATTTACGGCTATTGCAGATAAACCGAAGCGCTCGAACCAGCCTGCCAGCGCGGTTGGGAATAGAAAGAAAATGCTTATAGCGAAGATACCAGAGGCAGCCATTACCAGAGCCACCTCTCTGCCTGTCAGCTCTGTTCCTTCGTCTCCGGCGGCTAAGGAGGCGGAATAATGCAAAGACCGCATGCCAAGGTCCATGGCTTCCCACAGGGCCAGGACGCCGCGGACGAGGGGGAACCTTCGGGACTTCATAGTCAGCACGTTGGACAAGCGCTTTACCTGTACGCGGATGTCGCCAAGGGGAGCGCGCACTGCTACAACGTAATGGCTGCGGCCCCGCATCATAACACCTTCTATAATTGCTTGCCCACCGTATAGACCCTGCTGCGCCATATCCTACGTTATCTCCTGGGTTATTACTATTTTATTAAAGCG
>SHYC01000022.1 GCA_009693005.1 Dehalococcoidia bacterium | reverse complement strand
AAACTGAAATCCACTTACGTAGACTCCCTGCCGGTGCTTATCAACACCCGCACCGGGCGCATCCACACCAGCTTTAACCAGTGCGGCTCTGCCACCGGACGCATATCAAGCAACGACCCAAATTTACAGAACATACCGATTCGCACCGAGATAGGGCGCAAAGTCCGCACGGCCTTTGTTGCGGATGTCGGTGGAAGCCCCGCATATCTGATGTCCGGAGACTACTCTCAGATCGAGCTAAGGGTCCTGGCGCATCTTTCTCAGGACCCCAGGCTGCTGGCGGCGTTCAGAAATGACGAGGATATACACACTGTAACCGCGGCCGATGTGTTTGGCGTGGAACTTTCCGAAGTAACTCCCGACCTGAGGAGAATCGCCAAGACGGTGAATTTTGGTGTAATCTACGGTCAGAGCGGCTTTGGGCTGTCCCAGCAGGTATCGGGCCTTTCGCATCAGGAGGCCAACGCCTTTATCAACTCCTACTTTGAAAGATACACAGGCATAAAGCAGTATACTGAGGACACAAAAAAGCAAGCCCGAGCACAGGGCTATGTGGAGACGGTATTAGGTAGGAGACGTTACATACCGGAGGTGAACTCTGCCAACGCTCAGAGCAGGTTTGCCGGCGAGCGGATGGCCGTAAATATGCCGGTGCAGGGTAGCGCGGCGGACATCATCAAGATCGCAATGGTCCGTCTACACGATTGGATGTCCAAAGAGGGCGTTAAAAGTAGGATGCTGCTGCAAATACACGATGAGCTGCTGTTTGAGGTGCCCGATGATGAAACAGAGATGATGCAAAGCATCATACCGGAGATCATGTCCGAGGCCCTTGCGCTTAGCGTACCAATAAAAGTAGACGTCAAGATAGGCCGTAACTGGGGCGAGATGGAGTAAACATTGTCCCAAGTAAGTCTTCTAGAAATTGGGGAGCGCGGAGGGCACAGCCCTTGCCAGGGGGTTTGGGGGGTGTCCCCCCAACATGATCTCAAAGGGTTACATTATACATGCCAGAACTACCGGAAGTAGAAACAATTGTAAGAGACCTGCGGCCTAAAGTACTAGGCCGCCGTTTTGTGAACGCGACTTTTTACTGGCCAAGATTGATACAGAACCTGACTGAGGACGAGTTCTGTCAGCGCATCTCGGAACAAGAGGTCATGCGCTTAGAGCGCAGAGGCAAGTACATCATTTTCCATCTACCTGGTGAGAAGCTGGTAATGCACCTGATGATGAGCGGCAGCCTGCGCTTGCAGCCTGCGGACTCGGATCCTGAAAAGTACCTAAGCGCACACTTCTTACTGGACGATGACCTTCGCCTGTCCTTCTGTGACTCCCGCAAGCTGGGACGTATCTGGCTGGTTGATGACGACGCCTTGGTTACCAACGGCATGGGGCCGGAGCCGCTGTTAGAGGACTTTACCTTAGAATACTTCATCGAGCAGTTACGAGGCAGAAAGGCGCCAGTCAAGCCGCTGCTCTTAGACCAGTCCACTGTTGCCGGACTGGGCAACATATATGTGGACGAGACACTCTACGCAGCCGGAATAAGGCCGAGTCGGATAGCAGGAGAGCTGACACAAGATGAGATTGCGAGGATATGGCAGGCTATCAAAGACGTTTTGACACGCGGCATCGCTAATCGCGGCACCTCATTACGTGACTATCGAGATGGCTTTGGAAACCCGGGTGACAACCAGACCGCCCTACAAGTGTTCCGCCGCGAGGGACAGCCGTGTTACTCCTGCGGCACCACCATAATTCGGGTGGTCCTCAGAGGCCGCAGCACTTTTTTCTGCTCTCAGTGTCAGAAGTAGCAACTTTAAGGAAGCGCTATCGTCAAGAAAGTTGAGCGGGCGCGCTATTAGCATGTGAATAGCGGACAAAGCCAGAGGCTAACACATTGGTATCAATAACTGCTGTAATCACGCTGACTGTTGCGCCTGGCGTTCCTTACGCAACTCCTCCCGAGCAGCATTGACAGCTCGAGCAACTTCTTGCTCAAGTTCTTCATCCGGTATGTCCTTGAAGGCGGCACCAATTTCATCCAGAATGGCGAAGTCTTTCTCCCGCTTAGCCTCCATCTCTGCAAGGCGCTCCAGGTCCTCAGCCGAGATAATTGCTGCGACAGGAATGCCGCTCTTTTCTATGATCACCCTGGTTTCTCCGCGAAAGACCTGGTTTATCACCTGACTGAACTGCTGCCTTGCTTCCGAAGCTTTTATGCTCTTGGTTATAGGTTTACGTTTAGCCATCACTTATCCCCTTTATCCATTAGTGTCACACTTCGTACAATTTAGCACTAATATGTCGCACGTCAAAAGAAACCCCTGATTACAGTGCAATTGTCAAAGAAAAGCCTGTGTGTTATTCTCATAGTGCGCTATCTCTGGTCTACTAGCCAGTCCTGTTGTGGCGCGCTTCTCAGCCGGAAATTCTTTTTTGTAGGGGGAATAGATGATTCCGACTTCAGGCAGTTATTTCGGTATTATACCGGCACAGTTGGTCTTCGCAGCGGTTGTTCTCGGCTTCTCTGGCTGGGCGACGCAAATCATAATCACCAAAATTCGGTACATGATGAAGGGCAACAAGCCTGCAAACCGCTTCGATAGGATACCGGAGCGGATCATGTCCGTGATAATCTACGTCTTTGGTCAGAAGCGGCTGCTCCGAGACCGTTTTTCCGGCAGTATGCACTTCCTGATCTTTTGGGGCTTCATGGTGCTACTGCTCCAAAACCTCAACTTCATAGTGGAAGGCCTTCTGGGATATGACCTGTTGCCCAAAACCATCTACCTGCCGGCTTCCTTGGTATGGGGCATTTTCCAAATCCTTGTGGTCATCGGCGTAGCTATGGCCACCTACCGCAGATACATAGAAAAACTGCCCCGCCTGGCCACTACGCACGCGGGCAGCGGCGCCATCGTGCTGGGCATGATCTTCGGCCTCATGCTTACAGACTTTATCGTTGACGGAAGTAAAGTCTCTATGGAGAGCCTGCACGGCGTGACCGCGAGTCTATCGCCGATGGCAATCGCGGTGGGCGGCCTATTTACGGCTTTGGGACTGAACGAGCCGGTTGGACAGGCTATTCTTACTCTGGCCTGGTGGGCACACTGCTTCATACTCTTCTACTTCCTGGTCTATGTAGCTCAATCAAAACACTTGCACGTTTTTGCCTCGCCCTTCAACGTATTTTTTAGAGACCTCGGCCCGAGAGGCGCCCTGCGTCCTATTGATATAGAGAACGCCGATACCTTTGGTCTGGAGCGGATGGAAGACTTCAGCTGGAAGGACATGCTGGACTTCTACAACTGCACGGAGTGTGGACGCTGTACCGACGTGTGTCCCGCCAACTTGAGCGGCACTCCCCTGTCGCCCAAACACCTTATCCTGGAGTTCCAGGACCATATCATGACTCAGGGATACAAGATGCTGCAGACCGATGGCGAGCCCAGGGAGCAGCTGGCTAAAGGCGCGGCATCCGAAGAGCCGATATGGGCCTGCCGCACCTGCTTTGCCTGTCAGGCTGCTTGCCCAGTCTTCATAGAGCACGTGCCGAAGATCATAGACATGCGCCGTCACTTCGTGCTGAACGTCGGAGCGATTCCGGAGACCGCACAGAACGCCCTTGTCAGCATCGAAAGAAGAGGCCATCCCTGGCGCGGCACCCAGTTCGCTCGCGGTGATTGGGCTAACGGCTTGGACGTTCCCGAATTCACGTCCGGAGACGAGGTCGAGTACCTATACTGGGTCGGCTGCACCGGCGCGCTGGAAGAGCGGAACCGCAAGGTAACTCAATCAGTAATCAAGATCCTCCAGGCCTCCGGAGTGAGTTATGGCGTGCTGGGGCCTACGGAAACCTGCACTGGGGACCCGGCAAGGAGAATGGGCAATGAGTACCTGTACCAAATGCAGGCGGCTCAGGTCATTGGCATGTTCACCGACAAGAAAGTGAAGAAGATCATCACTCAGTGCCCGCACTGCTTCAACACTATTAAGAATGAATACCCCCAGTTCGATGGCAACTATGAGGTAATCCACCACAGCCAGATGATCGCCGAACTGCTTGAGAACGGCAAGATTAAGTTAAAGAAAGGTACAGACCTGACGGGGAATATTACCTACCATGACGCGTGCTACCTTGGCAGATACAACGGAGTGTATGACGCTCCCCGAGACGTGGTTAAGTCGCTTCCGAATCTTCAGTTCGTGGAAATGGCCTGGAACAAAGAGGCCGGACTTTGCTGTGGCGCCGGCGGCGGCCACATGTGGATGGAAGACCCGGTAGGCGGCCACGTGCAGAACATTAGGGCGCAGCAGGCTATAGATGTCGCTGCTTCTACTATCGCGACCTCATGCCCCTTCTGCATGCAAATGATGGAAAACGGGGTCCTAAATAAGAACAAAGAAGAGGAGATAAAGGTCAGAGACCTGGCGGAGCTGGTGGCCGAGGCAATGGAGTAGCTATCTACGTTTAGTCTCAGCGGGATCCACTTAAGGTAGACGATTGGCTTGAAAAAATGCGGCATCAGGTCGGCGTTGCCTGAGGTTCTCGAAGGCGCTGCCCGGTCCTTTCGAGAGCCTCAAGGAACGGGCTACGCGGTACTTTGATCCACTACGGTGCCGCTGGCAGCGGCATGGACGATTGTGCGTAAAATCATAGCCAAAAGCAACGACTGTGGTAAAATAGCATTGTTGTGGTTACCATAAGTTGTAGAAGTGAGAGATTCATTAGCGCGTTGAGGCGATTGCGTTCTGGTGAGAAGGGGCAGTCCATGGTGGAGTTTGCCATGGTTATGCCCCTGCTTCTCTTTCTAGCCCTGGGTATCGCGGACTTTGGACGCGCTTTCTTCACTTTAAGCAGCCTTTCCAACGGCGCGAGGGAAGGGGCGCGGGGCGGAATTGTCCGCCAGTGCTCCGATACTACCGGAGCCAACCACGCGAGCGTTCAGTACAAAGTCGTGCAGGGCGCCTCCGGGGTAATCGTGGTACCGAGCAGCGGCGTCGCCATAACATATCCCGATGGCAACGCCGCCCTGGGCAACAGAATCCGCGTAACCGCCAGTACGACATATACGCCACTTACTCCCATAATAGGGAACCTTACGGTCGCGGTACTTGGGGGGACAATAACTTTGAGCGAGTTTTCAGAGATGCTTATAGAGCAGGTGCTGTCAACCTGTCCTTAGTGAGTAGCGAAAATGATAAAGCGTTTTCTGGAAGAAGAGAATGGGCAGGCGCTGGTTATTATCGTCGTCATGATAACCGCCATGGTGGGTTTCGTGGCCCTGGGAATCGACGGGACCAACGCCTTTCTTCAGCGTGCGAAGGTGCAGCATGCCGCCGATGCGGTTTCCAGGGGCGGGTCATCGTATTTGGCCGGAAACTTTGCCACATCTTTGTCTACCGGCTCCCTCACCAGCCTCGATACAACTATAAAGAGCAAGCTTGATGCCGTGGCCGCGGGGAACGGTTACCCTGCAGGACCGACCGACACCTTTGTTATGGAGTACGTGGATGTCACTGGGAATACCTTAAACCCTCAGGCGCTGATTGGTGGAGGACTTATACCCAACAATACGGCGGGTGTGAGGGCCACCCCGACCGTCAATTTTGGCACCTTTCTACTGGGCATATTAAACGTAGAAACTCTCTCAGCAAGTGCGACCGCTACCTCTATATTCGGGTCTCTAGGCGCTGCAAGCTGCGGTAACCTGTTCCCTGCCGTAATCAACGGAGATACCGATGGCAATAACACGTATGACGCCAACTTTGCTCTAAACTCCTGTTACATAATCAGGGACGATGGCGGCAGTAGTCCTGGAGGAGGCTCTTTCGGCTGGGCCGATCTGAACGGAGGCGGCGGCGGCGCGAGCGAGTTACGTGATTGGATCAATGCCTATGCCTCTGGTGGTAATACGGGCTGTAACACCACCATCACTGTAGCGACCAATACCGCGTTGTTGGATACCGAGACGGGCACCAAGGCGTCGCTGCAGACCCCTACCCTTAACCTCATAAACTCGACGCACAACGAGGTCACGGTAGCTATATATGACAACTATGGTACCGACAATTCCTGTAGTAACGGTGGCAACAGCGGCTCTAACTTGTGTTATAGGATCAAAGGGTTCGGCAGGTTCCGCATAACAGACGTTTGGATAGCAGGAAACAAGAATCCGTCGCCAAACCCGGACACTACCGCCTGTGCCCAGTCTACCTTTGATACAGACGGTGATGGTAACTACGAAAACAGCGATTCTCACGGTATTCTTGGCCTGTTTGTGGGTTATGTAGACCCAAATGGGCAGGTGAGCGCTGATGCTACCGGGCCGGCGAAGGCCGTGAACATTATAGAGTAGCCCCCTGTCTCTTCCTCTGGAGCACCTTCTTGTCGGTTACACCTATCTTTGGTGGGCCAATCGACTGAGCTAAGGCTGTTGTCTCAGTTTAGGAAAATAGTTCTAGCGCCCGGATTGCCCCGGTACCTAAATTGAGATACTATTCTGTCAAACTGGAATCAAAATAACCAAATTGTGGATAAATAAAATGGTAGGAACACTTTCAACCCAAAACCTCGTTAATCAGGCCCGCCAGGCCAGAGAGGCGTCGAAAAGACTCGCCAGGGCATCCACGGAGGCCAAGAACAAGGCGCTGGCCAGCGTCGCCCACATGCTGGTGGCGCGTCAGGCCGAGGTCCTGGAGGCCAATGGCCAAGACTGTTCGCTTGCCCGCGCGCAGGGCCTCGACGCCGCGATGATCGACCGCCTGCTTTTAAATGAGGAAAGGCTGGCCGCCATGGCCGCCGATGTGCGGGCCGTGGCCGCTTTGCCCGATCCGGTTGGCGAGGTCTTCGATATGCGCACTCTTCCCAATGGGCTGCAGGTGGGCAAGCGCCGGGTGCCGCTGGGCGTCATCGGCGTCATCTATGAAAGCCGCCCCAATGTGACTATCGATATATCTGTCCTCTGCCTAAAATCGGGCAACGCTGTCGTCCTGCGGGGTGGGCGCGAAGCCATCAATTCCAACCGGGCCCTGGTGGCCATCGTGAAGGATGCCTGCGCGCAGGCCAGCCTCACAGGCGACGCGGTCCAGTTCATTGACAACCCGGACCGTGCCCTCGTGGGCGAATTGCTCAAGATGCGGGAGTACATCGACCTGATGGTGCCAAGGGGCGGGGCCGAGCTTGTGCGCTTTGTCTCTGATAACGCCACAATGCCGGTGGTTACCGGAGGCATCGGTGTGTGTCACACTTTTGTCGATGCAGACGCGGACCTGGTGAAGGCGGTAAGCATAGCTTACAACGCAAAGGTGCGCCGGCCCACCATTTGCAATGCTCTAGACACCGTGCTGGTGCATAATGGCATAGCTGCCCGATTTCTCCCTGCTCTAGCCAGGGAATGGGCAAAGGCTGGGGTGGAGCTGCACTGCGACGAGAGAGCCATGGCCCAGCTTAACGGCAGTGGCTCAGCGGCTGTAATCAAAGAGGCGACTGAAGAGGACTGGGGCAAGGAGTTCCTGTCCCTGACCGCGGCGGTCAAGGTGGTGGACTCTCTGGACGAGGCCCTGGAGCACATAGACCGCTACGGCTCAGGGCATTCCGAGGCCATAATTACCGAGGACTACAGCTCTGCCATGCGTTTCCTGGCCGAGGTAGATGCGGCCGCGGTATACGTAAACGCCAGCACTCAGTTCACCGACGGCGGGCAGTTTGGCCTTGGGGCCGAGGTTGGCATCAGCACCCAGAAGTTTCACGCCCGCGGCCCAATGGGACTAAAGGAGATGACCTCCTATAAGTGGATAATCATGGGACAGGGTCAAACACGGCCGTAGCCTGAAGAGCCTCTCTCTGACATCACATCGGCACCCCCAGCAAACATGCAAAAATTCGTTTATAGTGTAACGAGTCTTCTATCCCATTCCATCCCCATTTTCTTGCTATTCCATTCCTTCTTAGCTGGCCGGAAGTTACCGCTACAGCGACGAAGTCTTGAGCCTGTTGCCTTCGTATGCTGCTGGATAGAGCTTTTTCAGAGCCAGGGTGCGTCCTACCTGAATTGCTTTGAAACCGTATCTCTTCCTGATTTTATCTACCGCCGCATTGAGGCGTTCATGCTTTTCTTGAACAGACGGCAGGAGACCAAGCTGGCGCTCTCCGCCGGAAAGCTCTGATACTCCAATACCCACAAGCCTTACCGGATGCCGCCTTTCATCAAGCGCCGACTCCAAGAGCATCCAACCCGCGCGGAATAGCTCTTGGTCCAGGTCTGTAGTGGCTTTGATAGTATGGCTGCGCGTAATAGTCGTGAAGTCTGCGAATCGCAGCTTCAATGATACGCGTTGGGTTCTCATGCCGTGGTCTCTTAGCTGTGCACCCACTCGTTCTGATAAGTAGTGCAGGAGAGCGGCTAGTATAGAACGGTCCAGAGTATCGACGGCCAGGGTCGTAGATCGGCTGATCGACTTGGGTGGCTGGTCTATATGGGCCACGGGGGTGTTGTCCTCCGCGCGAGACCAGTAGTAGAGTAGCTCTCCGTGGACTCCAAATATAGTCTTCAGAGCCTCCAAACTCTGGGCTGCGAGCTGCCCAATAGTGTTTATGCCCAGACCCTTTAGAACAGACTCTGTCTTGGATCCGACCATGGGGAGATCGCGCACAGGCAGCGGGGCAAGGAACCCGGCCTCCTCGCCTGGGGCTATCTCCAAAAGGCCGTCCGGCTTGCCGGCATCGGAGGCTACCTTGGCCACCAGTTTGTTGGAAGCGATCCCAATAGAGGCATTTATCCCCAGACCATTCTTCACTTCTTCCTTGATACGCTTGGCTGCCACAGCAGCGGGGCCGTAGAAGAGGTCGAATCCGGTCAGGTCAATAAATGCCTCATCTAAGCCCATCGGCTCTATCTGCGGACTGAACCCCTTCAGTATATCCATGAAACGAATGGAGAACTCCCGATAGCGCTCGTGTCTGCCGGGCAAATATATACCATCAGGGCACAATCGATAAGCCCTTGACAGAGGCATGCCGGAGCGCAGGCCAAAGGCCCTGGCTTCGTAGGATGCTGCGGCCACCACTCCCCGAGAATTTGGGTGGCCACCAACTATAACAGGCTTGCCTCTGAGTCCCGGGTCCAGCGCCTGCTCAACCGACGCGAAGAAAGCATCCAGGTCAACGTGTAGAATACGCCGTATCATCGAGCGACCACAAAAACAGAATAGACGTTCTATGTCAATTTTATGGCAGCTTTCCTACGCGCGTCAATGGGGATAACCCGGTGTGGGTGCGACCGAATCGGCCGGAAGAGGTACATTCGTTTCAAACCGTTGCGAAGGGCGCCAATTTTTACCGGCGCTTGGATGTACCGGTTAAAGTATCAGAAGGTGAGGGTTACATATCCTGGCGGGCCTCTACGGCTCTGGAAAGAGTAATTTCGTCCGCGTACTCCAGGTCGGAGCCATTGGGCAGCCCACGGGCCAGCCTGGTGACCCGTATTCCCAGGGGGGAGATAAGTCTTTGGATGTACATGGCCGTGGCGTCGCCTTCCAGGCTGGGATTGGTTGCCAGAATAATCTCGCGCACCTCACCACTGTCCATACGATGCAAAAGCTCTCTTACCTTGAGCTGCCCAGGGCCAACCCCATCCATGGGGGAGATCAGACCGTGTAGGACATGATATATCCCCTGATAGCTCTTTGCCCTCTCCAGAGCCATGATGTCCAGCGGGTCCTCCACTATGCAGATAATGCTCCTGTCCCTGGAGGAATGGCTGCATATATTGCAGGGGTCTGACTCCGTTATGTTTTGGCATATTGAGCATAAGGTGGTCCGTTCTTTGATCTGCTGAATTGCCTCCGCTAACGCCTGTATCTGCTCGTCCGGCACCCTCAGCAAGAAATAGGTGAGACGCTGCGCAGACTTTGGCCCTATGCCGGGCAGTCTCCCCAACTCATCGATTAGCCGCTGCACCGGCTCCGCTACTGGCGCTGGTCTTATCGTCACTTTCAGATTCCTATCCTAAAACATTCCTCGAGGCGCTCGAGAGGTTCTACCGTATTACTTACATCATTCCCGGGATTTTCATTCCACCAGTGATGGCACTGAGCCTGTTGGCGGCCAGCTCCTTTGCCTTATCCATTCCCTCGTTCACTGCCGCCATCACCAGGTCCTGAAGCATCTCAACATCTTCGGGGTCGACGACATCGCGTGAAATAACTACCGACAGTATCTTCTGATGTCCGGTAACCACGACTGTAATAGCGCCGCCGCCGGCGCTGGCCTCCACCGTCTCAGACTCCAACTCTTCCTGGATCTTTGCCAGCCTGGCCTGCATCTGTTGCGCTTGTCTCATAAGGTCTCTGTTCACTTAATGTCCTCCTGTTTATCCTCTCGCACTTTGCCACCCATCTCCACAGCTGCCCTCAATAGATGTCCGCCCTGCCGCGAGTTATTTGTAGCGCTCTCGGGGTCTACCACACACTGAATACGGTAATTCTTTCCAAGCAGCGACTTTAGAGCAGTCTCAGCCAATTTGAGGTTATTGGGCTGCTCTATACGCTCCTTATGGCTGGGGTGTTTAAAACTCAATACGATAGTATCTTCCTGTATGCTGTATACACCGCAGCCGGTACGCATAAGGGCCTCTATGAACTTGTTGGCTGGAATGCTAACTTCCTTTATTTTCGCTGCGATCTGCTCTTCTGTCATGATATAGCTTTCGCCGCCAACGACAGGGGCAATCTCTTGCTTAGGCCGTGCCTGCTGCGGTTCTCTGGCTGCATCGCCAGTCCTTGGTGTAGGGCGGGGCGCGGCTGCCGCCGGAGGTGACTCGCTGCGGCGAGCGGTGGGCGTTACGACTCCGCCAGCCGCCCTGTCAATAGAAGGCCCAACGTTCTGCGCCGGTGTCGTCTTAGCGCAGAACTCCAGGAAGGCCAGTTCCAGAGGAAGTGACGGAGGATGTTCCTGGCGAAAGTCCAGTTTAGAAAATAGCCTCACGGCAAGGGAGAGATCATCTACTTCCACCTCGGCCGCCATAGTCTGTAACGCAGACACTATCTCAGCATCTAAATCCACAGCCTTGCCGGCCCCGGTTTTTATAAGGAGCAAGGCCCTCAGCAGCTCGCTGACATCTCTCCCGAAATGCCTGGACTCAATACCATCTTCTGTCACCTGAATGATGGTAGAAAGCCCACCTTTCATATCCTTTTTCAACAAATATCTTATCATATCCAGCGATCTGGGGTCTCCGCTGAGGTTCATAAAGGACTGGGCGTCAGCCCTGCTGATATTCGAGCCGTAGGACACCGTCATCTGTTCGAGAACGTTCAAGGCGTCTCTCAGACTCCCACCGGATGTAGCAGCCACCAGGTCCAGCACGCCATTTTCCGGGTCCATAGACTCCTCCATACAAACGTCCCGAAGCCTTGCCACCAGATCGGCCCTCGGGATGCGCCTGAAGTCGTAGCGCTGGCACCGGGAGCCGATCGTTGCAGGGACCTTGTGCGCTTCGGTTGTAGCCAGTATAAAGACGGCGTGCGCAGGAGGCTCCTCAAGGGTCTTTAGGAGCGCGTTAAAGGCAGGTTCGGTAAGCATGTGGACCTCGTCTACGATGTAAACTCGGTACTTACACCGGCTGGGCGAGTAATTGATCTTTTCTCTAAGCTCTCTTATGTCTTCGATTCCGCGGTTGCTGGCGGCATCGATCTCTACCAGGTCCATCGCCTGCCCGTTAATGAAGGCGACACATATTTCACATACATCGCAGGCCGCGCCATCCTTGAAATCGAGACAGTTCATTGCCCTCGCCAGTATTCTGGCGGTGCTGGTCTTTCCGGTGCCTCGTGGCCCGCAGAACAGGTATGCGTGGGCTACCTTGCCGGCGCTGAGGGCATTGCCCAAAGTACGGGTAACGTGCTGCTGGCCTGCCACATCCTTAAGATGCTGTGGTCGCCATTTTCGGTAAAGAACCTGGTTAGACAATAGTCTCACTCTGACGAAAAGTTTGTTGGGAGTGCAAGCCCATTATATAACAACGGACTGCCTTACTGTACTGGTAGGATGAGAAACTTTGTGTTGGATTTCCGTAGGGGCGCTCCTGCGTGTGCGCTATAGACACCTCTACGTCGGAGGGATCGGGCAGACACGCAGGTCTGCCCCTACCGTGATAATGGCAATTACATGAAAGTGAGCGTCGTTAAAGGAAAAGACTATAGTTTCAGACCCGTAGATCGCGCCGGCTAAAGATGAAGACCGCGAGCAGGGTGGCCCATACCGTCACTCCCACGAGTATTACCAGGTCATTGCCTGGTAGAGTCCCAGTGGCTACGACATGGCTCGGATCATAGTGGGCAAAGATGCTAAATGGTTGTATTTTTTGTGCGGGTTCCCACAGGTCGGCTAGAAAGTCGATGAAGAAGCTGATGATAGTGAAGAAGCTAGCTAACCCTGCCGCCTGGCCGCTGCTGCTAGAGAACGCAGAGCAAAGAAGCGCCACCGCGCCAATGGCAGAGAATAGGGCCCAGGCATTGATGGCAGCCAGGACAAAGCGCCAGATCTCTGTGTCTACTCTTATAAGTGCAGTACCCAACAATGTGCCTGCCACTGCTCCAGCAGTCGGAAGGGCTGTTGCAGGCAATATTATCGCTCCCTTGCTCAATACCACCTGCCACCTGGGTATCGGTCTTGCCAGCAGGTACAGTATCGTACCGCGGTCTACCTCACCGGCTAGCGCTTGAGCGCCTAGCGTAATAGCGGCCGCCGATCCTAGCACCAGGAAGAGGGGATGGTAATAGCCTAGAGTTAAATATGTATTAGCGTTGCCAAACGGCGCGCCGCCCTGTACCTTGATGAAGGCTGAGAATTCCCTTGGCAAGTTCGCAAATAATTCTTCAGAGATCCCCGAGAAGCTTTTATAGGTATAGCTAACAAGGGCCTGAAGAGCTAGCATTCCTACAGTTACGGGCACAAGTAGGGTTCTGGCGCCAAGCAGGGCTGTGCTGAATATTAAGACTCTCATCGGCTTCCTCTAGCTCTTAACCACTTGCTCTTTAATGGAAGGTAGTGGTCCTGCCCCGTCTGTATCATAGAAGGCCAGAAACACCTCCTCCAGGCTTGGTCGCTCCATGGTCAGGTCTTCTAACTTCATATTGGAGAGCGCTGTGAGCAGAGGGGCAAGGTCGCCTTGATAGGATATGACCGCGCGACTATCGCTGGACGATACTAGAGTTGCTCCCGCCATTTTCAAAACCGCCTCCGGAAGTTGGCCTGACGCTACTTCTATCTCTATGCGCAGGCTACGCCGCCGCCGCATGGCATCCACATCTTCGACAGCAACCAGGCGGCCATCCCTAATTATAGCTACACGATCGCACAGGCGCTCCACCTCGGATATTATGTGGGAGGACAGAAAGATGGTGCGCCCCAGGGCGCTTCTCTCTTTGAGAATACTGAACAACTCGTTTTGCATCAACGGGTCAAGCCCTTCCGTCGGCTCGTCCATGATAATAAGCTCAGGATCGTGCTGAAGCGCCTGTATGATCGCTACCTTTTGCCGCATTCCCTTGGAATAATCGTGCAGCTTCCTGTGCAAGTCGTTCTCACCTAGCTTTAACCGCTCGCATAGCTCCTGGCGCATGACCGATGGCTTGCCTTGCAGCGCCCCCAAATAGTGCAGAACCTGATGGCCGGTCATCTGCTCGTAAGGTATTGTGCCCGGCACAAATCCGATAAGCCGTCTAATAGCGGTGGACTCTTTTACTATATCGCGGCCGAAGACGAAGGCGCGGCCCGAAGATGGGCGGAGGAAGCCAGTCAGCAGTCTTATGGTTGTGGTCTTGCCTGCCCCGTTCGGCCCTAAGAAGCCAAAGGTCTCCCCAGGCTCCACGTCAAGGTGTAGGTCATCCACTCCCATGACCTTGCCATAGCGTTTGGTCAGTCCATCCAAAAGAATTGCAGGTGAAGGGTTAGGCATTACTATGGGCCACCTCGTCTTACTGTCTATTAAGCCGCTGGCGTTACCTGTCCGCGTTGCGGACCCCGTGCGCGGAGAGGTTCTCGAAACATGTCCTGAGCTTCGTCGAAGGGGCACCGCCCGTCCTAGTTCGAGAACCTCACTACAGGGTTCGAGAGCCTCAAGTAACGGGCTATTCTTGTAGTTTGTCAGGATAATCTGACAAACTTCGGAACAAACAGAAAAAGACCTACAAACACCGATCCGCAGGCCGCTATTAGGACCGCCGCGGCTGCGACATCCTTGGCGCGCTTGGCAGCCACGCACTGCTCCGGAGAGATGATATTTACAATCTGCTCTATAGACGTGTTTATCAGTTCCATTGAGATTACAAAGGATATAGTAAGGTAAAGCAGGGCCCATTCCACAGGGGACAGGCCCAGAAAAACCGCCAGCGCCACAGCCGCGGCCGCAAACGCCAGATGAATACGCAGGTTCCCCCCGGCAGACGCTGCGTACAAGACTCCTTCTATGGCCCACCTAAAGCTCTGCATCAGTCTATTCAATATATTAATCCATATATTAATCCATGCAGGTGCTTTGCACTTGCTGTCCTGTAGGGGCGCAAGGCCTTGCGCCCCTACGAATGGGCGAACCCCGACTGGAGTCAGTTACTTTCAACAAAATGCCTCATTCCCTAACCGGATAGTACACCTGCCAGCCAAGCACCGCCTCCTCACGAGCGCGCATGACCGCCTCATCCTCCGGCTCTTCGTGGTCATAGTCAAGAATGTGAAGGACCCCGTGCACGACCAGGTGGGCGATATGTTTATCAATATAACGACCTCCGGAAATGGCCTCCCTTAAAGAGAACGGGTAGGCGATTATCACCTCCCCCAGATGCAGCACTCCGTCAGGAACCGCTACGAAGGCGTCGCCGGTCTGGTCTTCCGCATCATTTATCTCGTCCAGCCCAAAAGAGAGTACGTCGGTTGGCTCATCCAGGCCGCGATACTGGCGGTTGAGCTCCCGCACCTGATAATCATCCACCACGGCAATCCCCAGCTCCAAAGGTCCAACCACACCCTCGGCCTGCAGCGCGGCCACGGCATAACGCACCAGGTGGTCCCGTTCGACCAACTCCTCATATTCTTCCTGGATAAAGGTCTCTATATTGTAGTTGTCCACTGGTCCCTCAATTATTCGTAAGTATGATTTCTGACCGACGCCAGAACCAAACTTCGGCGGGACTGACTCATTCACCGCTTCCCTCAACCCGCGGCCGGTCTGCTCAGAAGGTCACACACAAGGGCCTCATTCGAAACTCTTCAGCCTACGAACGGTCTCCTGGCCCAGCCGGCGGATGACCGCGGTTAGGAGTCGCACCGTATGGTCGAAGTCCTCACGGCTGATGATGCCGTTGTGGCTGTGCAGGTAGCGGGTGGGCACGCCTATGTTGATGGCCGGGGAGCCGCCGTGAGTACGCTGCATCTCCGCGCCGTCCTCCCCATACCCGCTGAGCACGTTGAACTGCACCGGTATCTGCATCTCGAGCGCCACATCCATGAAAAGGTCGCGCAGCTTCAGGTTTGGCAGCATCGAGCTGTCATGGAGGAAGATCGACGGCCCCTTTCCCACGCGCTCCTGGGCCTCGTCCGGAGATATCCCCGGGTAATCGCCGGCGACTCCGGACTCGAGGTTGATGCCGATGTCCGGCTCCACTTTATAGCTGCTGGTGTGCGCTCCTCTCAGCCCAATCTCCTCCTGTACCGTAGAGACACAGAAGACCCGGTTCGGAGAGGAGCCGGTCTTTAGCGCCCGCATGACCTCCACCATAACGCCCAGGCCCACCCGGTCGTCCCAGGCTTTTGCCAGGTAAAGCTTGCCGCCGGCTAACTGAATAAACCTGCTATCGGGAGCCACCGGGTCGCCGGGACGAATACCCAAACGCTCCTCGGCGTCCTGGCGGCTTTCCGCGCCCACGTCGATAAACATATCATCGCGCTTGAAGACCTGGCCGCGGGATTCGGGCGTCATCGCGTGCACCGTCTTGATTCCCGTCACGCCGTAGACGACGCCCTTCTGGGTGATAACAGCCCAGCGCTGGTTTATCAGGGCCTGATCGAGCCAGCCGCCAAGAGGCAGGAACTTTAGATAGCCCTCCGGAGTTACATACTTCACCATCAGGCCCAGCTCGTCCATGTGAGCGGCCATCATGATTTTAGGCCCATTCGCGTCGCCGTTTAGCCGCGCTATCAGGGACCCCATGCCGTCGGTCTCCATCTCGTCGGACAGCGGCGCGAGTTCTCGCTGCATTATGGCCCTGACCGGCCCTTCGAACCCCGGCGGACCGTAAGCGTTGGTCAACTCCTCAAGAAGACGTTCGATTTGGGGCATTCTGTGACCTCCAGGGTATTTTTGGTGTGATTTCCTACTTCACCGTTATTGTTATAACGTATTTGCCACGGATATAGTGTCAGGCGATAGGTGGTAGATCCAAAGCGTGGAGGCATATTGGCTGACCAGGCTCTCGACGAGACCGGCGGCGTCAATCGCGGCTGTAGGCCTCGACTTCTGCGGCGCCGGTGTTGCCACCCGTTGATTCGGCTACACTGAAGCGGAGCACCTGCCCGGTGAAGCTGGTCTGAGCAGTTCTGCGCTGGGTGCCGGCGGGGAACGGCCCGTAGGTGTCCTTGCCGTCAACAGTGACCGTGAACGTTCGGGTTGTGGCTGTGCCGTCGCTCATCGCGCGGGTCCGAAATGCCACGCCGGTTATTTTCGTAGCACGGCCGAGGTCTATGGTAATAAAAGCCCTATCTCCATCGCCTCGGGACGACCACTCAGTCCCATCATCACCGTCGACCGCGTTCTTAGCCGTGAAGGACTGGGAGAACTCGGAGCTCACCTCCACAACCCGAGCGCCGACCGCAGCGTTGCGCGCCGAGGTTGCGGCTGGCGCGCTGGCGCTCTTAACGGTGAACAATGGGCTACGGTAGAGGCGTCCATCGACTCCGACCCCCTGAAGCCGGTAGAAATATGTGGTACCGGGCTTGAGTCCTTTCATCACCGCCGAGTGTTGATGATGAGGTCCAGAGCTCATATCCTGGTCAGTGGCAAGCCGACCCAAGGTCTCTGTTTCACCATACGCCACCGCGCATACCGCGTCGATTGTCGAAGCCACACTCAGCGTTGCCGTCGTGCCACCGGGATCGGGAACCACGACCACCTCACCCGCCTGGATAGCTGAGAAGGGCGCGGCAGCAGCGTCCGGAGTCAACAGCCCGCGCGCTGCAAAACCAGCTGCGGCGCTGACCACCACGATGATTATTGATGCGGACAGAATCCGTAGGGCATTGCTCATGGCTGTGCGTTTCCTAGGCCTTTCATCGATACGGCTTCCCCTTTTAACAGGCACCTCTTATGGCGCGGCGCTCTGCTCTTTTTCTCTCTTCAGATGTTCCATTATCCACATTCTGGCCAGAGTAGTAGGCCCAACACCCTTTTCATGAGCAAGTTTTCGTAGCTCTGCTAGCGTTTGCGGGTCAAAGCGGATGTTGATGCTCTCGGAGAGGTTCTTGGCAAAGCGCACCTTTACAGGCTTGAATTCGTCCTCAAAGTCGGTGGTATCATGGGTATCCCAGAACTCTGCTTCTTCCTCAATGCTTTTGAACTCAGGGATGCGACTGGTCGCATTTGTTTTTCTTGTTGTCATGGTATTTCATCTCCTTGTAACTGATGATAGCGTTGTCTCTCTTTTCTACTGGCCGGTCGCGCGGTCACCGGATAGTATGTATCCTGATCTCGTGGGGCCAGGATTACTGTGAGCATTCGGCCGGTTGTCGAAGGTCCAACCACACGAATGCGCGCGCTATAGGTCTCACTGGTAACATGAGCTCCCTGACATACTTCCTCAACTTCTTCAGGGATAACCTCATGACGGGCAATATGGGCCACATTCCAGTCGTCCCAGATGAGGCGGCGAATATTCAGCATAGGTATAGTGTAGCACAATGTGGCTCAATGTTACGAGATGTGAGAAGTCATTTTCGTTGATATCTTCGTACTCAATAACTCCGCGTCGTTTGCTCCCTTATTGTGAGCGATACGAAGCCACTGTACTAACTATTTTCGCCTCAAGCCCCTCTTTATCCAAGGCACCTTTCACTTCCTGCGTCTCCATACCCTCCGGCAGTAGAGCGAACACGGAGGGGCCTGAGCCTGCCAGGATTGGGTCCAGTCCAAGACCTGCTAAGACCTTGGCGTATTGTGCTATCTGAGGAAACTTGATGGAGGCGTGATACTGAAACACATTGAAGAGGTGTTCCGACCCAATTGGCACTCCGGAATAGATATCCAACGCCACTCGTAGTGAATGCGAACCGTCGGTGTAGTCATCCAGATCGAGGAGACTGTACATTAAGGACGTTTTGCCCGGTACAACTACCTCAGGGGAACATACCACCAGCTCTGTCTTAGGTATATTCGCTAATGGATTGATCTTTTCGCCCCTGCCTGTGGCGAGCGCGGTGCCTCCATAGAGAAAGAATGGTACATCGGAGCCTAGCTGGGCAGCTAGAGGCATCAACTCTTCCATGGTGAGGCCGAGGCCCCATAGCTCGTTCAGTCCGCGAAGCGTCGCCGCCGCATCGCTGCTGCCGCCTCCCAGCCCGGCGGCCGCGGGTATGTACTTCTGCAGGCTTATCCTTGCTCCACCTTTGTAGCCGGTGGTCTCCTTGAGGAGCAACGCGGCCTTGTAGCCCAGGTTGCTCTCTCCGGCCAGTTCGGGGAGAGCACAAGTAAGCTGAATATCCGGCGCCGGCTCGACGGTAAGCTGATCGTGCAGGGAGATGGTCTGCAGTATGGTGGTTATCTCATGGTAGCCATCTTCCCGGTCGCTCAGGACTTCGAGGGTAAGGTTTATTTTTGCGTATGCTT
>SHYC01000021.1 GCA_009693005.1 Dehalococcoidia bacterium | reverse complement strand
GTAAAGGGGGGTGTTGTTCCGCAAACACTATGGCAGTATAAAGATGTTGGGCATACGCAGTAGGCTAAAGAAGAGCTAATCGAGTTTGTAGACTTTGAGCATACGGAGAATGTGCTTAACTCTGTCAAGCCGACGCGTCTGCTGCGGCACGCCATAAGGATTGGGACGTTGCTTGGTGACGAAGATATCGTTCTTGACTTTTTTGCCGGCAGCGGCTCCTTGGGTCACGCAGTCTTAGCGCAAAATGCTGAGGATGGTGGACGGAGGCGCTTTATTCTTGTTCAGCTTCCGGAACCGTTGCCAAAACCAGAAAACTCAGCCACTACGATTGCTGATTTGATGAAGTCACGCGTCCGGAACGTCATGAAGAAGCTCAACGACGAGGACGCGGGCAAGCTCGACCTCGACGGCGCAAGCCAGCAAGACCGCGGCTTCCGGGTCTTCAAGCTGGCCAAGTCCAACTTCAAGCCCTGGGATGCCAATGCGCCCCACGACGCCGAAGAGCTTGCCCGGCAGCTTGAGTTGCACATTGACCATATTCTCGATGGCCGCACTCCAAACGATCTGCTCTACGAAATCTTGCTCAAAAGCGGATTCCCGCTCACTATGGCAATCGAGATACTCACGTTCGCGGGCAACACCGTCCACAGCGTGGCCGAAGGCGCGCTCTTCGTATGTCTGGAACGCGAGCTAACTTTGGAACTCATTCGCGCCATGGCGGAGAAGAAACCCGAGCGCGTGGTGTGCCTGGATGAAGGCTTTGCGGGCAACGACCAGCTCAAGGCCAACGCGGTGCAGATTTTCCGGACCAAGGGCGTCACCAGCTTCAAGACGGTGTAGGAGGGCGTATGACTACGGGTCAGAATCCCATAGAAGGCGAAATCATCTTTTACACAGGCGCTGACGGAGCATCTCGGATTGAGGTGTTCTTTCAGAACGAGACGTTCTGGTTAAGCCAACGGCGAATGGCCGACCTGTTCGGTGTTGAGGTCAACACCATAAACTACCACCTCAAAGAGATCTTCCTGTCTGGTGAACTGCCCGAAGCCGCAACTATTCGAAGATTTCGAATAGTTCAAATGGAAGGCGGGCGCGAGGTAGCCCGTGAGGTGGAATTCTATGACCTGAATGCCATCATCGCTGTGGGCTACCGCGTCAACAGTCGCCAAGCAACGCAGTTCCGTATTTGGGCTACGAATACGCTGAGAGAATTCATCATCAAGGGGTTTGTCCTTGATGATGAACGGCTGAAGCAAGGGAAGCGGTTCGGCAAGGACTACTTCGACGAGCTACTGGAGCGAATTCGCGAAATCCGGGCAAGCGAGCGCCGCTTCTACCTTAAGATCACCGACCTGTACGAGCAATGCAGCATCGACTATCGGCAAGATGCCGAGATCACTCAGACGTTCTTCGCCACCGTGCAGAACAAGCTTCATTGGGCAATCACTGGTAAGACAGCCGCCGAGATAATCGTTGAACGGGCGAACGCAACCCAAGACCACATGGGGCTCACCACATGGGAAAATGCCCCTCATGGGAAGATTCTCAAGTCTGATGTGGGGGTAGCCAAGAACTACCTCTACGAGGCAGAAGTTAGGGATCTGGAACGAATCGTCTCCATGTTCCTGGATTTCGCAGAACTACAGGCATCGCGGCAGCATCCTATGCGTATGGCAGACTGGGTGAACCGCCTTGACGCTTTCCTTCAATTCAATGAATACGACCTGCTAACGAATGCAGGGAAAGTCTCGCACGAGGTCGCCCAGCGACTAGCCGACGACGCGTACAAGTCTTATCGAGTGATACAGGACCGAGCGTTTGAAAGTGACTTTGAGCGGGAGACCAAGAAAATCTCACCTCGTCGGGACGCTGATCAATCGTGAAGATTCAATTCGATGGCCAACCAACAATTCCAGCTCGACGCGGTGGCTGCCGTTACCGACCTGTTTGATGGCCAACCACAGGGTGCGCCGGAGTACAGCGTCATCAACATGGGCAGTTGGGGAGACGTATTCGGCGGACAACAACAGACTGAGCTGGGGGTGGGAAACCAATTACTGCTGGAGGAAGGCAAGCTGCTGGAGAACACGCGTGCCCTCCAAAGCCGCAACGACATTGAGGTGGCCGACCCGAACGCTGCGCTCGAAGCGTGGGAGCTTTACGACGTGCCTGCTAACAAGACGCGCTCCTGTCCCCACTTCTCAGTAGAAATGGAAACCGGCACCGGTAAGACATACGTATACCTGCGGACAATCTTTGAGCTGTCGCGACGTTACGGATTCCAAAAGTTCATCATCGTCGTCCCCTCCGTGGCCATTCGGGAAGGCGTGCTGAAAAACATTGAGATTACCGCCGAGCATTTCCGCGCTCTGTATAACAGTCTTTCCTTTGAGCACTTTGTCTACGACGCTAGACGGATCAACCGGCTGCGCCAGTTCGCCACCAGCAACACGCTGCAGATCCTGGTCATCAACATCGACGCTTTCCGCAAGAACTTCACCGGCACCGAGGAGGAGCAGAAGAGTAACGTCATCTACAAGGAGAGTAACAAACTCTCTGGCCGTCAACCCATTGAGTTTGTACAAGCGGCGCGGCCCATCGTCATCATCGATGAACCTCAGAGTGTGGATAACACCGACAAGGCCCAGGATGCCATCAAAGCGCTCAATCCGCTCTGCACATTACGTTACTCTGCCACACACCGTAACCCCTATAATCTGGTCTACCGCCTCGACCCAGTGCGCGCCTTTGAGCTTAAGCTGGTCAAGCAAATCGTGGTCGCGAGCGCTGCCGCTGAGGGTGCAGCCAATGACGCCTTCGTCCGGATCGATAAAATCGAATACAAGCCGAGTATCCGAGCGCGTCTGCGCATCCATTTGCAGACCGCTGAAGGCCCGCAGGAAAGGGTGGTTACAGTGAAGCAAGGCGCTGACCTCTTCAGGCTCTCGAATGAGCGGGCCCAGTATGCTGAGGGCTATTCGGTGGCCGAGATCAATGCGGAGCCGGGGAGTGAGATGATACGCTTCAATAACGGTCGCATTCTACGGCTGGGTGAGGAATTGGGTGGAATGAGGGAGGATGTATGGCGCGTGCAGATTAAGCACACCGTCAGACGCCATTTGGAGAAAGAGCTGCAGGTGCGTGATAGAGGCATCAAGGTATTGAGCCTCTTTTTCATCGACCGTGTTGCTAACTACCGTGACTATGACGAAGTGGGCCAACCGGTGAAGGGCAAGTTTGCTGAGGTGTTCGAGGCCGAGCTAGCCGTCTTAGAGCAGGACGACCGCTATCGTGAACTGGCATGGATTACACAGCCGATGGAGAAGCTTCATAACGGGTATTTCGCTCAGGATAGGCGTGGTGTGCTTAGAGACACGCGCGGCGACACCCAGGCCGACGACGAGGTGTACAACCTGATCATGAAAGAGAAGGAGCGCCTGCTCTCCTTCGACGAGCCGCTACGCTTCATCTTCAGCCACTCGGCGCTGCGCGAAGGTTGGGATAACCCGAACATCTTCCAGATCTGCACCCTTAATGAGACGAGAAGTACAATCAAGAAGCGACAAGAGATCGGTCGCGGACTGCGGCTGCCTGTGGATCAAAATGGATTGCGGGTTTTCGATGAGTCGGTAAATAAGCTCTACGTGATGGCTAACGAGAGCTACGAGGATTTCGCAAAAACGCTTCAGACCGAGTATGAGGAGGATTGCGGCGTAACCTTCGGCGTGGTTCCGATCTCGGCGCTGGCCAAGCTCACGCGGGTGGTGGACGGCGATGAGCAACCCATCGGGCGTGAGGCCGCCGAGGCGATCCGTGGTGCGCTCGTCACGCAGAAAATGCTCGACGCTGACGGCCGCATCCAGCCAGCCTTCGACCCCAGGGGCCTTGACTTCAAGCTTGAGCTGCCTGAGGCCCACCGCGACCTAACACCGGCCGTGATCGACCTGTTGTCCTCCTACCAGATTGAGCGGCACATCCGCCGGGAGCGAGACGATGGCCCGAACAGGTTGAAGAAGGAGGTGGCGCTTAGTCCTGAGTTCATGGCGCTTTGGTATCGCATTAAGCCGAAGACAACTTATAGAGTTGAGTTTGAGACTGAGACCCTGCTGCAACAAGCTGTGGTAGCCCTCAAACGCATGGAGCGAATAGAAAGCCCCAGAATAAACATCCTCACCGGTAAACTAGGTATCGAAAGGGGCGGAGTCACAGCCACCGGCGTAAGCGTAGCAGAAGAGCGAATCGAGTACGGAAGCCGCCCAGTCCCCGATCTACTGGCCTACCTGCAGAACGAAACCGACCTCACGCGCTCAACGCTGGTGCGTATCCTTAAGGAGTCGGGGCGACTAGACGAGTTCTTCAACAATCCACAGCAATTTCTTGATGCAGTAGCTAGGATTCTCAAGTACGAGTTGCACCGCTTGCTGGTCGACGGCATCAAGTACGAGCGGATTGGCGGCGAAGCATCAGAAGCCGAATGGGAGATGGTACTTTTCAAGAACGAGGAGTTTATTAACTACCTGACTGCTTTGAAAGTGAACAATTCGGTCTACGAATACGTGGTGTACGAGTCGGAGGTCGAGCGGGCGTTCGCGAAGCGCCTAGACGAGCGCGAGGACATCAAACTGTTCGTGAAGCTGCCCGGTTGGTTTGAAATCGACACGCCTGTGGGCAAGTACAACCCCGACTGGGCCATTCTGAAGCATGACGACCAAACTCTCTATTTGGTCCGCGAAACCAAGGCCACCCGTGACTTCCTGAAGCTGCGGACCAGCGAGGCGGACAAGGTGCGGTGCGGAGAGAAACACTTCGAGGCGTTAGGAGTGCCATTTGCAGTAGCGGTTACAGCTGACGAAGTATAGATGCTTGATCAATTAAAAAGGAGAAGAGAATGATCTACGAATACAGGGTCTATCATGTGGCTCCAGGGAAGCTACCGGCGCTTAACGCGCGGTTTGCGGAGACCACCGTTCCGCTCTTCAAGAAGCACGGGATCGAGGTGGTGGGCTTCTGGGAGGTGGTTATCGGGACCAGCAACACTTTGCATTATATGCTGGGCTTCCGGGACCTCGCTCACCTGGAACAGGCATGGGCCAGCTTCCGGGCCGACCCGGAACGAGCGCGGGCCTTCGCGGCGACCGAGACTGACGGGCCGCTGGTACAGTATGTAACCAATACTGTTCTGCGACCAACACCCTATTCGCCAATGCAGTAGGAAGGAATAAGAGCGGAAGGAGGCTAAGGAACTCATTGCGCCTTTTTATCGGCAAGCCGGCATTTGAGGCACAATCTTGTGGCCTACCTCTCTACTCTTGTGCTTGGTTGAGAACGGCCTGATACAGACCTGGGCTGATCCGGAAGTTCTGGGCGTTGAGGTCGTCCAGCAATGGCTTGACCGCGCTAATCCGTCCCCGCTGTTTGGCGAGCAGGATAAGTCCGATGATTCCGGAAACCTAGACGATGGTATCGCGTAGCTCCCGATGAGCATCAATAGCAGCCCGCGCCCTCCGCTCGTCAACCAACACGGCTGCCCGCGCTGCCGCCGCGGCACTTAAGACTGAGGATTCGCCCGCGTCTAGCTCAGAAAAAGCTTCGGAGTCACCTTCGTCAACAACAAGCAAAAGTCCGGCTGTTCTGGATTCGTGTAAGGCCAGGGCTCCGGGTTTACCAAGGTCGGCTGCGATCTCTCCCCAGACGACCTCCGTTACTCGGATTGGAGTCGGCAGAAGGGTAAGGCGTTCAAGACGGCCGATACGAGCAAGGCCAATCAGTGCAGTGGCATCGGCATAGACTGACGGTGCTGGCACAATGGTCGATCAGGAACGCGACGGGGAGTCGTCGACCATTGCGGCCGCGGCAGCCTGTTCCCTTTCAACACCTCCGCCATATTCCCACAGAACAGTTACTTGGAGGCGCCCACAGAGGTCAATGAAGTCGCTTAGAGACATGCCCGCCAGCTTTGCGCCATGACCAAGAGTAAGTACGTTATCCCGGTACAGGTAGACGGCAAGTAGCCACAAGGCGTGACGGTAGGCGCCAGCCGTTCCTTCCCCTTGGGCAGCGGCTACCTCCGCAAGTTTCTCCGCGCTGAGCATCCAGGCAACCGGACGGTTTTCCTTGCTTATAAGCACAGGCTCTTGTTCGGCATCCCGTACTGCGCGCGATGCGCCGCCATGTCCTAGCCCTGCTACCGATATGGTCTTCGTCATTGGGCAAGCCTCAAACATCATGATCAGATTTGGTGATGCTATTCTAACACAAGCGGACATCTCATGTCTTATCACCGATCCAAACATGTATGTGTTAAACTAATTATTGTCCGAAGGACAGGGGCCCGAGCAGATGCTCATTTTGGAGAAAAAGGGTCGTGCTCAGGCTTACGCCCTCCAACCAGCGTATCACAGGTTCTAGTCCCGTCTCCCGCTCAATACCATAGAATGCCCTAATATCCGGCGGCGTACGCCAACCTCGTCCGCAGGAGAGTCTTAATGAATACCTCATATATCACTCTGGAATACATCAGAGCGTACTACGCCGCCCTTGGTTTTCAATTAGACGACGACGAGCTGGCTGCTATACTTCCAGGAGTGAAAGCTGTCTTCGAAGGCTCTCAGTACCTGGCCGAATTGCTAGGGGCCGGAGACGAGCCGGCTACGGTGTTCCGGCCCGAGCGTATACAAGACCGCGCAGCGCTTGATGGCTGAAGAACTTTTCTATCTTTCTATCGCCGAGGCCGCCGAGCGGATACAGTCGGGCGTCCTATCTCCAGTTGAGCTGACCGAAGCTTACCTCGAACAGATCGAACAACTTGATAGCCATCTCAATGCCTACATCACAGTAACCGCGCCGGAAGCGCGGGCTCAGGCGGAGCAGGCCCACCAGGAAATACGGGAAGGACGGTACCTGGGTCCCCTCCACGGAATTCCCATCGCCCTGAAAGACCTGGTGGCCACCAGAGGTGGGCGTACCACCGCCGGGTCGAAGGTCATGGCTCAGTGGACTCCTGCCGAGGACGCGGCCGTTGTGACCAGGCTGCGGGAGGCCGGCGCGGTGATTCTAGGAAAAACGGGAATGCACGAGTTCGCCTACGGCCCCACCGGCATCAATCCCCACTACGGCACGCCCCTTAACCCCTGGGACGATAAGCGGATGCCGGGCGGCTCCAGCAGCGGCTCAGGCGTCGCGGCAGCGGCTGGACTCTGCGCCGGCGCCATCGGAAGCGATACCGGCGGCTCTATTCGCATACCTGCCAGTCTTTGCGGCATCGTCGGGTTGAAGCCCACCTACGGGCGGGTGAGCCGTAGAGGTGCCATTCCCCTATCCTGGTCACTGGACCACGTAGGGCCGATGGTGCGGAGGGTTGAGGATGCCGCGCTGATGCTCAACGCCATCGCAGGCTATGACCCGACGGATCCCGGTTCGGCCAACATTACCGTGCCGGACTTCAGGGCAGGAATTCGGGACTCGGTGCGCGGGCTGCGAATAGGGATACCAAGAAACGACTTCTTCCAGCGGCTTGACCATGAGGTGGCCGATATAATGGAAGAGGCCATCCGGGTAATGAGCCGCTTAGGTGCAGTGGTGCGAGAGATCGACCTGCCTTTGGTGCGGGACGCAGCCTTCATCTCCGCAGTGGTGCAGAGCTGCGAGGCGGCGACCTACCACTTGCCACTGCTCAGAGAGCATTGGGACGAATATTCGGAGTCGATACGCAATAGACTGCTGCCCGGCCTGGCCGTGACAGGAGTGATGTACCTCAACGGCCAGCGGGCCCGTGCGCTGCTGACCGCTCGGGTAGGTCGCGCCATGGAGGATGTGGATATATTGCTGATACCCACCGTGCCCGTCGCTGCGCCAACCCTTGATGAAGAGACCATCACTATCGCGGGCCACAGCGAAACGGTGGTAGCCGCCCTCACCAGACTCAACCGCCCTTTCAACGTAACAGGACTACCATCCATCTCGCTGCCGTGCGGCTCCACCAAGTCGGGACTGCCGGTCGGTATGCAGCTAGCCGGCCGCTCGTGGGAGGAGGCAACGGTGCTCCGCGCAGCCTACGCGTACGAGGTCGCAACCGAGTGGTATACCGCGCGGCCGCCTGTTCTTTGATAGAACTAGGGTAGTCGGTTAAGATAGACTATCCGGTTGACTTGACTCAGTGGCCTCTTATTTGGTATGACAAGTATGCTTTATCATAAGGAGACACGCAAATGAAGCGGATAACTATGCTCTTTGATGATGAGACTCTCTATAAGAGACTTAAGGTTGAAGCGGCTAAAGAAGGACGTCCAGTGAAGGCCGTTGTCGCAGAGGCAATCAGTGATTGGCTGCGTAAAAGAGGAGAGGTAAGCGCGGAAGTAACACAACGTCGCCTTGACGCGCTGCGCAGTTCTAAGGAACTACGCGCCGCTCAGACCCAGCAAACGGGTGAGACTATTCTGGATACTCTCGACTGGCTTCGCGAACAACGTTCATGATAGTTGTTGATGCCTCTCTAGTTTTGAAACTTGTTTTTGATGAAGATGATGGTGATGTGGCACGGAGCTTGTGGCAGGAATGGGTAGATCAAGGAGAAGAGATTGCGGCGCCAATACTACTCCGGGCGGAGACCTTATCGGCCGTACGACGACGGGTGTACAGTGGGCTTTTGACATATGACCAAGGACAAGCAGCCTATGCTATCCTTGATGATCCCGCGGTCGAATTACTAGACCCTTCAGGACTTTATATCCTAGCACGGGACCTTGCGGAGCGATTCAACCGTCCAACTATTTACGACTGCTGCTACCTCGCGCTCGGGGAGCTAATCGGCTGCCCTCTTTGGACTGCCGACCAGCGCTTTGTCAACGCCATCCGCCGCCACTTCCCTCAGGTTAACTTGCTCGGGGATAAGTAGATATACACCGCCCAGTATCCGCAATCAAAGACTAGAGCCAGTTTAAGAAAGGCATCCTTTCTTGCATCGTAAAGTTATTCCTGGTATTATGAGTTATACTATTATGAGAGAGTAATACCATGTCATATATTGTTGGTCCTAAAGGACAGGTGGTTATTGCCAAAGAGTTCCGCGACAAACTAGCCGTAAAGTCCGGATGGACTGCGCTCCAGCGTCTGGTAGAGGACCATGTGGAGATCTATTTTTTACCTCCACCTCATCGAAAGTCTCTAAAAGGAAGTCTGTCCAAATATACTAATATAAGTATCAGCCCTGGTGAAGAGTGGGAGAAGGCTCGGGAAGTTGCCTGGAATAAGGCCGCTCATGATAGTGAGCTTGAACGAACTGCAGGAGAGCCGCCTTCGTGAGTGGACTCCTGGACACCAGCATGGTGGTCCGCTACCTCATAGGCGATCCCCCAAATATGGCGGAACAAGCCGCTAGAGTTATCGATACAGAGGATGATCTTCAGGTAACTGACGGGGTGCTGATGGAGACAGCCTACGTATTGACGTCGGTGTATGGAGTCGCCAGGGAAGTAGTGGTAGACCACCTGATAGATTTTCTGCAGAAAGAGAATATTGATACGTTTCGTCTAGACAAGGACCAAGCATCGCAGGCTTTGCTGCTATGCCGGCCATCGGGTCGAGTGTCCTTCGCCGACGCCCTGCTTTGGGCTGCTGCTCAATCCTTACGCGAGAAGGTAGTCTATTCCCTGGATCCGAGGTTTCCTAGCGCAGATATTGAGGTGCGTGGAGGCAGGTAATCGAAGCACGCAACTGATACCGCAACGGAAAGTTCACCCCAGTTTACGTATCCGAGAATAGTAACTAAGGAGGTAGACGATGCCTAAGGAGCAGTTTGTGGGGACGTGGAAGCTGGTGTCCTATGAGCACTACAGCAACGGAGTGGTAACGTATCCGCTTGGAGAAAACGCATACGGTCTCATAATGTACGATGCTTTCGGAAGCATGGCGGTGCAGATCTCTTCGTCCGACCGTGCGCCCTTTGCCTAGGGTGACGTGCGGGGCACTCGCGAGGCGATCGCGACAGACCAGGAGATCCGCGCAGCGTACACGAGCTACATTGCATACTTTGGCCGTTACGAGGTGGACGACGAGAAGAAGACGGTCACACACCATGTGGCCGGAAATCTTAACCCAACCACTATAGGACTGGCGCAGGTGCGGGGATTCGAGCTTTCCGGCAATCGCATCACCTTGCGGACGCCGGCGCAGAATGCACTGGTGTGGGAACGGGTCTCGTAGTCGGCTTGGTAATCCATCTAAACCGCTGTAGATGCGTCTCGCCGAGCCGCCCCTACCGTTATTCCATCGCTTCAGCCATCCCCACGGCTGCGCCGAAGAACAGCGCGATTTCCCGGCACACCAGGGACGGGTTTTCCAGCGCCCACCAGTGCCCGTTGCCCGGCACGACCACAAACCGTTTGTCCTCCACCGGAATCTCCCCGAAGAACGGGATCAGGTTAGGGTTCTGAAGCGCTTGGTCGTGCGCTCCGTCCAAGAATAGCAGCGGGCAGCGCAATGCGGACGGCGGTACCCCCTCGCTGAAATTCGGGTCTCGCTGCACGCCGGTCGGCGAGGTTGGGTCGTACTTGAACACGCCGGCCATGAACGCATCCAGCGCCGCCGGGTCCATCAGCCGCTGCTCGTCGGCGGTTCGTGTCAGAAACGCGTCGCGGGTGTTGGTCTGGCGCCGCTCCGCGGACGGAGCCGGACGCTGCCGCCACGGCGCGGTCGGGGCGCCGCCGATCAGGGTCAACCGCTGCACCCGCTCCGGGTGGGTCGCGGTGTAGATGCTGGTTATGCGGGTGCCCCAGGAGAACCCCAGGAGGTCCAGCGCGGTCAGCCCCCGCTGCCCGCAGATATACTCCACCGCTGCTGCGACGTCACGGGAAGCCGGCTCAGCAGTTACCGCGAAATCGTCGCGGGCGCGGTCCGATTGGCCGTAGCTGCGGATGTCAATGGCCCAGACGTCGAAGCCGCGTCCGGCGAGATAGTCCATGCACGACCACTCTGCCCTGCCGGGCACCTGTACATCGAATACGGTGCGGCCGGAGTAGGTTGCGCCGTGCACAAGGAGCACCACGTTGCGCCCGGGGCCCGCCGCCGGGTGCTTCTCCCATAGATATACCTTGCCCTCGTCGCCGGCAACTCGATGTTCCGCGCTTGCAATTCCGCCCATGTAGTCCTCCCTTTTTTCTAACGTAGCGTAATGACATCCGGTGGGTGCTCCAGATTTCAGGCCAAGCTCTAGCCACCGTAGTTTTGATGGCAGCATAATACCACCACGCCCCACGTTCTGCAACTCATCGATCCGCTGGCCCCCGTCTGAACCCTTACGCAAAGCCTAGCCTCTGAGAGTAACGTCGCCGGCAATAATTGTTGTAGTTGTGCCATCACGGCGACGTAAGACCAAGCTGCCGTCCGAATTGACGCCTTCGGCTATGCCTTCTTCGACTGAATTTCCCTGGGTTACCCTTACCGGCTTACCTATGGTGTCCAGGTGCTGCTTCCACTCTTCGTGAAGGGGCCTGGACTCTTTTGCAGATAGGTACAGCCTTTCGAGGGATCGCAGAAGGCTCTGCACTATCACCACTCTGGATACCTCGCGGCCCAACTCGGCGGACAAGGTGGTTGCCGGATAGATGACATCTGAAAGCATTGATGGGTTGAAGTTTACGTTTAGACCCACCCCAAGAATAGCCTGGCAACCGCCATCGGGCAGGAACTCGCTTTCTACTATGACGCCACACACCTTTTTCCCGTTGATCAGCACGTCGTTCGGCCATTTGATTGCTGGTGACAAGCCGGTAGCCTCCTCTATTGCGTAGACCACCGCTAAACAGCCTATCATGGTTAGGCTGGTGACCAGCTGCGGGTTGGGGTACAGGACAACGGACAATAGCACGCTGCTGCCTGCGGGCGCTTCCCATTGGCGCTGTAGCCGGCCTCTGCCTGCCGTCTGCTGGTCGGCTATTATGGTCGTGCCCTCTGGCATCTTCTTATGGGCTTCCTCCCGGGCTATATCCATCGTGGATGAGGCCAGGGAGTAATGACGTAGGGTTTGTCCCATGAAAATAGTGTTTAGCCCGCTGGTTATTCCATGTTCGGTGAATTCGATCTCAGCCACGACGCTCACTATTTTTGCTATTTATGATTCTAAAGCAGAAAGCCAGGTAACTAGTACCTGGCTTTCTAGGCATGAGGCCGTCTTATCCCGCAGCACCTACTCTAGGGCTGCCGGATAAGACAGGTTGGCTAATGTCCATCGGCATCACCTCCTTTACTTGCGTACACTGTAACAGATTGTTGGATAGTTATCAAGCGCTAATTTACAATTTTCTAGATGCCGCTACGAGTTGCTTGGCCGCGGCCTTAGGGTCAAACTCCCTGATAGACCGGGCTATCGTACCCCCCCCTATGACCTCGTCTCCCTGGTAGAAGACTGCCGCCTGGCCGGGAGATACCGCTCTTTGCGGCTCGATGAATCGCACCTCAACGCGGCCGGAATCTGAGGGGTATAGCTCCGCCTCTACATCAGCGGCACGGTAGCGCAGCTTGACCGATGCCCTCATAGGGAATCCCGGTCTCTCTCCGGATATGAAGCAGGACTCTTCGGCTATTAAACCCTGGCAGAGGAGGTCTTCTTCCGAGCCTACGATTACCGTGTTGTTCTCTGCGTCTATGTCTAGCACGTAGAGGCGCTGTGGCGACGCTATTCCCAGACCATGGCGCTGACCTACAGTGTAGTTAATGATGCCCTTATGGGTGCCAATCGTCTTTCCGCTGATGTCCACTATAGGTCCGTTTCTCGTCACCACTCGTTCTGCTACAAAGCTCTTGTAGTCCCTATCAGGAACAAAGCAGATGTCCTGACTGTCTGGCTTATCAGCCAGTGGAAGATTGAAATCGCCGGCGATCTTCCTTATCTCAGGCTTGAGATAACCCCCTATGGGCAAAAGCAGCCGCTTCATCTCCTCCTGCGTGAGAGTGTAGAGGACGTAGGACTGGTCTTTCTCCGGGTCTATGGCTCTGAGCAGTCTGTAGCCGCCATCATCGTGTGCGATTCGGGCGTAGTGGCCGGTCGCCAGATATTCCGCACCTAATGCGACGGCCTTATCCATCAGCGCGTCAAACTTGACGTACTGATTGCAGGCGAGGCACGGATTAGGCGTGCGACCCCTGGCATACTCCGAGGTGAAGTAATCGACCACGTGCGTCTTGAAGGGACGCTCGAAATTCATAAAGTAGTGAGGTATACCCAGGACCTCGCATACTCGCTGGGCGTCCTCAACCGATTCCACCGAGCAGCAGGTGCGGTGAGGTGCGGGTATATCATCTCGTTCCAGCGTCCACAGCCTCATGGTTATTCCCACCACGTCATAACCCTCGCTGTGCAAGAGGGCTGCGGCCACGGCGGAATCTACCCCGCCGCTCATTGCTACTACAACTTTTCCTTTGGTCATTTTACGGTTGTCCTTTTAGCCTCGATCATCATCGCCAGTTCATATTGGTGAACGGCAGTCTCTAATTTTAATATTCAATAGTCAGGATTCACGGCATTTGCTGTAAGAGCCCCGAGTTAGGGTTAAGAGAGCGGTTGGGGACAGACTAGAAGTGGTTGCGCACCTTGGGCAGCCAAGTACTAAACAAGGCGTTTAATAGCATATTGGTCCCCTTACATCGACGTATTGACACAAAGTCTAAGCCACTATATTGTTCCTATAAGAACAGCACAGTATAATCCACTATTTAATGTATTATACTGCAACATTGCCACCTAATAAAGGTTCGGCCTCATTCCAGTAATGACCTTCATCCTCTGCTTGCTAGCCGCTAACGCCTACGTTATGCGGTAGATGCAGACAGTGGAAAAGATGCGTAGCAAAGAGAGGAGATTTTGGATATGAATTACCAGGACAGAATTTCTATCGAACCTGGTAAGCGTGGTGGAAAACCCTGCATTCGTGGGCTGCGAATTACGGTTTACGATGTTCTGGAATATCTGGCTTCTGGAATGTCAGAGCAAGAAATCATTGACGACTTTCCAGACCTGACTCAGGAGGATATTCGTGCCTGCCTCGCTTTTGCTGCCGATCGTGAACGCAAACTGGTATCGGCCATCGATCCGTGAAGCTTCTCTTTGACCATAATCTCTCATACAAACTCGTCGGACGCCTTGCTGAGTTGTTTCCCTATTCAGAGCATATTCGAAACGTTAACCTGCATGAAGCAGACGATGATACCGTCTGGGAATATGCGCGTGCCAATGGCTTCGCAATTATCTCGAAAGACGAAGATTTTCATCAGTTGAGCTTTCTTTATGGGCCACCGCCTAAAGTGGTTTGGGTGCGTCTAGGAAACTGCACAACTGCGGACATCGAGCAAGCTGTGCGGAGGCATCATACAGACTTACTGAAGTTTGACGCTAATGAGGAGGGCGCTTTCTTAGTAGTCGGTAACAAGCGCACATAACAACCCAGAGGAAATCACACGTGAGAAGCAGCAAACGCTGTTGCAGGCGAGGCACGGATTAGGCGTGCGACCCCTGGCATACTCCGAGGTGAAGTAATCGACCACGTGCGTCTTGAAGGGACGCTCGAAATTCATAAAGTAGTGAGGTATACCCAGGACTTCGCATACTCGCTGGGCGTCCTAAACTGATTCTACTGGGCAGCAGGTGCGGTGAGGCGCAGGAATATCATCTCGTTCCAGCGTCCACAGCCTCATGGTTATTCCCACCACATCATACCCCTCGCTATGTAAGAGGGCTGCGGCCACGGCGGAATCTACCCCGCCGCTCATTGCTACTACAACTTTTCCCTTGGTCATTTTACGGTTGTCCTTTTGTTAGAATTGTCGTTGCGTTTGGAAATGCGGCTTTGCATCGGCGTCGCCTGAGGTTCTCGAAGCATGTCCTGAGCTTCGTCGAAGGGGCACCGCCCGATCCTTTCGAGAGCCTCAAGGAACGGGCTACGCTTATACCATTTTCATCCTTTTTGGTCCTGCCAACAAGCGGCATGGACGATTGCGAGGTCGCCTTTGGCGACCGTGGCAAGCTCTCCGCGCACGGAGT
This sequence comes from Dehalococcoidia bacterium, assembly GCA_009693005.1. Taxonomy (GTDB): domain Bacteria; phylum Chloroflexota; class Dehalococcoidia; order SHYD01; family SHYC01; genus SHYC01. The sequence continues at coordinate 4,764 of SHYC01000021.1, read as the reverse complement.
CCCCAGGCGGACAGGGCAGGCTAGGTACGCCTTCGGGATAATATTCAGGGGGACACCGTTGAAACCGCGCCAGAGGGAACGCTCTCTGGCCTCCCCATTTTAAGATAACGACACGTTCTTGTTATTTGAGGAAAGCGGCGATTTTCTTCAGGACCAAATAATTCTGCATCCACTTAGAAATCTCCGCAGTTTCACGAGAAGTACCATTCCGAAGCTCCTTTAACATGTCTTCCGACGACATCTCATACCGGCTTTCGAAGAGACGGACTTGCCTGACTAGTCGTGCCTTCAACACCCACATAGGCTTGGTTATCACGCGGTCCATCATGCTGCTTTGGCTAGTACCAACAGCGGCTTCGGCCTTAGCGGTGGTCAGCACTTGGATTGGCTTGGTTTTAACCGCTTCCATTTGTATCTCCTATGGTTCCAGAGCCTCACTACAAGCACTACCTTGTCATGCTCCTGGCATATAGAATTTGGCATGCACGGCCCCAAGATGGCAACAGGTCCTTCGCTATTGCTTCTGTTCGGTGATCTCTATGCTCTCGATTGTAATAGGCTGGGTCGGTGAAGAGTTTTGGGATCCGGTTACCGGAGTATTGGCTATGGAGTGGACCACATCTATGCCGTCTGTTACCTGTCCGAAGATGGTGTAATTCTTGGCCAAAGCATAGTCGGCATCCATGATGAAGAACTGGCTGCCGTTGGTGTTTGGTCCTGCGTTGGCCATCGCTACAATGCCTACTTTGTAGTCTCTGGTAACCGGCTCATCCGCAAACTTATAGCCTGGGCCGCCCGATCCTGTGCCCTGGGGATCTCCTCCCTGGATCATGAAGCCTTTAATGATTCTGTGAAACCCTACATTGTTGTAATAGCCGTCCTTCGCCAAGAAGACAAAGTTATTTACGGTCTTGGGAGCTTCTTTAGCGAACAAATCAATGGTGACGAGGCCTTTGTTGGTCTTCATCTTGGCTGTGTACTTGGCGTTTTGGTCGATTGCCATGGCCGGTGGAGCGTTATACTGCTTGATGACTTTACCTCCTTGTGTACTTGGTGTATTCGTGCTGCTTTGAGGCGTTGGTGAGGCGCTGGCGGGCTGTTCTTTTTTTGCCGTGGCAGGGCTGCTGCAGGATATTGCATTAAGCAACACTGCTAAAAAGAATAACACTAACGCTGGGTTTTTCATATTTGTGCTTTATCCTCTCATTATGGTCGGGCTCGTGACGGCATATCGCTTTCAGGATTCCGTCACTGGTCGTCCCGTGATATCCGCTATGCTGGCTATAAAGTCTTTAGAACCCCGAATCCTTATTCTCCATAGCTCCTTTTCCTGAGCCGTCATATTATCAAAGTGTATCTGGTAATACACCTCATTTCCTTGCCCACCGTATATTATAAGGCCTATGCCCATAAAAAAGGCAGGGATAGCTGTCCAAAGCATTAAGTAAACGAACAGGAACAGGCCGGTGGCGGACATGAGGGTGCCGGCCACCATAAGCTTATGCTGCGGCTTTCTTACCAGCTCAACAGATTTGACCCCGCGGTATGACAAAAACTGGATCTTCTCACCTTCTCTCGTGAGTTGGTAACGTATTAACCTCCGCGAGGTCGCGTAAAATGGATCGCAACGCGACTGTATGTGCTCTTCCGGCTCAAGGTGGTCTCTCAAAGACATAGAAGGACTACAGCACCTCCCTCAATTTGACTGTTAGAATCGTTCATCCTACTTGCACATCGCGCCGCGAGGAATGAAAATGCTGCGTAGAGACGCCATTTATGGCGTCAATACGCGAGCTATCACTTCGTGATGAACCTAAGACAGGCATGCTACTTCTGTCCCATCCTGGCTTTTTTGCAACGCCTCCATCACTCGTTCAGCATTTATGGGGATCTCTGTAATTCTAACCCCCACCGCATCAAATACGGCGTTTGCTATTGCGGCGGCAGTCGGAATGACCGGCGGTTCCGCTACGCCCTTGGCTCCATAGGGCCCTTGGGACGAGGGCACCTCTATGCAGAGTACCTCGATGTTTGGCACGTCTTTGGCCGTCAGCAGGCGGTAGTCTAAAAGGCTTGGGTTAAGCACCCTACCCTCGGAGGTCATGATCTGTTCAGTTAGGGAGTACCCGAGGCCAAACACTACACCGCCTTGCAATTGTCCTTCGACACTGGACGGGTTGATGGCGAACCCTACATCATGGGCTGCCAGGAAGCGCAGCACGGTTACCTGGCCGGTTTCCGGGTCAACCTCAACCTCTGCAACCTGGGTACAGAAGGCCGGCCCATCCATTATCCCCTTGGACGCCTCCATGGACTTTAGCAGCTCCTGTTTTTCCTTTACTCCAGTCCCAAGGATAGGTACTCCTCTGGTGTCCAGAGCGTGACGCGCCATCTCAGCGATAGTATATCCCCTATCCGGAGAGCCTTTAACGTGGATGCGGCCGTTAGCCAGCTCCAGGTCGTCCTGCCCGACCTCCAGCCGTTCAGCGGCCATCTCAAAGAGCTGGGTCCGCGCGTCCATGGCAGCAAAACGGGCGCTGTTTCCGGCGCGGAAGGTGGTCATGCTGCCTCCTGAGCCATTCTCAAAGGGAGTTGACGCTGTATCTGTAGGCCCGATCACAACCTGGTTGGGTTGAATATGAAGCTCGTTAGCCACTATCTGGGCCAGGACCGCCCTCTGGCCGGCGCCCTGGTCGCCAACACCGGTGTACAGCACGACTCTGCCGTCGTCCTCGATGCGCACGTACGCGCCCGAAATCATAGCGCTGGGGCCTACGGCGTGTCCCCATAATGAGCAGGCTATCCCGATGCCGCGGTTCGGTCCTCTCCTGAACTCCCTGTGGACATACTCTCGGGCCTTGGTTATAGTTTCAATCAGGCCGACGTTCCTCATAATGGAATGGCCGTCCGGGTCGTAGTCTCCCTCGCCAAGCGCGTTCTTCAAGCGGAACTCCCAGGGGTCCATCTCTAGCTTCTTGGCCAGCATATCTATGTGTGACTCAATGGCGAAAGTCGGTGCCGGCGCTCCCGGCGCCCTCACGTGGCCGCGCGGTCCGCTGTTGGTATATATGGCAAGGCCGCGGGTTTCTACATTGGGTATCTTGTACGAGCCCACGAGAGTGCTAGCCCTTCCCGCCATTCCACCGCCTCCGTCCGCATAGGAGCCGCACTCAAAGATAATCTCGCCTTTAAGGGCATGGAGCGTGCCGTCTTTCTTCGCTCCAACCTTGAGGCGGATGATTGAGGCATGCCTAACCGACGCCAGGATTATATCCTCTCTTCTGGAGAGTACCAGCTTGACCGGGCGGCCGGTCTTCTTGGACAGCAGCACCGCGATGCATTCCAGCCACGGAGTGCCCTTTCCTCCGAAGTCGCCGCCTATTTTTGTGACGATAACCTTCACCTGGCTCTTGGGCAGATCAAAGGCCTCGCTCACGATATTTCTCACGATGAACTGACCTTTGTTGCTGGCCCAGAGGGTGATCCTGCTCTCGGAGTCTACGCTGGCAACTACGGCGTGGGGTTCGATATAGCCCTGATGCGTGGGGTGTGTACGATAAGTATCTTCATATATGATGTCGCACTCCGCAAAGGCCTTGTCGGGGTCTCCTCTGCGCATGATGACGTCGTTACGGATATTTCCTTTTGGCTCTACCCACCCCTGCGCCCCGTCAAGGTAGCGACTTCCTGCCAGGTGGACCAGAGGCGCATTCGGTCCCATCGCTTCTTCAGGGTCGAATACTGCCGGCAAGTCCTCGTACTCTACCTCGATAAGGTCCGCGGCCTGCTCGGCTATGTCCTTATCCACCGCCGCCACTGCTGCAACCGGCTCGCCAACGAACCGGACCTTGCCCTGAGCGAGCATTGGGCGGTCTTTGAGAAACCTGCCCACCAGGTATTTAGGGGCGTCTTCGCCGGTTACCACCCCCATTACGCCTGGGTGCGCCAGCGCTTTGCTGGTGTCTATTCGCTTAATTAACGCATGGGCACGCGTGCTCAGCACGAGCTTTGCGAAGAGAGTGCCCCTGGGCAGTATGTCCGCGGTATACGACGTGCTACCGGTAACTATCTCGGCGGCATCGATCCGCGGGATGCTCTTTCCTACCAAAGTCTCGGTAACCAATTCTTCCTCCTCTACGGCCTAAACCTACTGGATTCTTCACTCGACCCTTAGAAAACGCTCTCTCCAAGGCGAGTCGGTGGCCGGAGTCCCTTCAAGAGACCTCCGTAGGCGGGACAGGCCAAGAATGACGCGCTGGGCACCATAGCTCAAAAATATCGATTCTAGTCGTGATGTGACTTGAGCCATACTCAATCTACAACGGCTTGAGCGATTGGTCAAGACTAACGGTTATGTTGGTATTCTCGGTTGACGCGGCCATGAAAGTTAGGCTACTATTCGGAAGTATTCATTAAAGCATTCTTAGTGCGGCTGTTAGAGGAGGGTATCCGTATGCCAAGTGAACGCATCCAAAGACAGATAGATGGGCTTCTAGACGAAGCAGAGGCTGCTGTCAAGCGCTCCGAGTGGGATGTGGTACTCGACCGTGCCCACAACGTTCTACGACTGGACAAGAGTAATGAAGATGCCCTGACTTACCTGGCTGCCGCTGAAAGTGACCTGCCTGGTGAAGTAACTTCACCACCCGCTCCCACCACCACCGCCGGACCCACCACCCGCTCCCACCACCACCGCCGGACCCACCACCCGCTCCCACCACCACCGCCGGACCCACCACCCGCTCCCACCACCACCGCCGGACC
>SHYC01000020.1 GCA_009693005.1 Dehalococcoidia bacterium | reverse complement strand
GGAGAAAGGCGAGCCAGGCCAGGCATACAACGTAGGCACAGGAAAGGCCATAAGCATAAGAGAGTTGGGGGACATTCTGGCTTCTCTGGCAAAGGTTAAGGTAGAGTTCAAAGTAGACCCAACCCGCCTGAGACCGTCAGACGTCACCCTGCTGGTGGCGGACACTTCAAAATTCAGAAAACAGACGGGGTGGGAGCCAACCATTCCGTTCAAGAAGACCGCGGAGGATCTTCTAAACTACTGGAGAGAACGGGTATAAGCATGATCAGCACCGGATTGGATACGCTGGTAGAGTCGATTATCAGAGACTACGAGCCGGAGATGGTCCTTCTCTTCGGCTCACAAGCGCGCGGTGACGCCACAACGTACAGCGATATAGACATTATTATAGTGCAAGATACCAAAAAGCGGTTTAAGGATCGAGTAGACTTCTTTCATACAGCCACCGAGCCCAGCGTACCGGTAGACCTGATAGTATATACACCCCAGGAATTTCGTGATATGGTGAGCCAAGGCCACCGATTTGTTGAAAATGCATTGAGAGATGGTATAGTACTCTACGACAGTGTGGGCTACTATTCAGAAATCAAGGATGCAGTTACATCGGGAAGGATTAATATGCAAGCGGACCCCGCAGAGGAAGGCCGTACATGGCTAGGGCAGGCAGAGCTGTTTCTACGATCAGCTATTCACAGCAGCAGCGGTGGATTTTATGCCCCTGCCTGCTCCCAATTTCAGCAGACCGCAGAAACAGCTTTGAAGGCTTTCCTGTATAGTAAGGGAGAGCGCTATCTCCATACTCATTCTGTAGACAACCTGCGCCAGCTATGTGAGAGCTACGAGCCTGACTTTGGTGCAGTAACTGAAGAAGCCAGAAACCTCGACGGATTCTATCTGACCACCAGATATCCGGATACCGTTGGAGGCCGAATGCCCGCAAAGAATTTTGACAAAGAGGACGCTCAGGAGGCTTTGGAAAGAGCGACCAGAGTAATTGAACTCGTAAGAAAATACCTGGAGCAAATGCCATGACTGCTGCTATCAAGTTCGGGACCGACGGTTGGCGGGCTGTCATCGCTGAAGACTATACCTTCGATAATGTCCGTGCCTGCTCCCAGGCTGTTGCCTACTATCTGAAAGACAGCGGCCTCGACAAGGAAGGCATGGTAGTGGGCTACGACACCAGGTTTGCATCAGAGTCTTTCGCCGCCGCCGCCGCGGAGGTGCTGGCGGGCAATGGAATACACGTATACCTCAGCGATAGGGCATGTCCTACCCCTGTAGTAAGCTTCAACCTGAAAAGACTTTCCACCTCCGGAGCCATAATAATCACCGCCAGCCACAATCCGGGGCAATGGAACGGGTTTAAGGTCAAAGAGGCCAGCGCCTCAAGCGCTTCACCGGAGGTCATAGCAGATATAGAGGCGCGTATCCCAAACATTCAAATGGGGACAAGGAAACTCGAGTCTATGTCGATAGAAGAGGCCCATAAGAATGGCCTCGTTGAATATTTCAACCCATCACCGCCGTACCTGGACCATATTGAAGCGCTTATCGGCAAAGACAGGCTGGAAGGCATCAAGAACGCAGGGATAAACATAGTCGTTGACTCGATGTACGGCGCTGGTGCAGGATATACCAGACGTCTCCTTTCTCGCGGGAAGACCAGGGTAACCGAGATACACGGGGTCCGCAATCCAGCCTTTCCCGGAATACAGCCGGAGCCCATAGGTAGAAACCTGGCTGAACTGTGCGACACAATAAAGAGAAAGAAGGCCCAGGTCGGGCTGGCCACCGATGGAGACGCCGACCGCCTGGGCGTCATGGACGAAAATGGTGAGTTTGTTACACAGCTGCAGGTCTTCTCCCTACTTGCGCTGTACCTTTTAGAGGTAAGGGGTGAGCGCGGACCGATAATCAAGACCATAACCACGTCTAACATGATCTACAGACTAGGGGAGCTATTCGATTCCACAGTGGTGGAGACCGACGTTGGGTTCAAGTATGTGGGGCCAGAGATGATGAAGAGAGACGCTCTCATCGGGGGCGAAGAGAGCGGGGGCTACGGGTTCAGAGGACATATCCCGGAACGAGACGGCATACTGGCCGGCCTGTACTTTCTTGACCTGATGGTAAAGACGGGTAAGACACCAGCTCAACTTGTTGAGTATCTGTACAGTAAAGTTGGCCCTCACTACTACGACCGTATAGACCTCCATTTCCCTCCAGGAGAAAGGGATTCTATAGTTGAACGAGTGTCCGCAGCACAACCTGCGGAGCTTAATGGGACCGGTGTAGCCAGGAAAGATTCCTACTATGACGATGAAAAGAAGGTCAGCGGAGTCCGTTTCTCCCTGGAGAACGGAGCATGGCTGCTGATAAGGTTCTCCGGCACCGAGCCGGTACTAAGGGTGTACGCCGAAGCCGGCAGCCTGAATGATGTCAAAGAGCTGCTGGCTGCGGGAAAAGAGCTAGCCGGGGTGTAATTCGACAAAGGAAGTAAAGGTTAACTCTTGGATAGTACGTTAGACAACCCTGGCACTTATGGAAAATACGACCCCTCCGGCTCTCGCCGTTTGATTAGCGCCCTGCCGGACCAGTGCAGAAAGGCCTGGCAGGATGGACTGGATCTGTCTCTTCCTGCCACTTACAGAAGCATCAGCGAGATAATAATCATTGGAATGGGTGGGTCAGCCATAGGCGGCGACCTGTTACGGAGCCTTACGCTGGACATTAGCCCCATACCGATAACGGTGTCCCGGGATTATGCTCTCCCAAAACATGCAGACGCCAACACACTCGTGATAGCCTCCAGCTATTCCGGCAACACCGAAGAAACCTTATCCGCCTTTGCGGAAGCCATGGAAAGAGGGTGCAAGACCATAGCCATGACCTCCGGAGGACAGTTGGCTCAAACGGCCACCCTAAAGGGCATTCCGTTTTTTGAGATCACCTATAAAGGCCCACCGCGCAGCGCGGTAGGTTACGGGCTTTTCCCTGCATTAGCCGCGCTTCAGAATTTGGGGATAATTCCTCCCATGGGCCAACAGGTAGATGATGCGGCAAACTTACTTGGGGAAATGGCCGCCACCATAGATGAAACGGTACCTGAGGAGTCAAACCAGGCCAAGCAGGTTGCCAGAAGACTAGTGGGAGCTATCCCTATAATATATGGAGCCGGTATTTTATCGGAGGTCGCCCACCGGTGGAAGACGCAGATCAACGAGAACAGCAAAGGTTGGGCCTTTTACGAACTGCTGCCGGAGCTGCATCACAACACCGCTACCGGCTATCTATTCCCGACCGCGGCAAAAACTCAGGCAGTAGTCGTTATGCTGCACGCTGCTTCGCTGCACCACAGAGTGTCACTGCGCTATCAGATAACTGAAGAGGTCCTGAAGAACAGCGGTATACCTTACCTCTTGATAGAGGCCAGGGGAGAGACACCTTTGAGTCAGATGCTGAGCACGGTACTGCTTGGCGACTACGTCAGCCTGTACCTGGCTATGCTAAACGAGGTAGACCCCACTCCGGTGCCCACAATTGACTACATAAAGAGCAGGCTGGAATAACCCCAGTCTGCTCTTGTTCAGAACAGCTTGAACGACCCGCTGGATCAGACCAGCATTACCGTTTGGTGTACTGAGGAGCTTTCCTGGCCCGCTTAAGACCGGGCTTCTTGCGCTCCTTGACTCTTGCGTCGCGGGTAAGAAGGTTTTCGCTCCTGAGGAGGCTCTTAAACCCTTCATTTAACTTCACGAGAGCGCGGGCTATCCCGAGGCTGATCGCCCCAGACCAGCCGGTTACGCCGCCACCCAATACCTTAACAGATACGTTGTACTTATCTGCGGTCTCAGTCAATGCCAAAGGTCGGGTTATCATAGATCGATAAACCGACTGGCTGAATACCTCGGTATACGGCTTGCCGTTGATAATAACGCTGCCATTGCCGCCAGCTATCAGCCTGACCCTCGCAATGGCGCACTTTCTTCTTCCTACTGCAGAGTAGTATATTTGATCTGCCACTTTGCGCTCTCTCCTATGTTACGCTTCTGAACCAGCCTGGGACCCAACAGCCATCCTAAACTGTGCGGCATGTGGGTGGCTGCCATTCGCATATACTTTGAGTTTTTTGAACATCGCCCTGCCCAAGACGTTATGGGGCAGCATGCCTCTAATTGCATGCTCTACCGAGCCAGTGGGATGCCTCACTGCCAGCTTTGCAAAGCTGATGGTCTTCAAGCCACTTGGATACTGACTGTGGCTGTAGTACATTTTCTGGTCGTATTTCTTTCCGCCAACTTTAATCTTGGCCGCATTTATAATTACTACAAAGTCTCCGGTATCAAGGTGCGGAACATACATCGGCTTGTGCTTGCCCTTCAGCAGCGTCGCAACGTGTGAAGCGAGCCTTCCGAGAGTTTGTCCGGTGGCGTCAATTAGATGCCATTCCCGTTTTATGTCAGATGCTTTGGTACTGTAGGTCTTCATCATAATTTAGGTACTCACCGCAATATTCCTCTAAAATAAGAAGCGTGGCATCGCCTGTCCGCCTTGCGGACTCCGTACGCGGAGAGGTCCTCGAAGGCATTCGGCACGTTCCTAGTTGGAGAACCTCACTACAGGTTTCGAGAGCCTCAAGGAACGTGCTTCGCTACTACTTCATTCGTTAGCTCGGGTATCCACCCGGATATTCTACTCTTACCAGGTACAGGCCGTGGGCTGGAGCCAAGGACTTGACCTTGCCTACCTCTCCCTCAATCGCTATACGTTTAAACTCCGCTACGGCCAACTCACCGCGGCCCACCTGGCCAAGGGCCCAGGCGCTTCGCCGAATCTGCTGGGGCAGAAAAGACTCGCCCCTGATATCAAAGTATACCGCCTCGCCATGTCTGGCCACCTGTGCTTCGTGGACGGTGCGGACTGCATCTCTATTTATCAAGCCGGTTGCTGTTGTAAAGGGCGCCACGCTTCTCGTACCCACCAAGGCCTGACCCGCCTCACACATAGCCTCCGTGTCAAGTTGTTCATCCAACTGCCACGCCCTTTTTTTCCATAAGGGCGAGCGAGTAGAGCGCTCCAGTATGATATATCTATAATGCCTGCTTACCGCCCATCGCCTGGGATGAAAGTCGTCCTCCACCTGGCACGCCTTGACAACCACGATAGATTCAGGCAGATAGAAGTTCAGGCCCCGTAAAACCTTTTCTAAGCCTAACCGTGAATCAGTATCAAAGGCCACTACCTGGCCTTTAGCATGTACGCCGGCATCGGTACGACTGGCGCCCCTTACCCGAATCTCCTCCCCCGTAAGCCTATCTAAAGCGCGCTCGATCTCCTTCTGGACAGACGCGGCGTTTCTCTGATATTGAAAGCCGCGGTAATCAGATCCGTCGTACTCTAGAACTAAGGCCAGTCTTCGGCGCCCCAACTTTTTTCCTGCTAAGGCATTAGCTCCAAAAGTACCATGGGAGCGCCATCGCCCATTCTGGGACGCAGCTTCACGATTCTGGTGTAGCCACCCAGCCTGCTCTGATAGCGCGTCGCTAGTATAGAAAATACTTTTTCCACGGTGTCTCTATCCCGAACAAAGGCCAGGGCCCGACGCCTGGCGTGGAGATCGCCGCGCTTACCTAGCGTAACGATCTTCTCTGCCAGTCCTTTTACTTCTTTAGCCTTTGCCTCAGTAGTCCGAATTTTCTCATGCCTGAAGAGATCAGTCACCTGGTTCCGAAAAAGAGACATTCTATGACCTGTTGGTCTATTAAGTTTTCTACCAGCTATACCGTGTCTCATGTTTAACCGGTCTCGCCTCTAAGAATCTTCATCGTCTTCCTCTGTTCCATCTTCTCGGGCCCTAATTGCTTCAGAGAAGGCCCCTATCCCTAAAGATGACAGCTTCTCAGCCAGTTCCATCAAAGACTTGCTACCGAAGTTTCTAATCTGCAGCAGCTCATCATGGCTCTTTGAGATAATATCCCCCACCTTTAGGAGGTTGCTTCTCTTAAGCGCGTTGTACGCCCTTACCGACAGGCCAAGTTCATCTATGGTTATATCCAGCTTATCGGGTGGCAGTCCTACAGCGGCAGGTAGCAGCTGTTTTTCCGGTACGCGCTGGATTCCTTGAACAATTGCTCGGAAAAATGAGAATTGCTCAATCAGAATTTCAGCGCTCCTGCTAATCGCGTCCAAGGGATTCATCGCTCCATCTGTCCACACTTCTAGAATGAGCCTGTCAAAGTTCGTGCGCTGCTCTACTCGTGTGTGCTCAACCTGGTAGTTGACCTTCTTTACCGGGGTGAATATCGCGTCCACCGGTATCACTCCAATTGGCAAGCCATTTCCCAATGTAGACGGCTCATACCCCTTACCGTGTTCGACATTAAACTCTACCGTGAGTGACGCATCATCAGAGTCCATAGTGGCTAAGACCAATTCTGGATTAGCTATCTCAAAATCTGAAGATGGCTTGATATCGGCAGCAGAAACAACACCCTTGCCCGCTACATCAAGAAATAGTCTTCCAGGGCGGTCCGAAAGAGGGCGCAGACGCAACTCCTTAACATTAAGCAGGAACTCTATGGTGTCCTCTTTAACGTATGGTATAGGAGTAAACTCATGCTGCACCTGGTTGAGTTTAACCCAGGTAATGGCTGCGCCTGGCAAAGAACTCAACAGGACTCTACGCAAGCTATTGCCTAACGTAGCCCCAAACCCGTTCTCCAGCGGCTCTACTACCAGCCTTGCGTAGTCGTCTGCAGAGATATCAATTTTAATTTCTGGTATTACCATTTGGGACACTTTCAAGTCCTCCAATACGGACCAAACATTCTTTGTAGCGGATATAAACATGAAGAGATTATCTGGAGTAGTACTCTACAATCGTCTGTTCACTAATATCGGTATCTATTTCTTCTCTTACGGGCGGGTGTAGTATGTTTCCACTCATGTTGGCGATATCTAACGTTAGCCAGAGGGGAATTAAGCGGTTTTTGATCTTGGCCGCCATCTCGTCATGTATTGGGCTCTTGACGCTTATCTCATGCCAGGTTATTGTATCGCCAGGTTTCACCATATAAGACGGTATATTAGTGCGGCGACCGTTTACGATTATATGGCCGTGACGCACCAACTGCCTACTCTGGTTCCTGGAATCGGCAAATCCGAGGCGAAAAGTTACGTTATCAAGCCGCATCTCCAGTATCTGCAGAAGATTATGGCCGGTAACTCCGGGCCTGCGCTCCGCTTCCTCGAAGTGCTTCCAAAACTGTCTCTCCAGCACTCCGTAAATGGCCTTGGCCTTTTGCTTCTCTCGTAATTGGACACCGCGGTCAGACACCTTACGCCGCCTGGCGGTTTTTTGGCCTGGCGGATAATTACGCTTTTCCACAGAGCACTTCGGAGTGGCACATCGCTCTCCCTTAAGAAAGAGCTTCTCGCCGGCACGCCTGCAAAGACGACAGACAGGACCTGTATATCTAGCCATAGATTACACTCGCCTCCTCTTGGGGGGTCTACATCCATTATGCGGGATCGGTGTAACATCCCTGATGCTGGTAACATTCAGTCCCGCAGACTGAAGCGCTCGGATAGCAGCCTCTCTTCCACTGCCTGCGCCTTTGATGTAGACGTCTACCTGTCTCAAGCCGTTCTCCATAGCTTTCCTGACAGCAGTTTCCGCAGCCAACTGGGCCGCAAAGGGAGTGCTCTTTCTAGATCCCTTAAAGCCGGAGGATCCGGCGCTGCTCCACGAGAGCACGTTGCCATTCATATCAGTCAGAGTGACAAGAGTGTTGTTAAAGGTGGACTGAATATAAGCCCTGCCCACTGGAACAGATTTTCGTTCTCTACCTCTAGTTTGCCTTCTTTGTCTTTCAGCCATATCCTACTCTTACCTATTTCTTTGCGGCGGCACGGCGGCGTCCGGCCACAGTCTTCTTATCTCCACGCTTGGTCCTGGCATTGGTGCGAGTCCTTTGACCGTGCACAGGAAGCCCTCTTCTGTGCCTGATCCCGCGATAGCATCCTATCTCTGTTAACCGTCTGACGTTAGAATTAGTCTCGCGCCGGAGGTCTCCTTCTACGATGTACGTACGGTCAATAACCTCCCTAATGCGGCCTATCTCTTCTTCAGTGAGGTCTCTGGTCATGGTATCTACGGAGATACCGGTATGGATCAGGATATCCTTACTGTTCTTTGGGCCGAGGCCATATATGTATTGGAGTGAATACTCGACCTTTTTGTTGTTTGGAATGTCTACTCCCGCAACCCTTGCCATGTTCCTCTCCTCGTTTTCTTATCCCTGACGCTGCTTATGCCTGGGGTTCTCACATATTACGAGAACAGTGCCCCTTCTACGAATTACCCGGCATTTTTCACACCTGGGCTTAACCGAACTTCTCACTTTCATTTCAGGCGCCTTCCTATCTGTTTTTGATCCAGCCAGTGAAACGACCGACTGCACCGCTAACTAACGCTACTTGAACCTATAGGTAATACGACCTCTCGTTAAGTCATAGGGGGACAACTCAACAAGAACTCTATCCCCAGGCAGGATCCGGATAAAATTCATCCGGATCTTTCCCGAGATATGGGTTAACACCTTATGTCCGTTAGCCAACTCCACCCAGAACATAGCGTTTGGTAGAGACTCAGCTACACTTCCCTCTACTTCAATAGTGTCCTTTTTAGGCATACATACTCAGCTTTACTGATCCTCTATACTAATAATTCACGAGTAGAAATAAAATTCAAAGGGCGCTCAAGACCTCTGGCCCGTTCTCCGTCACGGCAACAGTATGCTCGAAGTGAGCTGATAAGCTTCCATCCAACGTGGAGACTGTCCAATTATCTTGCGCCACCTTGGTGCGCCAGCCTCCAACATTTACCATAGGTTCAATGGCTATGACCATACCCTTTCTCAGCGGCAGGCCCTTACCGGCCACACCATAATTGGGTATTTGGGGAGGTTCGTGCAGACTTCTCCCTATACCGTGCCCCACATATTCCCTCACCACCGAGTAGCCTCGCGACTCCACAAATTGCTGCACGGCCGATGATATATCTCCGATCCGGGCGTCTGGACGGGCAGCCTTAATTCCTTCCATCAATGACTCGCTGGTAGCATCAATCAGCTTCAGCACGTCCTCGGGAACTTCGCCTATGGGGACGCTTACCGCGCTGTCGCTCTGAAAACCCATGTATATAAGTCCGGCATCTATCTTAACGATATCGCCCTCTTTCATGACCCTTGGGCCGGGGATGCCGTGGACTATCTCATCATTTATTGATACACAGATATGGGCAGGAAAGCCTTTATAGCCCAGGAAGGACGGTTCTGCCTTTCGCTTCTTTATCTCCCTGGCTGCGATAACATCCAACTCTGCGGTGGTCATGCCGGCTTGCACGGATTTCTTTAAGACCACCAGTATCTCAGCCAAAAGCCGGCCGGCCTCACGCATTATGCCGATCTCTCGATCGGATTTGAGTATTATTCCGCCACTGGTCATTTAGTCAGTTGTCTTCAACTATCTCAGGGCGCCTATCAGGTCTACCCCGACTTCGTCGATGGACTTATCGCCATTGAGTTCCACGAGCTTCCCCTGGTTATGATAATAAGAAATGAGAGGAGCGGTCTCCCGGAAATAAACACCGAGACGGTTCCTAGCCGTTTCGGGGGTATCATCAGAACGCTGATAAAGCTCGCCGCCACACTTGTCGCATCTGCCGGCCTCTTTTGGCGGCGAGCTTACCATGTGATAGGGCGTCTGGCAGCTTTTACATATCCAGCGGCCGGATAGACGTCTCAATAGCTCCTCGTCCGATACTTTAATGAATAAGACCTTATCCACTTTCTTGTTCTCAGCAGCAAACCCGCTGTCCAAGGCTTCAGCCTGCCCGGTTGTGCGCGGAAACCCGTCCAGCAAACAGCCAAACTCACAGTCGGGCTTTTCCAATCTCGACATGACAAGCTTGATTGTCAACTCGTCCGGGACCAACTCTCCCCGGTCGACGAAGGATTTTGCCTGGAGGCCCAGCTCACTTCCACTACTCATTGCCTCTCTAAACAGCTCGCCCGATGCTACATGAGCCAGGGCAAATGTCTTAGATATGTTGGCAGCCTGTGTACCCTTTCCAGCGCCGGGCGGACCCAGTAGAATAACATACATTTCTTAGATAATACCCTCCGCTATCTGATGAAGCCTTCGTAGTTGCGCATCATCAACTGCGCTTCAAGCTGCCTCATCGTGTCCAGAGCCACGCCGACAACTATTAGCAGCGCGGTGCTGCTAAGCTGCAGAGCCCTAACTCCGGTCAGTATCTGCGCGAGGAATGGCGTAACAGCTATCAGCCCTAAGAATACGGCGCCGGCCCAGGTGATCCGAAACAAGACCGTGTTCAGGTATTCAGCCGTGGGACGTCCAGGCCTTATTCCTGGTATAAACCCTCCGTTTTTCTGCAGCGTCTCCGGCAGGTTCTGCTGCTGAAACATTACGACCGTATAGAAGAAGGTAAAACCAACTACCAAAATAAAATAGAACAGCCAGTAAAATACGAAGGTTGTGTCGAACAGGCGATTGATGGCCTGGGCGATCGATGAGACCCAAGAGATGTCAGAAACCAGGAAGAAGCTGGCTACCATGCCAGGGAATATCATTATAGATGCAGCGAATATCAGCGGAATCATACCGGCAGAGTTCACTCGAAGCGGTATATGAGTAGCCCCGCCCTGACGGTACATTCGGCCGCCCCTGAACACGCTCCTTGCATACTGAACCGGTATCCGCCGCTGCGCCTCTTGGAAAAAAACTATCGCGGCTATAATCGCTAACCCTAATAACATAAAGACAATAATTCCGAACAATTCTGTTCCTGGCAAAAAGGTCTGGCCTACTATTTGCGGCAAGCCAGCCACTATTCCGCCAAAAATGATCATCGAGACGCCGTTTCCAATGCCGTTCTCGGTAATAAGCTCTCCCATCCATACCAGCAGCACGGTACCGGCAGTTATGGCTCCCACCATAGCCAGGGTAGGTAGCAGGCTTGGTCCCGTAAGCCCGATTCCGCCACCGGTCAAAACCCCCTGGCTTTGCAGTAACACCAACTGTCCGTAACCTTGTAACGCCGCTAGGGGTACCGTTAGCCAGTGAGTATACTGGTTTATCTTATGCCGGCCCAACTCACCCTCTTTAGCCAGGTTGGCCAGAGCTGGTATGACAGGCGACATCAACTGCATAATAATTGATGCCGTTATATATGGGTAGACGCCTAAGGACGCCACGCTTAAGTTTCTGAAAGCGCCACCGCTAAAGATGTCTAAGAAGCCTAAGAGCTGGTTGCTCTGAAGCAAGCGTTGTAAGGCAGCGATATCTATGCCTGGAATAGGAACATGCGCGATAAAGCGGAAGATTACCAGAATGCCAAAAGTGAATAGTATCTTCCGTCTTAGGTCCGGTGACCTCCACGCATTGAGCAGGTTCTCAAGCATCGTTTCGTCCTTCGTGAACCCCAGCGCCGCGCCCCAGAGTCTTGCCGCCGGCAGCCTGGATTTTCACAGCAGCGCTGGCGGAGAACTTATCAGCTGTAACTGTTAACGACTTAGACAGGATCCCATCACCCAAGACCTTGATCGGGGCTTTCTTATCGGCGATAAGGCCAATCACCTCTAATAGATCAGGCGTAATCTGCGCGTTCGCCTCAAATCTCTCTAGCTGACCTATCTTTATGATTTGGTATTCCACTCTGAAGAGGTTAACGAACCCTCGCTTTCTTGGCATACGCCTAATCAGAGGCAACTGACCGCCCTCAAAGCCTCTTCTAACTCCGCCGCCGGAGCGAGCCTTTTGCCCCTTATTACCGCGGCCGGAATAAGTGCCTGTGCCGCTGCCATGACCCTGCCCCAATCGCTTAGGCTGTTTCTTAGACCCCGGTGCTGGCTTAAGATCGTGGAGTCTCATTCGGATAGCTCCTCCACGTCAACCAGATGCCGTATCTTTATTGCCATGCCGCGCATAGTCCTATTATCATCAACGATTACACTGTAGTTGAGGCGACGTAAACCCAGAGCCTTTATTGTTCGCTTTTGGTCTATTTTGAAGCCGATACCGCTGCGTCTCAAAGTTATCTTTATCTTACTCACTGCTGCGTACCTCTTGGTTGTCCTGAATCCGGTCGGAGGGACGGCCTTGGAGGGACGCCGAAAGATCTACCGGCGGATGCCATCCTGCGGCGCTGGGCTTCCTCAGGAAGCTGAAGTTCACTCAGCCCTTTTATGCAAGCCTTGGCTACGTTGATAGGATTTGAGCTTCCCAACGACTTCGTGAGTATATCCTTAATACCGGCAGACTCCACAACCGCCCTCACTGCGCCTCCCGCGACCACGCCGGTACCCGGCGACGCCGGCTTGAGCATTACCCTGGCAGCGTCGAATTCGCCCATGATCTCATGGGGAATAGTCACACCTCTCAGTGGGATCGTGAGCAGGTTCTTTCTTGCTATCTGGCCCGCCTTGCGTATGGCTGACGGCACTTCATTGGCCTTACCGAGCCCTATACCCACGTGCCCAGCCCCATCGCCGACTACTACCAGAGCGCTAAAGCTAAACCTGCGTCCGCCCTTTACCACCTTTGCCACTCTGTTTATCCTGACCACGCGCTCAGACAAGTCCAAGTCTTTGGAATCAAGTTTGCTCTTTGTACCAAGTGTAACCATAACAATTACTCTCTCAAAATTCTAGGCCGGCGCTTCTAGCGGCCTCTGCTAGGGCCTTGACTCTGCCGTGATATCTGAATCCACCTCTATCGAAAACAACAGAAGTGATGCCAGCGCCCAAAGCCTTCTTCGCCACTCTCTCACCCACAAGCTCGGCGACCGATAGCTTGGCCTTGCCATCGACCTGGCCCTTTACTTCGCTGTCCAAGCTTGAAGCAGCGACCATTGTGCTGCCGCTGGTATCATCGATAACTTGGGCATATATGTGGTTCAAACTCCGAAAAACAGCAAGCCTAGGGCGGAGGATGCTACCAACCACCTTTTGTCGCACCCTTCGATGCCTGCGCTTACGCGCCGCTGATGTAGTTTTGATCCTCGGCAAGACTTATCTCCCCTTCTTACTGCCAATTTTGCCGCTCTTGCCGGCCTTCCTGCGCACCACCTCTCCCGCATACCTTACACCTTTACCCTTGTACGGCTCCGGCGGCCTGTACCTTCTGATTTTGGCCGCTACCTCGCCAACAAGCTGCTTATCGATACCCTCGACCGCCATTCTCGTAGCGGCAGATACGGTGAAAGTTATTCCGGGCGGCGCCTCCACTTCAATCGGATGCGAATACCCCAACTGCAGGGTAATATTAGCGCCATTTTGCAGCACTCTGTAACCTACACCCACCAGTTCCATGTCTTTCCGGAAACCATCTGTCACGCCGTGAACCATGTTGGCCAACAGGGCTCTGGTGAGGCCGTGGAGAGCCTTATATCGTCGGTCATCGTTTGGCCTAAAGACCCTCAGAGTACCTTCGTCCAGCTCAACCCTGATATCTGGATTAAAAGACGCTTCCAGCTCTCCCTTAGACCCTCTCACGGATACTTTACTACCCGATATATCTATTTCTACGCTTGCCGGGACCGGTATTGGTTTATTCCCTATTCTTGACATCTCACAAACCTCTGGTCAAGAGCTCATCACCATACATAACAAAGCAACTCGCCGCCCACCTGCCGGCGCCACGCTTCTTGCCCTGTCATAACCCCTTGTGGGGTTGACATGATAGCAACTCCAAGACCTCCGTAAACCCTTGGAATCTCTGTCCGCTGCACATAAACGCGTAGACCGGGCTTGCTCACCCTCTTCAGTCCATTGATAGCGGAGCGGTTGCGTTCGATGTAGTTAAGATAAAGCTTAATAGTGCCCTGATGCTCATCATGAACTACCTCGTATTCCTTTACGAAGCCTTCATCCTTCAACACCTTGGCTATCGCCACCTTTATTTTTGATGCTGGAACGTTAACTGCATCATGGCGAGCGGTTACGGCGTTGCGTATTCTTGTTAGCATATCTGCGATAGGATCTGTTGTTGCCATGCCATACCCCTCAAGGTTACCAACTGGATTTCCTTACCCCAGGAAGGAGACCAACACTGGCCATCTCCCTGAAACATATGCGACAGAGGCCAAACATCCGCATAAACGCTCTGGGACGTCCGCATTTTAGGCACCGGCTATTCTGCTGCACCTTGTATTTCGGCTTCCGGGTTGATTTAACGATTTTAGAAGTCTTCGCCATATAATCCTCGATACCTGTTACGTCTTAGTAAAGGGCATACCCAAAAGCTCAAGGAGCCTTCTAGCCTCTTCATCGGTTTTGGCCGACGTAACTATAGCTATCTCCATGCCGCGTATCTTATCTACCTTGTCGTACTCTATATCCGGGAATATTATCTGCTCTCTCATACCAAGGTTATAGTTACCTCTCCCATCAAAAGCATCCCTTTGGACGCCTCTGAAGTCCCGGATCCGAGGCAACGTTGCATTTATTAGCTTATCTAAAAAATAGTACATTCGATCGCCTCTCAGAGTTACCATGGCTCCGATTGGCATTCCGGCCCTCAGGCGGAACTGGGCGATAGAACGCTTCGCCCTTGTTATCACGGGACGCTGGCCCGTGATAGTGGCTAGATCACCGGTCGCGCCGTCTAAAGCCCGGGCGTTTTGGGTGGCTTCCCCCAGCCCAATATTTAAGGACACTTTGACCAGCCTTGGCACTTCCATCGGATTAGAGTAGCTAAACTCCTTGATCATTGCTGGAACTGTCTCTGCTTTATAAAGGTTCTTCATTCTAGGAGGCATAGCTTAGTCCACTACCTCGCGACACTTTTTGCAGAACCTTACCTTCGTACCGTTATCAAGCGTCTTGAAGCCTATCCTTGTCGACTTGCCGCAGGTATTACAAATAAAACTGACGTTGGATAGATGGATAGAAGCCTCTATCTCCAATATTCCACCCTGCTGCATAGCGCTACGAGGTTTGCTGTGGCGCTTGACAATATTAATGCCCTCTATCAGGACACGGCCTGCACTAGGCAGGACCTCCTTGACCTTGCCCTGCCTGCCACGGTCTTTGCCGGCAAGGACCATAACGATATCATTTTTACGTATTTTAGCGCTCATTAAAGCACCTCTGGCGCCAAAGATAATATTCGCATAAACTGGCGGTCTCGCAACTCTCTGGCTACCGGCCCGAATATTCTGGTACCCCGTGGGGCATTTTTATCTGTCAGTATCACCGCTGCGTTCTCGTCGAATCTTATATAAGACCCATCGGGTCGTCTGAAAGGCTGCACCTGTCGGACGATTACTGCCTTTACGACTTCGCCTTTTTTCACCGCGCCACCCGGAGAAGCCAGCTTCACCGAAGCGATAATAACATCGCCCACTCTGGCATATCTTCTCCTGCTCCCGCCAGGGACTTGTATGCACATTATTTGCCTTGCCCCTGAGTTGTCAGCAACCCTGAGACGGGTAAATTTCTGTATCATCTCTTCTTGTCCTTGTCGTCGTCTTCATCATCATCCTCGCCCTCATCATCCTCATCGTCGCCATCTGCTACTTCATCGTCTGCGTCGTCGCCGTCATCATCATCTTCCTCCGCCACAGCCTCTTCTTCGACTTCTTCCACCTCCGCCACAGCCGCGCCGGTATCTATCTCATTCTCTTGTACTACAACGGTTACGACTTCCGCGTCCACGCCGGTATCTATCTCATTTTCCGCAATATCCTGCGGCTCAAGATGGCCTACAACCTCGCGGACCAACCACCTTTTATCCTTTGAAATTGGACGGTGCTCGACAATGGAAACAACATCGCCCTCGGAACAGCTATTGTTCTCATCGTGAGCCTTGTAGCGCTTCCGTATGCGAATCGTCCTACGGTAGAGAGGATGTCTCTTGCTGGTCTCTACCTCGACTATGATGGTCTTATCCATTTTATTGCTGACTACTCGACCCGTTAAGGTCCTTTTACCGCCTGGCATACCTAAGAGGTACCCCCTTCCTGACGTTGCATTTCCCGGGAAATCTCCCTCTCTTTAATAGCCGTTTTCAGACGGGCGATATCCTTCCTAACTTTCCTCATCTCACTAGTATTATTTAGTTGCCGGGTAGCCAGCCTTAAACGCAGGTTGAAGAACTCCCTTTGAGTATCTTCCAGGTGCCGGGCTATATCCGCGTCTCCCATGGACCGTATCTCTTCTGGCTTCACGTTCTCCAATAATCCTTTGTAATGAGTCTTCCGTAGTGTGTTGAGGGCCGATACCCCAAAAGCGTTGGGCACCGAGCCTGAAGGGTGGTTTAGCCTGCCTCTGACGTCTCCCTAACGACAAACCTGGTTTGTATCGGAAGCTTGTAAGCAGCAAGTCTCATCGCTTCCTTTGCCACGTCCTGAGGGACACCGGCCATCTCGAACATCATCCTGCCGGGGCGCACTACAGCAACCCAGTGGTCTGGAGCGCCTTTGCCGCTGCCCATTCTGGTTTCAGCAGGTTTCGAGGTCGCCGACTTAGCCGGAAATATGCGTATCCAGACCTTGCCTCCTCGACGTACGTGGTGAGTGATCGCCCTTCTGGCTGCCTCAATCTGGCGGCTGGTTATCCAGGCGGGCTGAAGCGCCTGCAGGCCGAACTCTCCAAAAGCAACGGTGCTACCGTTCTCGGCCCTTCCCCTCATCCGCCCTCTGTGCATTTTGCGGTACTTTGTTCTGCTTGGTTGAAGCATCGGCCCTAAGAGTCCTCCCCTTTATCAACCTCTGAGTTAACTGCCCCATCTGCTTCGATATTTGTAATTTCTATCTCAACCGCGGGGGGCGTTTCCTCCACCTGGGCTATCTCTGGGACCTCAGGCGCTTTCCGCTTACGTTCCGGAAGAATATCGCCCTTGTAGATCCAAACCTTGACTCCTATTGCCCCCAGGGCGGTGTGGGCCACTGCTATACCATAGTCAATGTCGGCCCGGATAGTCTGAAGCGGGACACGCCCCTCCATCTCCTTTTCGTTTCGGGACATCTCGGCGCCGCCCAGGCGTCCGCTGGCCAGCACCTTAACCCCACGCGCGCCTCTTTGCATAGTTCGTGTTACTGCCTGTTTAATAGCTCTTCTATAAGCCACCCTTCGTTCCAGTTGCTCGGCAATATTCTTTGCCACCAAAAACGCATCCAGCTCAGGCACGCGGATCTCTTGGATGTTAACTCGCACGCGCTTGCCGGTTTTCGCCTCTAGCTGTGTTCGTAGCTCATCAACCCTCTGCCCGCTGCGACCGATAACAATACCGGGCCTTGAGGCATGTATAGTGGCAGTAACCTGGTTGCTGCTGCGGTCGATCTCTACCTTGGAAATACCGGCCTCCTTAAATTTGCTAAAAATAAGGTCCCTTACGGTGCGGTCTTCCTGGACCAGGCTAGTGTACTCCTTTTGAGCGTACCATTTCGACTGCCAGTCCTTGATAACCCCTATACGAAAGCCGATGGGATGGACTTTCTGTCCCAATTATCTCTCCTCATCTACTACTACAGTAATATGGCTAGAACGCTTAAGAATCGGGCTTGTCCGGCCTCTGGAGCGAGGGCGGAACCGCCTGAGGGTCTTTCCCTCATTTGCAAAGGCCAATACCACTTTAAGCGCGGCGGGGAGCATATTATAGGTGCTCTCAGCGTTAGAAGCGGCAGACTTAACCACCTTCGATATCACCTTTGCTGAGGGTGACGGCAGGAAGCTAAGCATGAACAACGCGTCAGATACTCTTTGTCCTTTAACTTGATCTAGGATGAGCCTTGCTTTGCGCGCTGACACGCCGGTATTTTTCGCGGTCGCTGATACCCTCATATCTGATGCACTCCCTAACGTCTTCCGCCCGCGGGTCGAGCCGAACTACCGGCATGGCCTCTAAATAGCCTGGTTAGGGCGAACTCTCCCAGTTTGTGGCCGACCATGTTTTCTGTGACAAAAACCGGCACGTGCCTCCTGCCGTCGTGAACGGCGATCGTATGTCCCACCATCTGCGGCACAATTACGCAGGCTCTGGCCCAGGTTTTGATCACAGTCTTCTCTCCGCTGCTGTTCATGGCGGAGATCTTCTTCATTAGTTTTTCGTCTACATAGGGGCCCTTTTTGGTAGAACGAGACAATTCCTAACTCCTGCGCTTTACAATCCACTTATCAGTGGACTTATTATGTCTGGTACGGTAACCCAAAGCCGGCTTTCCCCAAGGCGTTTTGGGGCCTGGCATCCCTATCGGCGCCTTGCCCTCTCCACCTCCGTGGGGATGGTCCCGGGGGTTCATAGCAGAGCCTCGCACCGTTGGGCGCTTGCCTAACAGTCGGTTCCTACCGGCTTTACCGAGCTTAATGTTCGAGTGGTCTTCGTTACCCAGCTGGCCTATTGTGGCCATACACTCGCCGCCGACGCGTCTCATTTCGCCCGAGGGAAGCCTGACAAGCACATAGTCGCCCTCTTTGGCCATCAACTGCGCAGATACGCCTGCACTGCGCACCATTTGCCCACCCTTGCCTACCTTTAACTCGATATTGTGAATAATAGTACCTGTGGGCATAGACCGCATCGGCATGGCGTTGCCGGGCCGTATCTCAGCCCCGGTTCCAGACATTATGGTGGAGCCTACGGTCACCCCGATGGGTGCCAGCATATACCGCTTTTCGCCGTCTACGTAATGTATCAAGGCGATACGTGCAGAGCGATTAGGATCGTACTCCACGGAATGGACCAAACCAGGTATGCCGACCTTATCACGCTTAAAATCTATGATCCTAAGCTTGCGTTGTGCACCGCCCCCGCGGTGGCGCACCGTGATCTTGCCTCTGAAATTCCTGCCGGCCTTTTTCCTCAGCGGCGCCGTAAGCGACTTTTCGGGCTTACTCTTTGTAACCTCTTCGAAGGTTGAGGTCGACATTCCCCTGCGGCCTGGTGACGTTGGTTTATAAAGTTTAACAGGCATGGTTAACTTCCCGTAAAAATACTTCCGCCCGAGTCTGTTGTCCGCTCGTCCTGAGCTGTTCGAAAGTTCTGTTGCTTATTGTTCGAAAGGCTCAGCATGAGCGGATTATTACCTTGTTATTGCTTAAACGCCCTCGAAGAATTCGATCTTTTCCCCGGACTTAAGCGTCACAACCGCCTTTTTCCGGTCCTTGGTTCGACCGACACTGCGCCCCATACGCTTGACCTTGCCCTTTACCGTCACAGTATTCACCGAATCGACTCTGACGTTGAAGGCCTTTTCGACCGCTTCTCTTATCTGCTGCTTGTTGGAATCTATGGCCACCTCGAAGGTATATTTTCCAACCCCCTGCAGCGTTGTGCTTTTTTCAGTTATTACAGGTCTTCTAATGACCTCGTAGATATCCATTTTCTTAATCCAAACTGAGACTTACGCGCTGGGCTGGTCCCTTAGCGCCCCACAGCTCTTCCACTTTCCTTATCGCGCCCTCGGTGATTACGATTCTTCTATATTTCAGAATATCAGCGACGTTCAACACGGCGGCAGGGGAGGTCCATACTCTCGGTATATTGCGCGCGGACTTAACAACGTTCTCATCACTGCTCTCTGTAACTATCAGGATCGAGTGCCCAAGCTTCATGTTGCTGATGATCTCTACCATTCTTTTCGTGTTGGGCGCTGACAGCTGGAATCCATCCACTATCACCAGCTCCTCATCGGCCACCTTGCTCGATAGCGCCGAACGTATAGCCAGGCGCCTCATTTGTTTCGGCATCGCCTGACGGTAGCTGCGTTGATGCGGA
>SHYC01000019.1 GCA_009693005.1 Dehalococcoidia bacterium | reverse complement strand
AAACTGAGGAAGGACGGTATTTGATAGTCTTTCTCTACCCGCGCGGTGGAGGAGTATTTGTGCTTGGAACTGCCAGAGATATGAACCAGGCGGAAAGACACAGATACCAGTCCTATAAAGGGAGGTGAACATCAAAAATGACTACGGCGAAAGAGCGAGTTGGGCAGAAGGTCCCTAAATTCAAAGATGAGGCGGAGATGGGCGAGTTTTGGGACACCAATAGCCCAGAGGACTTCCCGGAGCATTTTCAGGAGGTAGAGGCCAGCTTTGCCAGTCCTTTAATCAAACGCGGCCTCACCGTCAAGCTGGACCAGAGTACCCTTGAGCGGCTAACCAGGGCAGCCAAAGAGAAAGGCATAGGGCCTTCTACCCTAGCCCGAATGTGGATTCTGGAGCATCTGAACAAGCCGGAGCGCTCAGCTACACCATAAATTAAGTGTACACCCCGGGGCATGAGCATTCCCTATGCTGACTTCAACTTTGCTTTTGCCAAGGCCAGCCTATATCTGCCCTCCAGGCGTATCCACAAATATGCGAGAATCCCTAACTCGTGTTCGAGCCCAAGGGCGGTTTCAGGAGTTAGGGGGTTTTTGCCATTGATAATCTCACTGATAGTCTGAGGCGGTCGGCCCATCTTAGCGGCCAACTCTTTCTGACTAATCCGCGAGCCTGTAGCTCTTCCTCTAATACAGAGCCCGGTGACACTGGAAAATCGGACTCATAATATTCAGTCCCCATACATATACCCATGTCCAACAACCTACGCCGAAACAGTCTGGACCTCTTCGGCGCCGGCTCCGGTATCTGCTGGCGGCCGGCTCAGGGTGGGCCGCTTTGCAGCCAGCATGAAGAATACGCCCAACAGGTTAGCAAAGGCCGTTGTCAAAAAGGCCGTGCGGTAACTTCCGTAAAGGTCAAACACCGTAGCGGCCCAAAACGGCCCGCCTATCGTACCCAGCACCATCAGAGGGGACATGAACCCGCCAATGGTCCCATAGTTCTTTCTCCCAAAAAACTCGCCTCGCAGGCCAAACATCAGCGGGGCCGTACCGCCAAAAGCCGTCGCAAAAAGCGCCGCTGCCAGGAATATTTCTGGGAGACTTCTAGCTCCCGAAAAGGTAAACATGCTGGCAGACATTATTACCATACAGCCGCAGTACATATAGCGCTTATTCCAGCGATCGCCAAAATATCCTACTAACAAGCGGGACGGGATAGCGAGGGCGGCTGTTATAGACACAATAGTTGCAGCAAGAGCCGTTGACATGCCTAGATCCTGCACCAGGAACGGCAGTTGATGCGCCGCTATTGCGCTAGAGGCGACGCTTCTGGTCGAGAATGCCAGCGCCAGCAGGTAGAAGGAAGGACTGGTAAGAGCTTCCTTGACGGTGAAGTCGTCCTCCAGAACGGTCTTGCTGCCGGATCCCTGCTGAGGTTGTGATGTCTGTGCTGAGCTTACTATCTGAGTGTCGCCGTCGGGCAGGTATCCGTACTGCTCCGGCTTATGACGCACTAGGGATGCCATCGGATACCCGACGAACCAGACCACCAGAGCTACTATAACGCAGGTAGTTCGCCAGCCATGGGTCTCGATCAACCAGACCATCAATGGGACCAATATGCCGCCGATTGGCATGCCGGTGAACACAAGCGCACTGGCCATGGTCCTTTTGCGGACGAACCAGTTGGCAGCAGCTACTTGCGCAGGCCCAAGAGTACCTGCAGAAGACCCTATAGCTATTAGGCCTACAAAAACAATATACAGACCAAAGAGGGAGTCTATTTTTGAGAGGGCCACGAAGCCTATGCCCAGTATGGTGACCCCAACGAACATCATTCTTCTGGGACCAAAGCGGTCAATCAGCCATCCATCTATGGGGCCCAGGGCAGCGCCTTCCAACTGGGCCAGCGATATCGCCCCGGTAATCTGCCTCCTGTTCCACCCAAACTCTTTAGTAAGAGGCAAGATAAAGGCCTGGAACCCAAAGTAGTTGGTCCAGCCGGTGATCGTGCCTGCTAATACGCCTGCCAGCACCACCCACCAGCCATAGAAAATACGACCCTTAGGCTTTCGTACGGTGTTTTCAGACGGATCCATACTCACCCCCACTTACCGGCTAACTAACGCTCTCCCAGAAAAAAGATCTCTAACCCAGATGAAGCCCCAAAAAAAGAGCCGGACAATGTCCAGCCCCTTTTTTGGCGTTTCTTTACTTTACCTCTGCCTTTGCTCCCGCCTCTTCGAGCTTCACTTTTAAGGAAGCAGCCTCATCCTTGCCAATGCCCTCTTTTACCGCTACCGGAGCGCTTTCCACCAGGTCTTTCGCCTCTTTTAGACCAAGGGAAGTCACCTCTCTTACGGCCTTGATAACGTTGATCTTGTTAGCCCCAATCTCCACCAGCTGTACGGTGAATTCGGTCTGCTCCTCTTCCTCCTCAGCGGCCACCGCGGGTCCGGCGGCTCCCCCCATAGGTGCGCCCATCATTACAGGAGCGGCAGCCGATACACCAAACTCTGTCTCCAGCGCCTTCACCAGCTCAGACAGCTCAAGCACGCTCATACTCTTGATAGCCGTTAATAGCTCTTCCTTGGTCATTTTCTCCTCCTTTATTAACCCTTTCTATTTAAGTTCACTCGAAATTGCGTCGTTATCAGCGCGATTAGGAACCCTGGACATATCCTGACCTCTATAGCTCTTTCAGGAGCTTTGTTCCAATTGTTGTCTTCTAGCCTCCAGTACCCTGGCTATCGAGGCAAGCACATTATTCAAGACTCCGGCCAGTCCATATAGCGGCGTTTGAAGCCCACCCAAAACCTGGCCTATAAGCACCTCCTTGCTGGGCAAGGCAGCTAGCGAGGTTACGTCCGCCGCATTCATTACTCTAGCACCCAGTACGCCTCCATATATGGTTATGGGCAGCCTGGAAGTACGAATAAAATCTGTGAGCACCTTCGCAGAAATCGAGGGGTCTCCTTTTCCTGCCATAAAGGCGGTCGGGCCAGTTATTACACTGTGCAAGCCTTCCCTATTGGCCCTCTGAGCTGCTATCTTTGCAAGCGTATTTTTGAATACCCTGAACTCGATACCGGATTCCCTGAGCGTTTTGCGCAGGCCCGTTATATCATTGGCTTTTATACCCTGGTAGCTGGTGGTTATTATTACGCTGTTGCCGGATAGGAACTCCTCTAGCTCCTTTACTTCTTCAACCTTCTTCTCTTGTGGCATTGAGTCGCCCTTTCTATTCTTGAATTATTTGCCATTACCTTGAATAATGCAGTGATTTCCTACTAAATGGCTGGCCTGCAAACCCATGAGACCTGTTAGAATCTCAGGAGGTAGCCGTACTTTCGCTCGTCATGGCGCTGCCGGCTAGCAGCATGGACGCCTGTCCTAACGGAAAAACCAAAGCCCTTGCGCAATACGAGACGCAAGGGCTGATCACAAACCTGTCAGCACAACTGAAACCCTGGCGCTTCGGCAGGCGGCACATTAAGCCAATCGGCACCTGCTGTCTTTAGCACATCATGCATTATTAAGTTAGCTGTATTACCGAAGTATAAACCATCTTTCTAGTTTAATCACGCCTGCTGGGCTGCCATTTGAAGTGTTGCGGCCATATCCATCTTGATGCCGGGACCCATACTGGTAGTGAGGAATATACTTCTAAAATATTGCCCCTTCGCGCCGGTTGGTCTGGCTTTGGCTATGGCGTCGACTATTGTTGCCATGTTTTCAAGAAGATCCTCTTCTTCAAAGCTGACCTTGCCGATCGGTATATGTATTATCGCGGTCTTGTCTAGTCGAAACTCAACACGGCCTTTTCTGGCGTCCCTAATAACCCTCGGCAAGTCCTCAGTAGAGGCAACGGTGCCGGCCCTGGGATTTGGCATCAAACCCCTTCGACCCAAAACACGGCCAAGCCGCCCGACTTTCCCCATCATGTCCGGCGTCGCTATAGAGACGTCAAAGTCGACCCATCCATCCTCTATCCGCTTGATCATATCGTCGCTGCCAACATAATCGGCGCCGGCTTCCTGGGCGATCTTCTCTGCCTCTCCTTGCGCGAATACAAGGACTCTCACCTGCTTACCCAGTCCCTGAGGAAGAAGGACCACGCCGCGCACCTGCTGGTCGGCATGTCTTGGGTCCAGTCCCATCTTGAGGTGCAGTTCCACAGTCTCATCAAATTTAACGTAGGACACTGCCCTGGCTAGGGCCACCGCCTCAGCAGGTCCGTAGGCCTTGTCCTTTTCAACCAGCTGTACAGCACCCTGATATTTCTTACCTTCTTTTGTCACGCTAGGCTCCCTCTACTGTGATACCCATGCTCTTGGCAGTGCCTTCGATAATCCGTATCGCTCCCTGAAGGTCGGCGGCATTCAGGTCCTTCTGTTTCGTTTTAGCTATCTCTTCCAACTTCTGTCTTGTGATAGTACCTGCTCTTCCAGCTCCGGCGGTATTGCTTCCCTTCTCCACGTTCGCCGCCTTTTTCAACAGGTCAGATGCCGGAGATGTTTTTGTAATGAAAGAAAAGGAGCGGTCTTCGTAAACAGTTATCTCAGCCGGTATTACCATTCCCACCATCGAGGCCGTTCGCTCATTGTAATCCTTTACAAAGCCCATGATGTTTATTCCGTGCTGTCCAAGAGCAGGGCCAACGGGAGGCGCGGGGGTGGCCTTGCCAGCCTGAAGCTGGATTGTTAGCATAGCTCTTACTTTCTTCGCCAATTTAAGTTTCCTCCAGACTCTACAGATCGGTTTTCAAAAAGGAAGATACTGCAGTTGTAAATTTATCTATCTGGTCCAGCATTATAGAGTGTCCTGCGCCAGCTATTTCAACAAACTGACCTCTGGCCAAACTAGAAACCGATCGTTTACAATACTCCGCGGTGACCGAGGTGCTATTCCCACCTCGCATGATTAAAGTTGGGCACGATATCTTCGGCAGATCGCTCCATAGGTCCTGGCAGTCCCATCGTTCGCTTACAACCGGGTCGTGCTTGAACGCGTACTTTCCGTTGGGCAGCCGTCTGGTGCGCCAGACTGCTTTCTCTCTCAAGATCTCCAACGGCGTTGTCTCCCGACCACTCTTAAGCCACTCGAATATCTCCTCTTCAGAATCAAAGGCTTCCGGTGGCTGATACCAACTCTGCCTTGGGAACTCTCTGGCAGGACCGAAGTCCACCATCACAAGCCTCTCGACCTTATCGGCATGGGAGGCGGCATAGGCAAGACCGTTATGGGCGCCCATAGAATGGCCCACGTAGGTAAAACGCCCAGCTATTACCTTGTCGACAAAACCCTCTAGAGCCAGCAGATAGTTCTTTGTATCGTAAGTCCCTTCCCTGGACCAATCGCTGTCGCCATGACCGGGCTGGTCCAAAGCCAAAACATGGTAGTCCTCGCGGACTCGTTCCGCAAAGCCATCCCAGTCGTGGCAATTTCCGGTCATTCCATGTACGAGCAGCATGACCGGCAACTCCTGTCCGCCCTGCGGACTCCGTGCGTGGAGAACCTGGCTCGAACCCGCAACGCTTGCCAGGCCAAGAGATTTGTCCTTGTTCCCCCAATCCAGATAATGAAGATTCAAGCCGCCCACATCAACAAACTTGTCTAGTACAGCAAGCGGTCGCTCCTCATGCCGCTCGCCCAGCCGGGAGCTTGCGGCAAATTGGGTCGAACTGCTTGTAGAAGGTTCTGAGTGTTTGTCCGGTGCACCAACGTTCTGGGGCAAGAAGCATCTCCTGATTTACAGTCGCTCTACCTGAAGGAGGTCAAGCTCAACGGGCGTCTCTCGGCCAAAGAACGACACCAATACCCGCACCTTACCCCTGTCGAGGTTGAACTGGTCTACCACACCGATGAAGTCAGTGAAGGGGCCATCCACAATTCGGATTGCCTCGCCCTTGCTAAATCCAACTTTGATCCTGGGCGTCTCCGATCTCATTCGCTGCAGGATTTTATCCACCTCTTCCTCTTCCAACGGAGTCGGATCGGTGCCCGCGCCTACGAATCCGGTGACGCCTGGTGTATTACGTACTACATACCAGCTTGCGTCATCCAGCTTTATCTGTACCAAAACGTACCCTGGGTAGACCTTGCGTGAAACAGTGCGCCGCTGACCATCCCTAATCTCTATCTCGTCCTCAGTCGGCACGACCACCTGAAAGATTTTTCCTTCCATATCCATAGAACGGATACGCTGCTCCAAATTAGCCTTGACCTTGTTCTCGTAGCCTGAGTAAGTATGGATGACATACCATCTCCTGCCGTCAAGTTGCTCGGAGTGGTCTTCGGATAGCTCTATGACTTCTTTTACTTGCTCTACATCAGCCGCCATGGTGGTACACCTAACGACCCAACAACATGTTGTCAATAACTTGGAGGAACACCCAGTCAACCGCGCCTAAAACAACGCCAACAATCAATGAAACGGCAATAACAAGCACGGTGAGATTAACCGTTTGTTCTCTAGTGGGCCAAGTTACTTTTCTGAGCTCGGAGGCGACTTCTCTAAAGAACTGCGGGCGGACTTCGCGTCGCGCCGCGGGCTGGGGACGTCTAGCGGAGCGCGTGCCTGTGCCATCTTCACGCTCATCTTTGCGAGCTGCCTTGGGTAGTATAGTCATGCCTTACCTGGACTCTCTATGCGCCTTGGTGATCCTGCATTTCGGACAATACTTCTTGAACTCAAGCCTATCCGGATCATTCCTGCGGTTCTTCATAGTAGTATAATTTCTGGAACGACATTCAGTGCAAGCCAGGTGTATTATTATCCTGGCATCAGTTTTTCTAGCCATTTCTTCACCATTAACCTTAGCCCTCTGAAATCACCCACTACCGGTGCAGTTACGGTGATCGGTCAAGAGGGGATATCCTATAATTACAAGCCCTCGACCAGATTCGAACTGGTGACCTCGTTCTTACCAAGAACGTGCTCTACCAACTGAGCTACGAGGGCACTTAGCAAGAGAAACCAACGAAGGACCATGCTGCGCGGGTCTAGGAGATTTCTTTTGAGGTCTAAAAAAGTATAACACGTGGCACCGCGGTGGTCAACCGAACGTATTTGGAGTAACTGTTCAGACTCGCGGAGGCGAACTCGCCCTACCCCCGCGACCATCACCCCCTTACCCCTCTCTTCCTGGAAAGGAAGAGAGGGAAGCGTTAGGTGTCCGAGGTGCCACCCCTCGGACACCTTGTCAAAAGGGCTGCCGCCCTTCTGCACTTCCCGCGGCCGAACTGCTCTTACGAGGATTTCCGTTCAAGAGTGAACAGTCACTATTCTGACGGTGCATATTGGTTACGTTCCGTGAGCGCGCCTGACCATCATCTCCCATCACTTGTTTGGTTACCGGCTACTAAACTCTCTCTTATTCGTCAGGCCGTTTCAGCCTATCAACACGCTTGCCATTACAGTGCTATAATTTGAGCTAGACAACCAAAGTGGAGAACGTAACGCGATTGACTTTCGGTCCGCCCCCTTTGACAGGACTGAATTATTGAAAAAGGAGATAGCGAATGGCGATATTCCTAACTGAGCAGGATATTAACGAACTGATGACCGTAAATGACGTGCTTCCGGTGATAGAGGAGGGTTTTAGAGAGCAGGGACTTGGCCTGGCAGTCAACCGGTCCAGGGCTCGCCTAAAGACGACCAACGGCTCTATGAGCATCATGACAGCCTCGATACCCGGCCTCAAGGTCGCGGGCTTCAAGGCCACGGGAACTGGAGGCCGGGTAATGGTCTACCTCTACAGCGGGGAGACAGGACGCCTGGAAGCCATCATCGAGGCGGGCCGTATGGGTCAGCTGCGGACCGGCGCGGCGTCAGGCATCGCTACCAAGTACCTGGCTCGCGCAGACTCTTCGATAGTAGGCATGTACGGAACCGGCACTCAGGCCCGTACCCAGATCCAGGCGGTGTGCGCGGTGATGCCGGTGAAGAAGGTGCTGGCCTATAGCAGGGACCCGGAGCGCCGGGCCGAGTTCTGCCGCCGCATGAGCGAGTCCCTGGGCGTCGAGTTCGTGCCGGCAGGGGTCCCCGAAGATGCGGCTAAGGATGCCGACATCATCATAACAATAACCAACACTCGGGAGCCGGTGCTGAACGGCGAATGGGTCAAGCCTGGTACTCACATCAACGCGGCCGGCGGCAACTCCCTTACCCGGCGAGAGCTGGACACGGAGGCGGTACGCAAGGCCGATGTCATCGTGGCCGATTCCATAGATCAGGCGAAAATTGAGTCCGCGGACCTTGTTATGGCTGTAGAGCAGGGGATCATCAACTGGGAGCAGGTGGGAGAGCTGGGCAAGGTGGTTGCGGGCAAGGATCGCGGCAGGGAGAACGACCGTCAGATCACACTCTTCGAGTCCCACGGCATCGCCATCTGGGACGTTGCCGCCGGGGCCAAGGCCCTGGAGCTGGCGAGAGCGAAGGGGGTAGGGACACCATTACCTTTCTGAACCCAGGATTGATGCTAGACAGCGAGGGAGAGTCCGCCCTCTCTTGCAACCTGTTCAGCTATCTCTTCTATGACTAACTCTCTGAGCTCCTTCAAGTCCTCCGGCCTTTTGCGCGGATTTATTGCGCCGAATGTAAGCTCAGCTACAGAATGCACGGGGCGTAAGACCGCTTCACCGGCTTTGGTATCTGAAATGGAGATAGATACCTTGTCTCCTTCTTTAATCCCTAAAAGTCGCCGGATTTCAAGTGGTACGGTGATATGCCCTTTCCTGGTTACAACGGTTAATCGTTCTGGCATATAATCAGGTACCCCCTCGATAGATAGTAGTACATGTCTGTATATAGTACTACTATTTATACGATGGTACTATAATATTAGTACTAACAGAGCTATCTCCACGTTAATATTCTACCCTCCCGGCCGTGCCTGCTGATCGCCGCCTGCTCCAGCGCCGCGCTGGCCGCCGGCCCCTCCGCCACCCTGACTTGCTACTGTCACTGTCGCTCCGGGCTGCAGTCCCTGGTTCCCTTGCACTATTACCTGGTCTCCCGCTGCCAGGCCTGACGTGACCTCGACCAGGCTGTCGCTCTTCAGGCCAAGGGATACTTTACGCTGCTCGGCCTTGCCGTCGTTAACCACATAGGCTATGGTACTCTCGCCTTGCTGGATGAGAGCGGCCTGAGGTACCACAAGTACACCCTGCTTCTGCTCGATCGTTATAGTAAGAGTAGCGAATATACCGGGCGAGAGCGCTTCACTCCCCTGTTCCGGAGTGACCGTTACCTGGAAAGTCCTTGTGCTTGTGTCGGCCGTGGGCGCTATGTAGGCAACTTTGCCACCGAACTTAGTATTCGAGAACGATGAGACCGAAAACGTCACCGGCTGACCAACTTTGAGTCTGCTGCGGCCAGCCTCCTCTACATTGAACACCAACTGGCTCGGCTTCGACACTAGGCGGAACACCGCCGCCTGAGCGGTTACCAGTGCGCCCCTCGCGAGATTGCGCTTGGCTACTATCGCGTCAAAGGGCGCAACCAGAGTGGCGTTCTTAAGTTGGACCTGGGCCAGGTCCAGCGCTGCCAGGGCCTGAGCAACCGACGCCGTAGCGGAGTCGATATCATTGGCGGTGTACTGACTCTGGGCCAGAGCAAGCTGCTGCTCTGCCTGAGTCGACTGGGCCTGCTGAAGCGCTACCGAAGCCTGGGCGTTGGCTACAGCGGCCTGGGCATTCGCGATGGCGGCCGCAGTTCCACCACCTTGAAGCTGATCAAGCCTGGCTTGGGCCGACTGTACCGAAGAGCGGGAACTATCGACCGCGGACTGTGCGGCCTGGACATCGGATGGGGTAGGGCGCTGAAGAGTATCGAGCCTAACTTGAGCGGCCACGCGCTGAGCGTCGGACTGGTCTACAGCGTTCTGGGCCGCGGCGATATCTGAAGCCGTAGGATAGGTGAGCTGACTCAATCTGGCGTGAGTGCTTTGCAGAGAAGCCCTGGCCTGGTCTACACCCGACTGGGCCTGCTGCATATCATTCGCGCTGGGTCCTGCCATCAATTGGTCAAACCTGGCCTGCGCGCTCGCATGACCGCTTTTGGCTGCTTCTAAGGCGCTGGTAGCTGCTAGTAGCTGCTCAAGTGTTACACCAGTCCTGAAGGTATCGGCATCCTCCTCTGCCATCTGCAACTGGCGCAGCGCCAGGATTACCCTCTCTTCATCGGCGATGATCACGACGAGCGGGGCGCTGCGGCTTTGATCAAATGCAAGCTGTCCCCTGGCGGCGAGCAACTCACTGTAAGCATCGATCAGGTTCTGAAGCTTGACCTTGTTCAGCAACTGCTTCATGGCTGCGAGGTTAGACTCTGCGACGTACACAAGGGTCTGAGCGTTAACCACCGCCGCTCGAGCCGCAGCCACATCCTGTGGCTTTGGAGTAAGCTTGAGGTCGTCTAATTTCGCCTGTGCGGCCTTCAATCCTGCCTGTGCGCCATTAACCACGGCCTGCGCGGCTAGAAGATCATCTTCCGTGGGATTGTGAATACGTTCCAGCCTTTCATTCGCGCTGTTCAAGCTGCTGGTAGCCGATTGGAGCGCCGATTGGGCCGAGGTGATATCACCCAATGTCGGATGAAGTAGTTGGTTCAGCTTGGCCTCGGAGCTGCTCTGTGACGCCTGCGCCGAGGCAAGGGTCGCCTGGGCCGCCGTCAGATCGGTAGATGCCTGGTTCCTAACGGCAGCCAAGCCTGCCTGAGACACTGCGACAGTCCCTCCTTCGGGCAACTGCATGCTGTCCAGCTTGGCCCGCTGGGCCTCTACCTGGGCGCGCGCGCTGGCGATCTGCTCAGGCCTGGCTCCCTGCAGGACGGCGTTAAGCTTCGATTGCGCAACATCGACGTTAGCCTGCGCCTGACGCACCTGAGCCTTGAGCGTGTCGGTCTCCAACTGTGCCAGGGGCGTTCCCAAAGTTACCTCCTGACCCTCAACCACAAAGATATCCTTTATCCGACCACTCTGCAGAGCTACAAGATCCACTTGGTCCCGCGCCTGAAGCTCGCCTGAGTAAGACAGTGTGCCCGCTATAGATCCTGGAGCCAGCGTCACAACACGAACGGGAACCGCAAGGCGGGCCGCCTGCGGCGGAGAGCTGCTCCCGCCGGAGCAGTTCACCAGAAATAATGCCATCACAATAAGCGCGAGGCTTAACCACCGGCTGCGACCGTGCAGTTGACCACAACCTACCGTTATTGAGCTGACAGAGGGGAATTGTCCCTCAAATCGATGAGAATGCATGTCTTTCCTCCTACTCTTGCTTTGTGCCCACCTGTCCGCTCGGCAATCGATTCGTGAC
The DNA here is from genome assembly GCA_009693005.1 of Dehalococcoidia bacterium. Lineage (GTDB taxonomy): Bacteria > Chloroflexota > Dehalococcoidia > SHYD01 > SHYC01 > SHYC01. The sequence continues at coordinate 9,133 of SHYC01000019.1, read as the reverse complement.
GGGAGGCAGGACGTAAATTCGCATTAATGGATATGTCGCTTTGAGGAGCGTAACTGGGCTACCCTGGGGCCAACGGGGGAAGGATCGATCTCCTTGAACAGTGATTCCTGTCCGTCTCCCCGGAGGGAGTCGGAACGACTATCAAGGAGATGTTTTTCGCAAGCCTTGGTTGTAAGACCTTCTATATAATAGGTATCGCTCTGGCGGACTATCGACCTGCGATAGATTGTTCAGTGTGCAGCAGCGCCGTTGCTTCCTCTAATACTTCGGCCTCCCGCGGTTGGCGGCGGCGCAGGATCCAGTTCTGAATGTCATCCAGGTAAGTATAGGCACAAGGGACCAGCACCAGAGTGAGCAGTGTAGACGAGATGATTCCTCCCAATACCACAACGGCCATGGGTGACCGTGACTCGGCGCCGGCGCCAAGCTTGAGGGCCAGGGGGATCATCGCGCAAATGAGGGTCATTGTTGTCATCAGAATTGGCCTCAGACGAGTCGGGCCGGCTTCGATGAGTGCATCGTTTCGGGACATCCCGCGTGCCCGCAGAGTGTTTGTGTAGTCCACCAGGAGGATGGCGTTTTTTGCCACTAGCCCCACCAGCATAATCATCCCAATCATGGAAAAGATGTTGATAGTAGAACCAGTTAAGATAAGGCCTACCACCGCTCCAACCAGTGCGACCGGAAGACATAGAAGAACCGCGAACGGATAGATCAGTGATTCGTATAGAGCAGCCATCAGCATGTACATGAGGATGATCGACAGCACCATTGCCTGACCCAGCGCGGAGAAGGCCGTGTCAATCTGGCTCCCCTGACCGGACATCTGAATGGTGTAGCCCAACGGAAGCTGTATCTGATCGGTCTGGCTCGTGATGTCCCGCAGGACATCTCCGATGGAGCGGCCGCTCACATTGCTCAAGACCTGGGCTTCACGTGCACGGTTAGAGCGCGATATTTGGCCGGGGCTGGTAGCGGGAACAATAGTTGCCACCTGGTCCAGGCGGACTATAGTTCGCTTGGAGGTAACTATTGGTATCGCGGCAAGTTGTTCCAGTGTCATAGTCTCCGCATTCTGTAGCTGGAGGACTATGTCCACCTGGTCCTTGCCTTCCGGACGCAGTTCAGAGCTCAGTATCCCCTGGACGGCCGCGCGCAATGTATTCGCAATAGTCTGGGCAGTGACGCCCTGGTCTGCTGCTTTCCGTTGGTCGACGATAGCCCGGTACTCAGGCGATGGGGTTACAGTAGACGTCCTCGCCTCTACTGCGCCGGGCGTGTTCTTTACTATGTCCAGGACTCGAGTGGTAAGACCCTGGAGTGTTGGAGGATCGTCGCCGCGGATAATCACGGTAACGGGAGTGCCTCCGCCACCAATAAGGGGGGAGGGCACAGAGGTCCGCACTTGGGCGCCGGGAATGCCTGCGCCATACTGCCGTATCACGGCCTGAATGTCGAATACGGAGCGAGAGCGTTCTCCTTTTTCTACAAGTCCTACTGCGATGTTTCCGTTCCGCTCTGATGAGCCGCCAAATCCGCCTCCACCTATGGAGGTAAACAGTGTCCGTACTTCCGGTAGGTCTCGTAGCTTTGCTTCTACCTGCGTGACAGCTTCGTTGGTAGATTGTACGGCGGTACCCGCAGGCATCGAGATGGAAACGCTGAGTTGATTGTTATCTTCCGGCGGAGCGAACTCCGTTCCTACGATACGCAGGTGCAAGAACAAATACATCATTCCGAGCATCGAGACACCGGTAAGCACCGGCAGCCAGCGCACCGCTATGGCCTTTTGGAGCAGTATCCTGTATCCCCCACTCCAAACGGTGAAATCCGCGTTCCCATCCCCGCAAAAGCCAGACCCAGGGACCCCAGCCGGATATATTCTCCAGGGACTCCCTTTTTAGGAGACGTGAGGCCATCATAGGAGTCAGGGTAAATGACACCAACAGCGAGAATAATGTTGCTGCGACTATAGTAAGACCAAACTCTCGGAATAGCTGTCCGACGTTTCCGGACATAAAGGCAACCGGCACATAGACAACCACATCAGTTAGAGTGATTGCGATAGCCGCAAGCCCGATCTCGGAGCGGCCATTGAGAGCGGCCTCCCACGGCCTCTCTCCGCGAGCCAGATGCCGGTTGATGCTCTCCAAAACAACGATAGAGTCATCCACAAGGATACCGATTAGGAGGGCCAGCGCCATGAGCGACATGGTATCGAGGTTGAATCCAAGTGCGTACATCACCAGGAAAGTCGAAATAATTGACACAGGGATGGCTACCAGGACGATTAAAGTGTTGCGAATGGTGTGTAGAAACAGCAGCATTACTGCAGCCGTCAATATTATAGCCAGGTAGAGGTTCCTCTGGACGTCATCAACTGCCGCTCTGGTAAATATTGACTGGTCATTCACTACATCGAACCGTGCGCCGGACTGCTGGCCCAGCGATCTTTGGAGTTGGGCGAGGGTATTCTTCACCTTGTCCGCGGTACGGAGGGAATTTGCTCCCACCTGTTGGGTAATCACAAGGCCAACTGCGTCCTCGCCGTTGAAACGTTGGAAGCTGGACTGCGAGGCATGCGTGTCAATAACCTGGGCAACGTCTTTCAAGTAGATAGGACCTGGACCTGATGTACCTACAACAGCGTTGCCGGCGTTACTACCGCCAGTGGGAGAATTCAACACAATCGTGTTGAGGTCGTCTGGCGTTTGGGCCAGTGCCTGAGTGCGAGTATTGTAGACCCGTTGGGCAGTCCTGATTGGCCCGCCAGGAAGAGCAAGGTTCTGGTTAGCCAGTGCGCTCTGAATCTGAGTTAGAGAAAGGCCGTAGCTCTGGAGCTTGAGTGGATCAACCCGCACCTGTATCTGGCGTCTAAGCCCTCCGGAAAGACCGACGTCCGCTACCCCATCTACAGATTGCAGAAGCGGCTGGATCTGATCGGTGACAAGGGTGGTAAGGTCCTCAAGGCTAATCTTGTCGGATGAAACCGCAATATTCATTATCGGGAAGGCATTGACGTCAGCCTTACTTATAGAAGGGTCTGAGGCATCCGCGGGTAAGCGGCGGCGGACCTGATTTACCTTTCGCTCTATGTCTATCGACGCGATATTGATGTCCGTACCTTCAAGAAAACGCACGGTTACGCGCGAACTGCCCTCGCTAGACGTGGACTGAATGGTATCCACGCCGCTCAGCCCGATAACCGCGTCCTCGATGGGCTTAGTCACCAGCGCTTCGACATCTTCGGGGGCGGCGCCCGGGTAGCCCACGGATATTGACACGGAGGGAAAGCTGATATTGGGGAAACGGGCCACAGGCAGTCTGGTGTAGGCTACCGCTCCCATAGCAGCGAGAGCCATGAAGAACATACAAATCGCGACTGGCCGCGTGAGAGCGATACGAGTTAAGCCCATTTTTGCCCCTTACCTTCACTACCTTATTCTGGTGAGTTTCTAACTGCTCAGCCAACCCGTCTAAACTGCCGATTAGGGCCATTTTGCCCATATCTGGCGTAATTTGTCAAGATATACTCAGAGGGAGTAACTGTTCAGACTTGCGGAGGCGAACTCGCCCTGCCCCGCGACCATCATCCCCTTACCCCCTATTTCTGTCCAGGAATAGGGGGAAGACGATAAGTTTCCGAGGGGTGTCCCCGCGGACGGACTGCTCTCGCGAAGATTTCCCATCAAGAGTGAACAGTTACTCAGAGGGAGTGTTTAGCAACAACTCGAGGCGTTGCATGAGGTTCTCAAAGGCACCGCCGACGTTTGCTTCGAGAGCCTCAGCAAACGTCGGCTCCGTCCTTCAGTGGCTCGGATGCCGGTTACAAAACAGTCTCACTGAGAACACATCTGAGGCGGAGCGGAATATTGACATTTACTTTGTCCCTTTGATAACCTAGCGTAACGCTAAATATTCGTTATTTCAAAAGACTTATCAATGTTTTCTATAGTCTTGAAGTTCCGTGGTGAAGGAGCACAATGAGCAGACAGCCGGTGGAAGAACTTGAGGCCATAAAGAAGGAAGTGGTGGAACTGAGTGAGCGATTCTATCGATACAGTCGCACACCTCTTCCTTCTGAGCTAGTCAAAGCGGACCTAACTATGTCTCAGCTAAAACTGCTGCTCATAATAAGCACGGAAGGTCAAAGTACTATGAGCCAGGTGGCCGTGGCTTTAGGCATAGCTCTCCCAACTGCCACCGGAATAGTGGACCGCCTGGTAGAAAGAGATCTGATAGTCAGAAAGGCCGACCGTCTGGACCGAAGGGTAGTACTCTGCGCGCTATCGGAAATGGGCGCGGCGCTGGTGGAGAGACTATGGGAGCTTGGCAAGGAACAGATGTATTCAGTGCTCCATCCTTTAGATCTGGAGGAGCTTAGGGCAGTATCGAAGGCTCTAAACATACTTTGTAAGGCGGCCCAAATCGTCCACCTTGAAAACACGGCCGCGCCAAGACCGCCCGTATAATAGGGGTTAGCATTTTAGTACAGGTTTGACTCTTAGTCCTGGTACTCAGGAGGCAGCCGATATCTGTAGACACGTTTTCAATAGCAGTAGAAATTGTACCGACAATCCCAGACGCAACATGAATACTCTTTGTTGACCCTAGGCTCAACGTATCGCTCACCGGTCAGGGCTTATAATGATGAAAAGTCTGCTTAGAGCGATATTAGGGGCTGGCGTAAGGACAGGCTCTTGAAGATCACCGAATTCTCTCTGCGTAACCCTCTGGTCGTGGTTACGGTTACTATGGTCATTGTCATATTTGGCCTGCTGGCTTATACCAGCATGGGCGTTGCCATTACTCCGAACATCAACTTTCCCGCAGTAGTAGTGACAACTGTATACCCCGGCGCCGACCCGGAGACGGTGGAAGCTGATGTAACGCGTCCCATAGAGGACGCGGTGGCCGCGCTGCCTAATATTAACCCGGACGGTCTCATTTCCACGTCATCTCCGGGGGTCTCATCAGTATTTGTCCAATTCTCTGCTGCGGTGAATCCGGATTTGGTCTCTGTGGATGTGGGGAGGGTTGTAGCCGCGGCCCGCGCAAAACTCCCACTTGACGCCGACTCACCCATTGTCACGAAGATCGATTTCAGCGCTCAGGGCGTTGCGACGATTGTCTTCTCGGGACAGCAGCCCCTGACCACGCTGCAAGACGTGGCCGAGAACACGATTCAGAAGCGGCTGGCTGCGGTTGCCGGGGTGGGCGCCGTAAACATTCGTTCAGGCATCACGAGGGAAGTACATATACGCGTTGATGAGCAGAACCTTGCCGGACGCGGTCTCTCCATAAATAACGTGATCAACGCGCTTCAGACGCAGCAACTGGAGGTGCCCGCCGGCACCATAACCCAGGGCAATAAGGACTACAGCGTTTACTTTGATGCGCTCGCTTCATCCGCCTCTCAGTTGGGCGACCTGGTATTGACGCCGACACCCCAGGGCGCGGTTCGCCTGAAGGATGTCGCGACAATAGATGTCACGTCAAAAAAGCGCGGCGCTATCGTGCGGGTCAACGGTCAGGAAGGTCTTGCCCTGGTGGTAGTCAAGCTTCAGGATACCAACACCATTACCGTAGTAAACGCAGTAAAACAGGCAATAAAGGACCTTGAGTCTGAGCTGCCGGAAAACACGCAGCTGGACGTGGTGGTTGACGCTTCCACTTACACCAGCAAGTCCTCTACTACTTTACAGAAAGCGCTTTTGGAAGCGGTACTGTTCACCGCTTTCATGCTTCTCCTGTTTCTACACACTTGGCGCAGTACACTGATCGTGCTGGTCTCAATTCCAACATCGCTGCTTGCTACCCTGGGGATTATGGCAGCGCTGCATTATAACCTAAATCTGCTGACCATGATGGCCCTTACCGTGAGCGTGGGCATCCTGGTCGACGACAGTATCGTGGTGCTAGAGAACATAACCCGGCATTTAGCCATGGGCAAGAAACCCTATGCCGCAGCCCTGGACGGTCGAGCCGAGATCGGGCTCGCCGCCCTGACCATTACATTTGTCGACGTTGTGGTCTATCTGCCAATCGCAGTACTATTGTCCGGAATTCCCGGAGAGTTCCTACGGCCTTTCTCTGTAACGATTGGTACGGCGACCGTTGCGTCTCTTTTGGTATCATTCACCGTTGCGCCTTTGCTTGCAAGCAGACTGCTAACGCTCGAACGGCATATCGGCGCCTCACCCTGGGCGAGGTTCGGCCGTCTATGGGACCGCGGGTTCTTCGTCCTGGAGAACAGGTATGAGTGGCTGCTAAGAGTGTCCCTGCCTCGTCGCTGGGCAGTAATAGCGTTGGGGGTGTTCGCCTTTGCCTCCGGGATGTCTCTAGTGGCTTTCGGATTCATTAAGTACGACTTCTTCCCCAGCGGCGATCAGAGTGAGATAGACATTACTTTATTAATGCCGTCAGCCACTACGCTGGAAGCAACCAACCTGGCAGCCCTTGCCGCGGAGGCGGCGCTTAGGGATTATGCGGAGGTCCGCAGCTTGTATACCCTGGTCGGCGGCGGGAGCGACACGTTCACTGGCGGCACCGGAGGCAGCAACCAGGCAATGATTACGGCGCTGCTGGTCCCGCACTTTCAGCGCCATCGATCATCCGCCGAACTTGGTTTGGACGTGCGTGACGCACTAGTGTCCACACTTCCCGACGCCAAGGTGCGGATCGGGCTGCCAAACGCGTTCGGGTTCGGGGGTTTCGGCGCTCAGCCTATCCAGGTCCGGGTCCAGGGGCCGGACTCCGCCACCCTGACCCTGCTTGCAGCACAGGTGGAGCAGGCAGTTCGCAGCGTGCCAACGGCGGCGTCGGTGAATAATAGCAATGATAACGTACAAACTCAGATACGGGCCAAGGTAGACTGGAATAGAGCAGCAGACCTGGGAGTTAGCCCTCAAAGCGCGGGAGCTGCCCTGCGTGCCTCCTTAGATGGCTTCCGTTCCAGCACAAGCCATCTAAAGCGAGAGGGACAAACCGCCGTTGACATCAGAGTCTTAAGTTCAAATGCAGGCAAGGCTACGGTGCAGGATATCGCCAGCATCCCGATCTCGGGAAGCAGGGGAATCGTACATTTGGGCCAGTTCGCTCAGATCCAGCAGGCCGAGGTACTCACCGCAGTCACCCACATCAACCGCCAGCGGAGCGTTCTCATTGGAGCCGAGCCCGCTCGAGGTCATGCCGCCGGCGACGCGCAGATCTCGATTTCACGCGCGTTGCGACAGGTCACACTGCCGAAAGGATACTCCCTAATCTTCACCGGGCAGGGCCAGCAAGGTAACTCTGCCATAGCCGAGATTTTCCGCGGCCTTGGCGTGGCTGTAGTCCTGATGTACATGCTCATGATGATGTTGTTTGGTTCCGTGACACTGCCGTTTGCCGTGCTCATGTCGCTGCCCCTGGCGTTGGTGGGCGCTTTTGGTGCGATGGCTATTACCCAAACCCCGTTCACATTATTCGCTTTGTTAGGCTTCGCCGTATTGGTAGGACTTGTAGGCAAGAACGCCATTCTGCTGGTCGATTACACCGAGATCCTGCGGGGACGAGGGTATGAGCGAAATGCGGCTCTACTCGCAGCAGGCCCAATCCGTCTGCGCCCTATAGTGATGACCACGGTCTCGATCATAGCCGCGCTGCTACCCATAGCCAGCGGTCTGGAGGAGGGCGCAGAGTTGTTGCAGGCGGCGGCCGTGGTGCTTATCGGCGGCTTGCTAACCTCCACCCTGCTCACCCTTATTTTCGTTCCCGCAATGTACACCGTTTTCGACGATATTCAGAATTGGGTGCTCAGGAGGCTCAGGCAAGACGAATCTTCAAACCCGCAACAAGGAGTTGATGCAAGCGGCGATGATATCTCAAGATTATATATTGATACGCCGGCGGCCCAAGAGGTAGGTGACCCTCGATAGCTTGGGCTTATCGAGGCATTTTACAACAACAGGATTCCTCTCCAGGGTCTGACTAGCAGTGACTTGCATAAATCAGCGTTACATGGACTTGGGGGAGTCCAGGGGGCAACGCCCCCCTTCGACCAAGCTCAGGGCATGCTTTGGCGGGGGCACTGGGGGTGTCCCCCAGATACCTTTTCTTCCCCTTTCCAGGAAAGGAAGGGGGATACAGTGGGATGGTTCGTCGGTTGAGAATCTTGCTGCCGGAGTTCATGATAGCGCTGTTTTTGATAGTAGGTAACAGAACTCTTTTAGCAGACGACATATCGGAATAACAGAAATCCAAAATTGTGCCCGATACTCAGGCAATGAGGTAACAAGGATATCTATGCAGGAATTCTTAGATGAGAACTTACAAGAGTTGGATGTCATCATTGATAACGCCGATGTCCTGGCATTAGGGTTTTTGAGAATCGAAAAACGACTGCTCATAGATAAGAGATATGATGCTTTGGATTCCCCGATGATTCTAATTGTAGACCAGGTAGCCTCGGTGGAAGAAAGATTAAGACACCTGCGCCGTCTCAGGCCGCGTTTTCCAAACCCCGAAAGGTTCACGTTTTTCATCTGGCCACTAAGTGTAAGCAGCCTTGAATCGCTGGGTGTGTGGGGGCGAATCCTCAAGCAGTGCCGCGCCTCCGGCTACACGAAGGAGGTGGATAACCAGGCCGAGGAAGTTATTCGCGATATAAGATCTCTCGAGCGGCGAGAGACCTTCGAGGCTATAGCGGGGCCCAAGTATCGCTCGATCTGGGAACGCGAGAACCGGTAGCATGACTAACAAGACAAGATCGTAGTTCCGTGGATAAAGCGCCTTTCTACGCAAGCCAGTAGCCCAGGGGCCGAAAAAGGGCGCCGTGGCCGCGGGAAGTGCAGAAGGGCGGCAGCCCGTTTGCCGGGGAGTCCGAGGGGTGTCCCCTCGGAAAACTAACCTCCTCCCCATGCCAGGAAGAGGGGGGAAAGGGGCGATGGTCGCGGGGCACCGCGAGTTCGCCTGCGCGAGTCTGAACAGTTGCACACTGGGTAACGTACGTGTCAACTCATATAGGAATGTTACCGAGGGGGAAGTAGTTCACTCATATAGGAATGTTACCGAGCGGCGCTGGCTACCTCCTTTCGTTTAGTCTCAGGGTCTAGCAACGGGGACTGCCACAGCCTTTCCACAGCCCGGTAGA